>WRDS01000001.1 GCA_009779675.1 Coriobacteriia bacterium
ATCTATCAAGCGATAGAATAATGGGAGCCCTGAATACGAGCATCGAGCTACAGAAAAAGAGTCTCACATTGCAAGGAATCAGCACTGCATTACAAGGAATCAACGTCTTGCAACATAAAGAAATGCTTAGATTAGCAAAGATTAGAAACAGGATATTACAGAGTTAAAGTAAAAAGTGAGCGCATAGTGGAATGAAATCGAGCGGGAGGGAATCTGGTCAATAGGCATAGCCGGGCTTTCCGGATTCCCGTCCTCTCACACCACCGTGCATACCGTTCGGTACCCGGCGGTTCGGCAGCTTGAGTGCACCTCCTCGTACTTCTTGGATGCATCTGCATGTCCGCAACGTTTGAGAGGTTCGCTCGCAATGGTAGTGCCAAGGATCCAGCTGCTCGCAGTGCGCCAATAGCCCTTCCGGATGTTCGCCTTACTGCCATGCCTGGCTCCTTGTCGCTTTAAGCCTCATCAGGCTGCGAACCCGCGCTGAGACCTTCTTCCGCGGCTTCCAGATATACATCCCCGCAGCCTGCAGCGTATCCACTGGCTGAGCATCGGATGAGAGCCTTCATGTCGGCAATGCCGAAGTATTGGAGCCACCCGTCGGCGTAGCGCCTCAGCTCGGAGACGACCACATCATAGCTCCGCCCTGGTTCCGCTTGGTGATCCATCTTACCCGCGCCCTGAACCTTTTGACGGACTTCGGATGGATCCTCGCCCCTTTGGTCTTGTCGCTTCTCGTATAGAGGGCAAACCCCAAGGACTTGAGTTTTGTTGGCGAACCGACTCTGCTCTGGTCAATCTCTTCGTCTCCCGAACTTGACCTCTCTAAATCCAGTCGTCCCGTCCGTGGTAGCAATATGCAGAACAAATGCTATTTCTATGAATAAGAACCGAGCCCAAAATGAGACCAGTGGACAGGTGCTACTATGAGCGCAGAACGCAGGAATCGCTTTGGGCGGGAAGTCCTGGCGCAATAGCACAATTCTCGGATCTGATGACGTGCATCTATTCTGTTCGATCCGGTGGTTTGGCATACCCGCATTCATGAAATAGGGAGGCGCGAGAAGTGAAACCGCAAAAAGAGCTGAACTTTGCAAAAACCCTCGTATCTTCCTATATAACGAACACGGCCTTCTTTGTACGGATTATCCCGACTGACAGATGTAATTTGAGCTGCAGCTACTGTTTTCAAAAGAACAACGATTCTTCGGATATGTCGTGGGATTTATTCTGTCAAGTTCTTGAAAAGGCCGTCAGCCTAGAGGTTGGGCTTATGAGTTTCCTCGGCGGGGAACCTATGCTTTGGGATCATCTTTATGATGCGCTCGAGCTGTGTTCAAAGCAGAATATCATGACCGATTTGACGACAAACGGAACGTTGCTCGACGACACAACGATCCAGAAGCTCGGCAGTTCAGGGCTCGACTATTTGAATATCTCGGTCGATACACGCGACAGGAACTCCGTGTCGCGGAAGAACAGGCTCTTTGATGGCAATATCGTTGCGGCGTTAAGCTCGGCAGAAAAAGCTTACCGCATGAAAACCAGAATGAACTCGGTAATTTACAACAACAACTTTGAAGATATTAAAGCACTGCTAGAGCTTTCAAAGCATCGCGACATTCCGATCTCACTTGGCTTCATCGTGCCCGATATGAAAAATCCCGGCGAAAAAGACATACACTTCTCAGAGCAGGATAGTGACCTATTGCACGAGATTGTTGACTACATCCTCGCGAAAAAAGATGAGCACTACCCCGTCATAGACCACAAATCATACTTCACGAATGTATTCAGGTTTCTCAGGCACGAGCAGTTTTGGAAGTGTAATTATCCAACAAGGTTTGGGTGGATCAACGTCGCCCCTAACGGAGCAATCCGAAGCTGTACCAAAAAAATGGATGCATTAGACATCGACTTCCTCTCATTGACACCGGAGAAAATCGCACGTCTCAAAGAGACCTTGGAGGAATCTGTAAAAGAGTGCAATCCTTATTGCTACTCCAATTGCGCCTATGATTCTGCATATTATAAAGCGAATAAGGCATCTTTCGTTATTGATAAGTTTGTAAGGTTTTAACCCCGGGCAGATGTGAGCAGGCGCAAACAAATGAGGTACGTATTACAAAATAGGTGGAAGCTCGAGGATGGCCAGCTTATCTATTACGGTATTCGCAAAAAGCCGTATTTGAACAAGAACACCATCAGGCTCACAAAAAAGGAGATCGCGTTTTTCCGAGATCTCATAAACGGTACCTGTGATACTCAAAGTGAGCTTTTCGAGGCATATGTTGGTCAGGGCATTATTGTTCCGGAAGATAAGTACGTCAAAACACCGGGCACTCTCGATGACGCTACGTTTTGCAAATCCTGTATAGCAAACAATTACATTATCCCGGGAATTGAGTTTGATGAAGAGGGTCTGTGCCCTATATGTGCCGACACAGAGAAGCACCTGGTCTCGATACTGCCAATCCAGAACGTGTTCCAGCAGTCCAAGAACAGGGCAGGACGTTTTGATGTAGCGCTGTTTTACACTGGGGGCAAGGATTCAACCTACCTTCTATACTATTTGTCGAAGAAATTAAACCTCCGGGTGGTAGCCCTCACCTGGGAGCTTCCGTATATGTCCGACAATGCTCGGCAAAGCATTGAGAACGCACACAGGCTATTTCCCAATGTTGAGTTCGTTTCACGGCGGATTGCCGACGCTGATCTGAAACCAATGTTTAGAAAGTTGCTTGAGCTCCAAAACAACACCTGTGCATGCACTTCGATAGCCCATGCCATATTCTATTCATTGCTTTGCGAGGAGCGGGTACCCTATGTGGTACTGGCTAACGAACCAGCTCAGATGAAGGCGCTTTATTACAACAGAATAGTGCCAAAAATGGCGTACACCGCACGCGACAACAAGGCACTGGACTTCCTGATGAATGTGGGAAGACTCCTGTTATTGAAGAAGCCGCTCAAAAGCGGACAGCGGGAAATGCTTATGCTGGTCAGACAACTGGCATATGGCGACGGGTTGATCAAGCGGTTATCAGGTAGCAAGAATCAGCTGGTATCCAACGTGTGCCTGTCAATGGACTACATCCCTAATCTCAAACAGAATCTCAAAAGAGCAATACGGCAAAGCGATAGGCGAGCGCTGATGCCGGCATTCGTCCATGTTGATCTGAACGACATCTCAGAAAGTGATACCTATGATTATGAGAGCGTGAAGGAGTTCCTCACAGCAGAGTGCGGCTTTGTTATGCCTCAAAGCAAACACAAGATATTGCACACGAGTTGCGCCGTGGAAGCCGCAAAAGATTACTCTCAATTCAAAAGATTCTATGACATGGAATCGCAGATCATGCCGTATTCTGCACTCGAATTGATCATCGCCTCAACGAACAACAATATCGAGCGAGACGCTGCTATGGAGGAGATAAGACACGGTTTGGTCTTAGAGCAACCCCATGAGCACAAGGTAATGCAAGACTATTCGAACAGCTGATCAAAATGGATGGGCACTGGCTCCAGCACTACTTGCGCGACCGTCGGTAATCCAACCATCAAAATGGATGTGGAGCCATTGGCCCCAGAAAAAAGACCGTTTCTTGGGTATGAGAATCTTGCAAACAGTATCACTATGCTGGGCTTATTCTTTGCTCTTGCAAGCTGTTACTTCGCAGGGTATAGGAATCTCAGACTGAGCATCATATGCCTTATCGTTTCCGGGATCTGCGACATGAGTGATGGTGCGGTTGCACGCATGATCAATCGGACAACTGAGGAAAAGAAATTTGGCATCCAATTGGACACGATCGCGGATGTCATCAGTTTTGGCGTAACCCCGGTAATCATTATGTTCTCGCTTGGCGCGAGGGCGTGGTACGTGCTTATTGTTTATGCCTTCTATGTAACCTGTGCGGTAATTCGGCTTGCACATTTCAACACCAGCGCTGTTCCGGACGTGCACAAGCCATATTACCGAGGATTGCCTGTAACGAATGTCGCGTGGATCTTGCCTGCCATCACTCTTTTTGGTTCAGTACCTGCTGGTGTCGTGACTCTCGCAGTTCTCGGATTCTTTTTTGTCCTGAATATCAAAGTGCCGAAACTGCGCATAACGGTTATTCTCGGCCCGGTTCTGATGATTTCCTTGTTGCTGCTGTGGTGGCTACGCTAGTCTCTTGGGTCACCGCCTAATACATCTCCCGTATGCCTATCGAGATAAAGTGTTATCGACCCAAGTAGTGGATCTTGCGTAGTGGTAAAGGTGACTTTCCATACTCCTTGTTTTTGCGGACCATACCCATCCATGCGTGCAACACTTGGCGAGTTAAAATTAGTGATTGTGTCTAAAGTTTGTTGCGATCCGCCAGATTTAAGATGTGCTCGGGCTATTTTTGCAGCTCCCTTGGCAGTTAATTCGGCTGGTTCGGTGCTGCTCGCTCCCCCCTTGCACCCTGATAGCATCACGAGAAGCGCGACGAAAACTAAGATCGCAGTAGCTTTTTGCATGAATGCTCCTGTCCCTTTATCAAGGTAGTTTTCATCAATGCGACCTCGCCTTTTGCATCTTGCTAATCGTTGAATAGTGACAACCACGCTTCCGGCTAATCGCACAGACGCCCATCCCGCTTCCGGTGTGGCCAATGGTGATCTGACCAATTTCTTCGTCACTGGACCTGCGCCGACTATATTGTCGCACGTTCTTGATCACCTTGGCTCCATCAGCACTGCCAATCCGCACTGTAACTCTTTTTATCCGCACCACACTGGATGTTTTTGCAAGATTTTGGCATCCGGCAAGAACATTTGGCATCTTTCCGTCGTCTTAGTAATCACGGACAGGCTTTGGGCATGAGCGCCGCTCCCCAATAGACATGTCAGAACTCCGGTAACGCGATAAACATGGAGGTGCATCATTGCAACCAAAATAAAGATCGTGCCGGTCAAAAAACAGGTAACCCCTAAATATCCGGATCAGTATTCCGTCGAGCTCAACCGTTTGCTGCTTGAAAACAGGCCGCTGCGCTGGTACGCAACGCCTGTGGCAGGCACTGTGTTGTCCGCTGTAGTCATACTTGGGCTTGCGGGGTGCAATAGCGGAGCCGCCTTGACGGGAGATTCTGCGCCTCAGCCCGCTCTTGGAACAGAAACCACAACCATGGGGGGTGTTGCGCCTCCGTCCGCTCCTGGGACGGGTGCCATAACAATGGGGGACTTTGCGCCTCCACCCATTTTCGGAACGCCGTTTTTCGAGCATGGCAATGGCGTCGGCACCTATGGCTGTCAGGCAGTTGCTGCACCGGTCTTCTTATCAGAAGACGACGCTTTTGCCATCATCAAAGACGAGTTCAAGAAGTCGGGTCTGGTCGTACGGCAAAATGGTGGCACGATCGAAAATATCCAGATCCCGAAACCTAACCCGTACTATTCGCCACGCGATAATGATAGTCGCATGCAAACTGTAAAAGGCAGGCTTGATTTCGACTTTACCGTGCAGGGCAGAAACATCGTTATGGAATATGTTTCCACCGATGATATGCGTATGTGGGAATCTGCTGGGCCGGATGAAAATGGAATCATGCGGGTCTCAACTGTATCGCGCTATGACTACAAAGAAGCTGCACGAACACTAAATGATGGCCTGAACAGATCCGATCACGGAAATGTGCATGGCGTGTTCTACGACCCGGTTGAACGGGTAGATATGATGAGCGTCTCAAAAGCCGATGACTGGAAAAAAGCCCGCGCTCGGCTCGAGAAGGAAGCGCGTCAACGAGCCTCCGCCGAGTTGCGAGAGCAAGTCAAGGATTTCATCGAGTGGCTCTCGGCGCAGGGGATCATTTAAATGCACTATACGCTCCATCTGACCGCAGAATGCAACATGCGCTGCCAATACTGCTATGTCTCGCAGTCAGCGGATCGCATGTCTGCCGATACCGCGCATAAAGCCGTCGACCTTGCGTTGCGATCCGGCGGCCATCGCCTCGGCTTGATATTTTTTGGCGGTGAGCCGTTGTTGTGCCGTGACTTGATCGAAGACACCGTGGCGTATTCGACAGAGCAGGCGCACGCATCCGGGCATGGAAGGTTTTTCTACAAAATAACTACCAACGGACTTCTTCTGGATGACGCGTTTTTGCAGTATGCCCGCACACACGACATATTTATCGCCCTGTCCATAGACGGGACAGAAAGGGCGCATGACGCCCACAGGCGGCAAAAGGGCGGTGCTCCCACGCATGATCGGGTCGTTGCCGCGGCGGAACGCCTGTTGCGATCCTTCCCGTATGCGCCAGCTCTGATGACCGTGAGCCCCGACACCGTGCAGTGGTATGCCGAGTCTGTTGAGTTCTTGTATTCGCTCGGCTTTCGATATCTGATCTGCTCGCTGCATTACGCCGCCGAATGGGACAGGGCGGCACTCGGCGAGTTGAAACGGCAGTATGACAGGTTGGCATCGTTCTATTATGAACACACGGTCAAGGAGGATAAATTCTATCTCAGCCCCTTTGATGTGAAGATAAGCAGCCATGTGCATAACAAGACATATCGTCACGAGCGCTGCGAGCTCGGGCAACACCAGCTCTCGATCGCGCCGGATGGCGGGATATATCCCTGCGTGCAGTTTGTAGGCGACGTTGGGTATAGGATCGGCGATGTGCAGAGCGGCATAGACGAAGAGGCTCGCAAGGCGCTATACGTCCGGAACGAGACGGAAAAGCCGGGTTGCGACGACTGCGCGATCCAAAAGCGTTGCAACCACTACTGCGCGTGCTTGAACAAGCAGGCCACCGGCAGCATTGGTACCGTATCCGAAGTGCTCTGCGCCCACGAGCGCATTGTCCTGCCGATCGCCGACCGCGTTGCTGCGCGGCTGTACAAAAAGCGCAGCCCCATGTTTATCCAAAAGCACTACAACGATCTATATCCATTGATATCACTCGCCGAGGATAAAGCCATAAAAGACGCCACGTGCGGCTCAGCATAGAGCACACGCGGGCTGCAGCCCCATGCTTGGAGTGCAGCCCGCGCTCTGGTCACGCTGTATGTCAGGTCTTACCCGGATCAGTTCTTGCTAGTGGTGTCAGATCCTGTCAATGCCAAACTTTGTTAGCATCGGATCTTGCTGTACGTCAGATCTTGTTGCGCGTCGTGCCTACTTTTGCAGGCCTCAGTCGATCAGCATCGCCCGCAGCTTGTTCATGACACTCTCGGAGACCACATTGTCCCCGCCATAGATCTGGATGTCTGGCTTGATGCCCCCGTACGCGCCTGACAGGTAGCCCTCCCAGTTCTGGGAGAGCGCGTCTGGCGTGGTGAGCACGAGTATGCCGCCACGCTCGCCTGTCGCAGCCCCTCCGGCAAGCGCGTCAGGGAAGTTCAACCCTGTGGCCACACCGATGAAGTTCTTGGTGGCAAGCGAGTTGTCAAACGCGTGCCTTGCTATCGCCTCTGCGGTGGCGTAGCGGTCTGTGCCGGCGACACGTCTGACGGTCAGGTCCGTACCGAGGGCACCGACCTCTGCCTCGACGCTTGCAGATACCGCAGCGACAGAGCCGAGTATGGTGACATCCATGATGCCGAGAGCCTGGATGGCACTCCCTGCAGGGGCGGGGAGCTCTGCCGGACGGGTGAGAACGACCGGCATCTTGTTTCGATACGCAAGCGGGGATGCGGCAAGCCCGTCTGCGAAGTTGTCGCCGCGGGCAAGGAACGCCTTCTTGGCAAACGAGGTGCCCTCAAGCTCTGCAACCTTGTCTGCAATAGCAGTGCTCGTGGCGTAGCGGTCGGCACCGGCGATGCGCTCGACGTTTATGCCTGCCTCGCCAAGCAGGCCTTCTACTGCGTTAGAGACCGCTGCAGAAGAGCCCATGATGTAGGCTTGTTTTGCACCGAGGCGATTGATCTCGCCAAGCACACCGGTGCTCAAGGACTCGGTCCTCGTAAGCAGAAGTGGGGCGGAAAGCGAGCCTGCGAGCGCGCTTGCAGAAAGCGCGTCTGCGTAGTTCGCACCAGTGGCTATGATGACCGCGTTAGCGGACGTGAAGTTTCTCTTGCTGACCTCGATGGCGGTCGCATAGCGGTCTGCGCCTGATATACGGGTGATCGTGCCGCCTGAGCCGTCGCCCTTGATCCTGTGGCAGCCGTCGCAGCCGTAGGTCTCCGGCCTGATGTAGCCGTGGCTTTCAGGGGCATCATCGTCCGTGTGCCCTGGCTCGAGGTCAGGAGCCTCCGCGATGCGGTGGCACCCGGCATCCGTGCAGCCGGTGATGACGGGGTCGGTATGGCACATGTCCTCGCACCCAGTGCTTGTGGAGTCAAAACCCGCGCCATGCACCGTCTCGGCATGTTTGTCTTTCACAGTAGCCGTGATCGGCATGTCCTCTGGCTCAGGATCGTCAGGATCCTCGAGGGTGATGGCAAAAGTGACGGTGTTGTGCGGCTCTTCCTCGTTCTCCTCGTTGTCAACCGCCCAGAACTCGAGCGTGTAGGTGCCTTCCCTTGAGGCAGCAACAACCGCCTCGTCCCCCAGGGTCACAACCGGTTCTTCGTCGTTCAAAATGTAGGTGACCTCACGCACACCGCTTGACTCCTCGTTCCCAGGACCCTCATCGGTGGCAGTGATGGTGATCGTGGCCGTGCCGACATAGCTCGCTTCAGCATCGCAGGCCGAGGACGGAGGGGTCTTGTCAGGGAGAAGGCCCACGCGGAACACCGCTATGTTGTGCGGCTCTTCCTCGTTCTCCTCGTTGTCAACCGCCCAGAACTCGAGCGTGTGGGTGCCTTCCTCTGAGACGGTTATCGTCGTTGTGACATCGTAGGCAGGCGCGGCACCTGTAGGTGTCACGGTCTCTACATCGCCGTCATCAACTTTGTAATAGAGCGCTGCCACGCCCGAGCCGCCCGTCTCGTCGGTCGCGGTGAGGGTGATCACCGCAGGCGCGGATGCATAGCCAAGGGCCGCATCGGAGCCAGACACCGGGGGAGTCGTGTCGGGGAGGGCCGTGACGGTAAATTTGACCTCCGTGTGCGGGAACTCCTCGTTCTCCGCGTTATCAACTGCCCAGAACTCGAGCGTGTGGATACCATCGCCTACGACAGTGACGGTAGCCGTGACCACATACGCTGGCAAAGCGCCTGTGGGCATCACGGTCTCTATGCCGCCGTCGTCGACTTTGTAGTAGAGCGCCGCCACGCCCGAGCCGCCCGTCTCGTCGGTCGCGGTGAGGGTGATCGTGGCCATGCCGACATAGCTCGCCTCGATGTCACAGATCGTAGCAGGCGGGGTCTCATCGGGTGGCGGGCCGCTGATAAGGATCGGGGTGCTCGTGCTCACCGTTGTCTCGTTGCCGAGCTTCCCATACTCGTTGCTTCCCCACGCCCAGAGCGAACCGTCACTTTTCGTGGCAAGAGTGTGGCTGCTTCCTGCGCTGATCGCTCTCCAGCCAATATCAGTCTCAACCTGTGTGGGGACATCCTTACCGGCACCCGAACCGCTGGTACCAATGCCGAGCTGCCCATACTCGTTGTTCCCCCAAGCCCAAAGGGAGCCGTCACGTTTTGTGCCAAAGGAGTGATACCTCCTTGCGGTGATCGCTTCCCAATCGGCACCACTCCCAATCTGGGTGGGAGCATTCTTGTTGTAAACCGAGCCGGTCGAACCGCCGCCGAGCTGTCCAGAATTGTTGTAACCCCACGCCCAGAGCGAGCCATCGCCCTTGATGCCGAGGGAGTGGTCCTCGCCTGCAACAACCGCTTTCCAATCGGCAGCTGTTCCGGCTTTGGTCGGGATATTCCTGTTCGCAGTCGCACCGTTCGCACTGTTGCCGAGCTGCCCATAGAAGTTATATCCCCATGCCCAAAGCGTGCCGTCGTCTTTGATGGCAAGGGAGTGGCGACCTCCTGCGCTAACGTCCTGCCATGCATCGGTAGCGACCCCGATGAGGACAGGGGTGCTCGTGTTCACCGTCGTGCCGTTGCCGAGCCGACCAAACTCGTTATACCCCCATGCCCAGAGCGAGCCGTCGTCTTTTATGGCACAGGAATGATTGTCTCCTGCACTGACCGCCGTCCAGTCGTAGTCGGCCCCGATGCGAACAGGGACGTTCTTGTCGTTGGCATTCGTCCCGCTCCCGCCAGTCCCATCGCCAAGCTGGCCCCAGGGGTTAAACCCCCATGCCCAGAGCGAGCCATCCTCCTTGAGCGCAAGGGAATGGCTGTGGCCTGCGCTGATCGCCTCCCAATCGGTATCGTCTCCGATCTGGGTGGGGACGTTCTTGCTTGTATTCGTACCGTCGCCGAGCTGTCCTGTCCTGTTAACCCCCCATGCCCAAAGCGTGCCGTCGTCCCTTAGGCCAAGGGAGTACCCATCCCCTGCGCTTACAGCCGTCCATTTTGCAAACGGCTGGCTTTCGGCCAGTATGGCAGCGCCCCTATCGGAACCTCCAGCCAGTGCCTCGGCATTCGACTGTCCCTGTGCAGAAGCGCTCAGGGGCGAGAGCACAAGGATCGTGGCAAGGATAAGACCGACAAGAGAACCGGATTGCCCGAACCGACGCATTATGGACCACTCCTTTTGATCTTGGCCTACTTTTCAAGCGATCAGTTGTTTTTTCGTGGGCAGAACCTGTGCTGGCGCGGAACCTGTACTAACGCAAAGAACCTGCACTGGCTCACCGACTCAGAGTTGTACCAACTCGGAGTTCTTCACCCGTTTATACAGTATTTCGGCAATATTCGGGTGACACGTGAAAAACAATACCTGTCGCTCGGAGGCGAGCGCGGCGATTGCGGCTGCCGCTTCTGCCCGACGAGCCGGATCAAAGTTCACAACCACATCGTCCATGAGGATAGGAAGCGAGCGCCCAAGCCCGCCTAAAGAGCCGATGAGCCCCACGCGCAACGCCAGATACAGCTGCTCGGCAGTCCCGCGAGAGAGCTCACGGGTGGATCGCACGGCACCATCATGGGCAACAGCCGAGATCTCCTTGCCGTCGATCCGCACACGGAGATCGGAGTAGCGGCCCTCGGTCATCGCCGAGAACACCTGCGCCGCACGCATCACGACCTCGGGTTGCCGCTCCCGCTCAAAGCGCTCACACGCACGGTCCATAAGCCTCACGGCAAGCCCGGCCACAAGGAAGCGGCTGGCCGCCTCGTCTGCCTCGACCCGCAAGCCCTCGAGTTCCTGTCGTGCACTGGCCAGTGCGTCGTCACGTCCCTGCTCGTCGATGCGCGCGCTTAGGCTGGCCTCGTCGCGGCATGCCTGCTCATGGCGCTCCCGCACGTGATCGAAGTCTGCGGCCAGGCTCGCCGCACGGGCTGCCAGCTCGTCCGCCACCTCATGCGGCGAGAGCCCCGCTGCCCCTGCCAAGCCGTACTCGCTCGCAATGGCCTCGGCCTCTGAGGCAAGCGCATCGTGCTGATGCGCAAGATCCCGGTGCCTTGCTTCTGCCGCCTCCAGCTGCCCCGCGAGCTGCTTGCGCTCGTCTGCCACTTCCGCCGCACGCTTCACCGCAACCCGCACGCGCTCTGCAAGCCCTAATGCCGCTGTCAACTCCGGCACCTGGGCGAATGCAGGATCGACCAGCCCGGCTGCCTCGACCAGCCGCAGGACCCACGCCTCGGCAATTTTGCGGCCATTCGCCGCCGCCGCTTCTATGCGCTCATGCTCGGACGCAAAGCCATCGCGCTCCCGGATCTGCTCAAGCAGGCCGATCACCGCCAGCGGGTCGTCCCCAAAAGCATCGAGCGAGTGCTCCTCAAGCCATGACCTCCACCTTAAGGCGGCCTGATCCTGCGCGTCTTTTGCCCGCTGGACAGCTTGGGCCGCCGACGTGACATCGGCTCGCAGGCGCAAGACCTTCCCAGACGTCTCCTCTGACGACGACTGGTTGGACGAATGCGGCCTCGCGCCGATAAGGGCGCATACCGAGGCAAACACCAATATCACGCCGCCAAAAACGGCTGCCATCGTCTGGTGCATCAGCGCGCCGACAAGAGCAGCCCCTGCGCCGAGCGCCGCCAAGGCCACCCCGATCCAAAGGATCGTACGGTCTGGGCGCTCCTTTTGCGCCGGCGCATCAGCAACAACCGCCTCTTCGCGGGCCAAGTCGTCCTCGGCGGCTCTCATCGCCTGCTGTCGATGCTCGAGATCGCGGCGCGCATCATTCAGGCGGTCCTTCCACCTATCGACCGCTACCCGCAGCTCGGGCGAATCAGCCGCATCCGCAGGCAGTCGGCCAAAAGCTCGCTTGCGCCGAGCGGTTTCTGCAGCCTGCTCGTCCAAGCTGGCTATCTGTGCAAGCCGCTCGCGGAATGCAGATGCGTCCTCAAGGACCGCCTGGACTGCAGGTGCCGCTGCCAGGGCGTTCTCATCGACCACCAGCAACTCGGACTTGCGACGCACTCTCTCGGCCTCGGCCTCGGCTCCCTTAAGCTCATCGGCCAGCCGCGTAAGCTGCTCAGCCCTGTCTGCGGCCCGCTCCTGCAAGCGCCCAAGCAGACCCAGCCGCCCGCCGAGCGCGTCACGCTCCTCTTTGAGCCGTGCAGCCTGTGCCCTGAGCCTCTCCAGGCGATCCTGCTCGCCAGATGCCACCGCAGCATCCCGCTCAAGCTCTCGGATCCGCTTGCGCACTTCGCTAAGGCGAGAGGCAAGCCGGTTGATCTCCTGGTTCTTGCCACGCTGCTTGTAGAGGGACTCGGCTTCGACCGCAAGCTTGCTGCGGATGTCCACCGGGTTGACCGCAAGCCCCGTTGTCGCCGCATACAACCGGCCTACAACGTCCTCGCTCCCGCCGCTTTCTATCTCGGCAAGCTCGTCCAAGCCAAAACCGAACACCACGCGGTACTCTTCTTTTGACACCCCGCCCGTTATCTCGCCGAGAAGCCCAGGACGCTCCGACCCTCTGCGCGCAACAACCTTCACAAGCCCTCGGTCCTTGCCCTCGAACCGCTCGATAGCCCACTCCCCGCCCGCAGACTCGAACACCAGCCGCCCATGACGGGATCCCGCCGACGGCGAATAGGAACGCTCCTTTTCCCGGCGGTCGGGAAAACCATAGAGCACATGCCTGACAAGGGCGGCAAGCGTCGATTTGCCTGACTCGTTCGGGCCGAGCACGACAGTAAGCCCATCGCCAGGTACTTCTAGGCGGGCCCCCTCAAGGGCACCGTAGCGCACTGCCTCGGCTGACCGCAGCCTCACCGGATCCATCAGCTTTCACCGTCCCCGGGGAGCAGCCGGCTTAAAACGAGGTCGCGTGCGTGCGCGAGCGCAAGAGAGTGCGCGTGGTCGGGAGGGTGCGCGTGTGCAACAGCGTGCGTGTGCACGGAGGGGTGCGTGTCAGGGGTGTGCGTGTCGGGGGTGTGCGTGTGCTCGGGAAGATGCGCGTACCCAGAAACTGCCGTAACAGGCAAGCCGAGCGCCTTCTCAACCGGCCCTGTCACCTCGGCAACGAGCTGCGCAAGCGCGCAGGGATCCTTTGAAAGCTCGTCGGCAATGCGCACAAGCTCGGTCGCAAAGCCTCCACCGGAACGGATGCTGCCAAGGTCGAGCGGCGAGGATGTCTCCACACGGAGCCTGTCGATCCAGACCCATGGCTGGATGTATGACTGCTCGACCCGTAAGTCATCGAGCAGCTCGCCGACCACTCCCGGTCGCAGCAACACCTCATGGAGAGGCGTGGCTCCCGTGAGCAAGAAGCGTGCTATCACCGGGCGACCGTACTGGTCGCGCAGTCGGCTACATTCCTGCCCGAGCATGGAGCGCAGGCCGTCTATGGTCGCCGCCTGAGCGGTCGCGGGCTGCATGGCCGCAGGCTGCGCGGCCACCGCTTCAGTTGGTTGCACGATTGCAGGCTGAGCAGTCGTCGCCTGCGAGGTCACAGGCTGCAGCTGCACGGTCACCTGTTCCCAGATCACGCGTGCGGCCTCGACCCGCTCTACCCCGGTCACCTGCCCGTTCTCGGCGTGCACAACCACACACCCCCGTTGCCCGATCCCCCTTGGGCTCAGCCCTTGCGGGTTCCCCGGGTAGACGATCCACGGATCCTCACACAGCACCCCGTACGTGTGGACGTGGCCGAGCGCCCAGTAGTCCATCCCAGCCGCCCGGAGATCGTCCAGCGATGCAGGCGCGTACGGGTCATAATCCGTGTTGCCGCCTGCATTCGCGTGCAGCACGCCCACCGCGAGCGGCTCGTCGCCGCTGCGGCGAAAGCCGAGCGCGAGGTTCGCCGTCTCGGCCGAGCGCCCGAAGCTTTGCCCGTACACAGCAGCAATCACCTCGCCGTCCCGCAATACCGCGTAGCGCTCGACCGCCTTTGCACCAAACACGTGAACGCCCTCGGGCAGTTCCTGCTCGGCCACCTGGTCGGTAAGCGGATCGTGGTTGCCGTGCGCAATAAACACCTGGATGCCCGCGTCCGCAAGGCGACACAGTTGCTCTCGGAAGCGCCACTGCGCCCGAAGACCCCTTTCCGCACCATCGTATACGTCACCGGCGATGACGAGAAAGTCCGCCTCGCGCCCGATGCAGGTGTCTACAACCGCCGAGAAGGCCGCGTACGTCGCCTCGGCAAGCTCCGCGCCTATCTGCGGGTCGTCGGCGCAAAGCCCTTTGAACGGCGCAGCCAGATGCAGGTCCGCCGTATGTACAAACGTAACGCTTCTGCTCACGTGCCTCCTTTACACCCGACGCCACCTTGTGAGCCACGCCTCAAGCGCATCAAGCCCCTCGTAGATCACCACGCCCATGAGCGCCATCGAGATGATCCCGGCAAACATCGATGGGTAATCGATGCGCCCCCAAGCGTCCACGATAAACCAGCCGAGCCCCTCTGTGCCGGCAATCGACTCGGCGAAAAAAAGTACCGCGACAGCCGTTCCGCTGCTGATCCGCAGGGCGGTGAACAGCTCCGGCAGCGCCGCTGGGAACACCACGTGCCGCATCACATCGAAGCGCCCCGCACCAAGGGAGCGCACAGAGAGCACCGTGCCTTCCGGCACCGCACGCGCCCCATCCCGCGCCGTCACAAGGACCTGGAAGAACACGATGAGCGCGATGAGCGCGACCTTGGGCGCATTGCCTAGACCGAGCAAGACGAGCAGTATCGGCAAAAAGACGACCTTCGGGATCGGGTAGGTGATGAATATGATCGGCGCAAGCACCGCATCAATCCTTGCCGAGCGACCCACAACCAACCCGAGCGGCACCGCCAGCACGGTCCCGATAAGCATCGCCACGAGCACCCGGGCAAACGACCGCAGCCCATGCGGCCAAAGTCCGGGCAGCAGCCGGACAAAAGCCGGCACCGCAGCGGAAGGGCGGGGAAGGGCGGGGGAGCCCAGCGCGATCGCCGCAAGCTCCCAGATCGCCGCAAGCGCAAGCGCCCCGGCAATATACCCCATCACCTTCCGCATCGTGCTTCCCATCGCTAAGACACTGCTCCCTGCTCGGCGGGCTGCTGGCTCCCGGCGGGCTGCTGACCCTCGGCAAGATGTCGGCGCGCAGCCGCCAGCAGCACGCGCAGCCGCCCGCAAGCCTCAAAAAACGTCGGGCTCTGACGATACCCAGGCTCACCCATATCGGGGTTCTCGACGACCGCACACACACTACCAGGCCGCGCTGACATCACGATGATCCGCCGGCCCAAAAAGACCGCCTCCTCGATCGAATGCGTAACGAGCACTTGCGCATGCCCGCGCTGGATCCAGAGCTTGAGAAGTGTGTTCTGGACATCCTCGCGCGTCAGGGCATCGAGCGCCGAGAGGGGCTCGTCCATGAGCAGCAGCCCCGCGTTGAGCGCAACCGCCCGCGCAAGCCCCACGCGCTGGCGCATGCCCCCCGACAGCTCGCCAGGATACGCACGCACGAAGTCGCCGAGGCCGAGGTGCACAAGCGCCTCGCGCACCTGCTCCCTCGCGTGCTTTCTGCTCGCACCGCGGATCAACAGGCCGAGGCCGGCGTTGTCCTCGACGGTCTTCCAGGGCAAAAGCCCATGCTCCTGCAATATGAGCGCCGTTCCCAGGCTCGGGGCGGACACCTCGGCCCCATGCGCTTGCACGCCCCCGTGCGTGGGGCGAAGCAGCCCGGCTGCGAGCAGAAGCATCGTTGACTTGCCGCATCCGCTCGGCCCGATCACCGCAACGGACTCCCCGGGCGCGACCGAGAACGTGAGCCCAGAGAGTGCCTCTACCTGGCGTCCGACCCCAGCGTAGACGAAGCTGGCGTCGGAAAAGGCGAGCACCGGTGTTGGGACTGCATCTGCAAACGTGGTTGCTGTCGCGCCCACAGGCGCACCCGCGCCGGTGCCCGCAGGAGCAGATGCCGCGATGTCGTGTTGTCCTCTAACGTCCAACCGAAGTCCTGTTCAATCTGAGCCTACTACTTAACCCGACTTTTGCCGCACTCCCAACTTTTGTCGCGTTCAGTTATACCGTTTTGTCGGCCTTATGGTAAGACGGCATGTCTCTGTCGCGCCTTTCATCACGCAGACGTTGTATCATCATTGCATGCATACGATCCCTTTCATCGATAACGATCCTCGTTTTTTCGAGGCACTGGCCCGCGTGGAGATCCTCTACACCGACCTCGACGGCACACTGCTCGCCCCCGGCGGCTCCGTGCTCGCAGATGGGCTCGGCGCGCCGTCGGTATCGACCGCCGAGACGATCACGTCCCTTGCGCGCACCGGACTCAAGGCCGTCCCCGTCTCAGGCAGGAGCAGGATACAGCTCGCCGAACTCACGCGGCTGCTCGGCTGGAGCGACTTCATCGCCGAGGCGGGAGCCGTCATCGTGAGGCGTCCTCGGCCAGGTGCCCCCGCCGAAGTGGCCTACAACAACGGGGAGTGGCCGACAACGATGCCCGCGGCGACGGGCAACCCGACAGCCGCAACACCTGAGAACGCCCACCGGCAAAGCCCCGCCAGCGAGGCCCCGTACCAGGCCATCGCTCGCGCAGGGATCGCCGACGCTTTGATGGAGGCGTTCCCCGGGCGCATCGAGTACCACACGCCATGGGATACCGGCAACGGGTCCTCCCGCGAGTCGACCCACCTGCTCCGAGGGTTTTTGGACCTCGAGGCTGCCCGCACCGTGCTCGATGCCTTTGACCCACCGACCGCCCTGCTCGATAACGGCCCTGTGCGCAACGCAGGCACGCTCGCCTGCGCCGAGGAAAGCGTCCCGACCGCCTATCATCTGGTGCCCCGAGGGGTGAGCAAGGCGCAGGCGATCGCCCTCGACCTAAAAGCCCGCGGGCTCGACCGCTCACAGGCGGCGGCCATCGGCGACTCGGCGACAGACCTGGAGATGGCCGATGCAACCGGGGTGATGGTGCTCGTCGCAAACGCTTTTGCAGACCCCGGGGTCTGCGCAGCGCTCTCGCGCCCCACAGGCGGCCTGGACACCCCGAGCGTCTCCTGCAACAACATCTGGCGCACCCACGGCCTACGCGGTGACGGGTGGAGCGAGTTCGTCCGAGCATGGCTCGCTATAGCCGAGCAAGGAAAGCCACCCGGCCACAGATCAGGCCGCGAGCCATAAGACAGCCACCGGACACATTATGGACACCCCCTCTGACATCGCCGCCGAGAAAAGCGCCCTGCGCGCCCGTATGCGCCTTGCTCGGCGTGCCATCGACCCGTCCGTGCGCGCTGCGCTCTCCTCCGCTGCCGCCGAACAGCTGCTGGCTTTGCCTGAGATCGCGTCGGTGGCCGCATCGGCAGAGGCCGCGGCGGCGGCCATGTCGGCGGCCATGTCGACGACCGCATCAACAGGGGTAGTGCTCGCATACTCTGCGACCGCCGAGGAGCTCGACCCCGCACCCGCGCTGGAGGTTTTGCGCGCACGCGGCGTGCAGGTCGCTTTACCCCGCGTTGTTGCCGCGCCGGTAGCGCCCACAGGTGGCAAGCGCCACGGCCACGGACACGGCCTGCTCACTTTACACCTTGTCGCTGACCCTGCGACCCTTCTTGCAGGGCACATAGGGATATTGGAGCCCCCAAAGGATGCCCCTCGCGTAGAGCCTGTGGGCATAGACGCGATCATCGTCCCGGGAGTGGCCTTTGACGCACAAGGACACCGCCTCGGCCAGGGGGGCGGTTATTACGACAGGCTGCTGCCAGCGGTCAGAAGCGACTGCCTGCTCATCGGCTATGCCTTTGACGAGCAGCTTGTACCGGAGATCCCCTGTGAGACCCACGATATGCGCGTCGATGTGGTTATTACGCCATCGCAAGCGATCCGAACCGCAGGGCGGATCGAGCGCGTTTAACGGTACCGCCAAGATACTGCTAAAACAACTGAATCTAATAGATTTCATAGACCTATGAAATCTATTAGATTCAGAAGCCCAGCGATGCCGTGCGAGAGCCCTGGCCCCTGCCCTTGCCCTGACCCTGACCCTGCCGCTACTGCGAGATCGCCGCCAGTCTCCCCCGTGAGATCTCAACAAGCATGGGCACCCCTATGCGCACCATCGACGACGGCGTCCCCGCAGCCGGATAGACCACGTCGAAGCACTCGAAGGAGTCGTCCACGAGCACAGGGATCCCTTCGGGCAGGTCGAACGGCGAGACCCCGCCGATCGCATATCCCGTGACCTCTCGGACTGTGTCTGCGTCGGCCATTTTCGCCGAGGAGCCGCCAACCGCCGCCGCAATCGCGCTAAAATCGCCTCTTCGGTCGCCCGCCACAAGCGCAAGCACGGCCTTGTCGTCGTCCACAGTCACGACCAGGGACTTCACGATCTGGCCAAGCTCACAGCCCACTGCCTCGGCAGCCATCACCGCCGTCTTGGTGGACTGCTCGAACTCAAAGAACCCCTCGGCAAGCCCGTGGCGCTCAAGGAATGACCGGACCCGCTCACGCGAACCTGCCTTCTTCGGGATCTTGCGCTCGCCCGGGTCTGCTCCCTTCGGGATCTTGCATCCGCACGGATCTGCCTTTCCCAAAGCCTCATTCATGCGCCTTCTCATCCATCCTTAAGTCCTGGCACCGGGACACGCCCCGGCATGCGAAGGGGGAGCTTGAGCGATTCAAGCACTGCCTCAAGGTTCTCGGTTAAAAGCACGAGCGAACGCAGCTCCAGCTGCAGGAGCGGGTAGACCGGGTCAGGACGCGAGACCGTGAACCCGTTGCGCAGCAAGAACTCGATACCCGGCATCGGGGCATCCTCCCAGCTTGGCGGGCGCTTGGCAAGCGCAAAGCACTCGACTGTGCGCTCGCCGCGGATTGCCAGGTCACGCAGCGCGGCTCGGAGGAGCACCGTCGCAAGCCCCGTCTGCCGCGCATACGGCTCTATATGCAAGCAGGTGATGAGCGGCGTCGACGGCTTTTTTGGTGCCGAGCCAAACGTCTGCGACTGGGGAAAGAAGCTGGACGGCGCGTATTTGATGCAACCGATGGCAACGTCGTCCTCGTCGAACGCGACCTTACCGCAATCGCCCCACTCCTGCGCAACGCCATGGTGCCATGCGCGCTGCCCCTCGGTGTCAAGCACCGCCGCACAGAGGCGCTCCTGCCGCTTGGGACTCTCCCAGAACATGCAACCGCAGCAGCTGCCAGGCAGGCGCTCATGGTCTTGCGCGGTGAGGGCGCGCAGCCTACGAGACACTCTGGGCCTTCGTCACTTGGCTCCGCGCCATTTGGACTCGCGTCGCCTGGCCTCCCCGTGTCGCCTGGACCCTCATCGCTTATCCGGATCGCTCATCGCATTCGCTGCAGCGTTTTTAACCAACTTGAACCAGCCGGCAGCGTTCTTCCCTGCTCGGCTTTCCTTGACGACTTTTGCCGCCGCCTTGCCATACAGGCTTACATTCCGTGCGTTCTCATCCTGGGTCTGCCGCAAGACCTTGCCTGCCGCCTTGCCGTACACGCTTGCGCTCTGCGCGGCTTGTTGCGCCTTGTGCTTGGCGATCGCAGTGTTGCGGCCGGCCGCCTCCGCCGCACCGCCACTCAACCGGGCTTGCACGATCGAGTCATCCATCACAACAAACCCGCCGCTGTAACCATGGGCAAGCGCGCCGCGGACGGTCTTTTTCCCAAGGGCGATATTGTCAGCCGTGCTCCCGCCGAGCTGAAGCGAGAGCAGCTGCCCGGTAGCCGGGTCAAACTCGGCATCGTACACCCGGCCGACTTTCTTCCCGCTCTGGGTACGCGCCGGCATCTCTGCCCAGATCACACTGAGATCCCAATCGATCCCTAAGCGCTCGGCTGCAACGCGCTCATGGGCCTCTTTGGCCTTGGTGCAGGTTATGTGCACCTTGCTGTCACGCATCTCGGTACGATCCAGCGCAAGATGCCGGTCTGCGCGGTCGATCAAGAACAGGAACCGCCGCCGACCGACCAGGTAGCCCACGACGACCGGCCGCTCGGGATGGAACAACGCCTCCCGGATGCGCCCGTAATACCTGCCTTTTGCGGTGTACACCGGCGTGCGGTACACGCCCCGCAAAGAAGCTGCCAAGCTGACACCTCCCATACGAGAGCCGGCCCCGCGCACGGAAACCGGCCCTGTTGTCGGCTCGCTGATACCTGATACGACTACCAGCGCTACGCCAGCGCGGTCTACGCCAGCACAACCTGCCCCAGCACAGACTACCCCAGCGCAACCTATGCCAGCGCGGCCTGTCTATATCTCCGGGATCGCGTCCTGCTCAAGATCGCCTGAACCGGCTGCCGAGACATCGACCGGACGAACCCGCTGTGAGACGACATCGAGCGTCTCCTGCGCCTTGTGGCCGGCGGTCTCAATGCCGCCCTTGGTCATCTCGGCAGCACGCTCGACCGCTGACTGCGCAACCGGGACAACATCGGCAACCCGACTCTTGGCGGTCTCGCTCGTCTTTATCACCTGCTCCTGGAGCCTCTCGCGGGCCTGATCGATCTTGACGCGGATCTGACTGCTCTGACCCACTATGCGCTCGGCACCGGTGTTGTAGAACTCGACCCCCTCGCCCCAATACTCTTCGGCCTTCTGCGCAATCACCTCACGCGTCTCCCGACCGGATCGGGGAGCAAAGAGCAGGCCGAGCACTGCGCCGACCAGCCCACCCAGAAGAAACGCTCCAAAGATTGAGCCTCCGCGACGATATTCGTACATGGGCAACACCTCCATTGGCCTTATTGCGTGAGCTGATCAGTCAGGTCGCTTCTTGCGCTGCTTCTCACGCTGCTGGTTTCGCTCACTCGGTTTCTCGCACGCATAATGTACCCTATCAACCCCGATGGGTGCATTTCGCGCCATTGCCACGCCATTGTCGAATACTACACCTTCACGTCCGCCGCCTCACGTCCATCGCTTGCCCCACGCCTGGCACATCCACGCCCGTGCGCCTACAGCCCGTGCGCCGAGCCTCACGCCCGTCGCCTCATCTTTGCCAGCCTGTCGGTTATCGCCCCTACATCCGGCTCCCCATCACGCATGCCGAGAAGCCAGTCCAGCACCGTATTCGCCTCTTTAAGCGCCCGCAGTGCAACCACATCGTCATCACACGCCACCCACACACGAAAGACCCTCCGCCCATCGTGCGCGAAATCCCAGGCGGTGTGCGCCGGAAGCGAACGCGGCGAGCCCGCAAGTGCCAGCAGCTCGATCGTGAGATGCTCCAGCAGATGCGGGATCTCTGTGTCACGCAGCTCCTCGGCAAAACAGCAACTGGCACCAGCATCACGACGATGCCGACTCAGACAACGATGCCGGCCTAGGCCAGGAAGCAGCTGCAACGCCCTCTCGGCAAGCCCGCTTATAGCCGAGGTACGTACGGGCACGCCCTCGGCAATCCGCACCTTTGCCTCAATGCAGGCCTCAGACACATCGATCGACTCGATGCCTAAACCGCTCATCAAGCACCTGTTGCCCGTCAGCATCGACCGCTCGCAGGCAGAACCTGACCGCTCACGCACCAGCCACCGACTGCCCGCGCAGAAGCGCCGCGAGCCGCGTATCCGCTGTGCACCTGCGGCATACCAGCGGCGTGCCCGGCTTTATAGGATCCGGGCCGCCCGTGCCGCCGCCAACCGGCTGCCCAGGAAGAACGCGAACGATGCCGCAAGAACCACGATGCCCACAACGATCGCGAGCGTCTGCCCCTCTTTCGATTGCACGACAGTATCAGTGGCATCCCTGACCTCTCGGATAGCTTGGGATTTGACCGCCTCGGCCTTGTGGCGGATCTCATCGAGCGATACACGTCTGTCCGGCGTGTTGTCGGCAGGCGTATTGCCAGACGTGTTACCGACAGACGCACTACCGACAGACGCACTACCAGCGGGCGATGTCATTTCTGCACGCTCCTCAAACGAATGACGGCAATGATCACGGATACGAGGATGAGCACACCCCCGACGGCAAACAGGGCATAGGGCCAGCCGATCCATTGGGCAAGCAGGATCAGCGCCCCCGCAGACAGGAACACGATGCCCAAAACAACCGTGGTCGCGATTGCCAGGGCGAGGGCGACTGTGGCACCGGCCGTCTGCAGCGGGATGACCGCCTTGTCGTGCACCAGGTCGCCGACTTCCTGCCGAGCATAGGTGACCGCCGTCTCAACAAGATCGACCGCTGCGTCAATAACGTTGGGCGACGAGCCCGCTGTTTCCTGCGGATCTGTCGCCTTTTCGTCGTCGCATGTGCCCGAAGGCATCGGGCGGGCTTTTGGCATCTGGCTCCTCCTTTGGGTGAAGCCCGAACACTCACTCGTATAAAGGTACCGCAAGCAGGTGCCCTATGGCGAGAATCTGCCCATCTTTAGTGAATTTGCCCCAAAAATAGGGTGCCGCGCCTGCTTTCATTTTCAGCTGTGCCGCAAAAGAATAGGGGTACCGTGCGTGCTTTCGTTCTCGGCTGCCTCAGGCAGCCATGGGATGTTCAGCGGGCGATGCAACGCCCCGCTTTTAACGGACTATACGGTATTCCACTGTATCGACACCGGAAAACCCGAGTGCCTGGGCTGTTCCCGGCCCGAGATCAAAGACCCGGTTGCGCACATACGGGCCGCGATCCTGGACAACGGCGATCACGGTGTGCCCGTTATACGAGAACTCGATTTTCGTGCCAAACGGAAGTGAACGATGCGCGACTACCATAGAATCGGGGGCCAGTCTGCCTCCGCCAGCCATGGTGTTCCCATAAAGGCCAGGCCCATACCATGAGACCCGTGCTGTCTTCCATTCGCCCGAGGGATCGGCAACCTTTGGCTTACCCTTCTGCGCAGCAGGGGCATCCGCCTTTTTCGTGATGCCCATCACACTCGGTTGCGATGCTTGTGCCGAGCCGGTCGGTGCCTCCGACGGTGCGAAAGCCTCGGCTCCCTCCTCGGCTTTCCGCTTTGCCTTGTGTGTGAAAACTCCTTCGTCTGCAACAACAGCGTCTAAGAGCATCCGTTCGAACTTGTCGCTCCCATCACGCGGGGCGGGAAGCTCGATGGTGCTCTCCTCGCTTACCCCCAGCTCCTTGGCACCGGCGCGTGCCGATGAGGCAAAAGCGGTCCCGGAAAGAGAGGCCGCGAGGGCGAGGGCGACCGCAAGGGCGACCGCGAGCGCCCCTGCCATCGCAGCCATTCGGTTCCTCGCACTTCGCGGGTGGGCATCGGCATCAGCAGCCTTGGCGGCCTGATGCACGGTACTGCCTGTACTCAAAACAAACCTCCACACTCGGGGACATTACAGACGACAGCCCAAGCGGACAGCCCGAATGCGCAGGAAAAGATGGGTAAAGCAGACAGCAGGATAGGATGGAGGAGGACGAGCCGTCTCGCATTCGGCACAAACGGCCTACAAGCCGTCGTCTCTTGCCGAGAAGCGCTATGCTCTTGGCGATGAACCTGATGGTGCTCGGTCGAACTCCATCCGCTATTGGCGGTAGCCGTCTGGCCGATCCGATCGGTCTGGTTGTTCCCGGTATCTGTCGCGCAGGTTCCTCGACCGTCCCAATCGTATTCCGGCCGAACGCACAGATCCGCTTACCATGTTCCGGTCAATAGTAGCACGATTGTTTACATCCCGTCACTGTGGGGGGGCTGACTGTCGGGTCAAGCCACTCAGGCCAAGATGTAGGCACAAGCGCCAAACAAAACACGGGCAGGGATCACATCAGGTAGTCATCAATGTCTACCGAGACGAGCTCGGGATCGACACATCGGTTCACGACGATGCCGGTCATCTCCTCGAGATCGATATCGATGGGATTTACCAGCTTGCCCGCAGGGGTGGCAATGACGCGGATCTTCGGTCGCATAGGGTTGGCCCCTGGCTCAAGGACAACTGCAAGCCGCCCATCCTCAAGAAGCACAAGTGAGCGCGGAGGATAGATGCCCATGGTATATATGAAGAGCCGCACGAGCACCGGATCCAATGCGGAGCCGCATCCTTTGAGGAGTTCGGCGACGGCTTGATCCTGTAGGCGTTCACCCGAGTAACTGCGCTTGGATGTCATGGCATCAAACGTGTCGGCGACGGCGATGATCCTGCTGGCCAGGTTCTGTTTGCAGAAAGGCGTCCGCGTTGGGTAGCCCTGCCCGTCAAAGCGCATATGGTGCTCAAGGATTGCAACGATGACCGTTCTGTCCATGCCTGGCATACCCACGGCCATAGATGCCCCGGCCTGTGGGTGCTTCTGCATTATCTCCCACTCCTCATCCGAAAGCGTGCTCGCCTTGTTCAGGATGTCGAAGTCGACAGTAAGCTTCCCTATGTCGTGCAGCAGCGCACCGATGCCAAGCGACGTCAAAAAGCGGTAGTCCTCGGTGATCATCGACCCCAGCGCAACCGACAGGATCGCGACGTTCGCAGAGTGGTAGAACGTGTACTCGTCGTAGTCTTTGAGGCCCGTAAGCCGAAGCATGGCGGCCCGGTTCGTCAACACGTTGTCGACAAGGGAGCGGACCGGCTTCTTGACCTTGCCCGCTGCTGCAGCAAGCGCGCCCGACCGGACAAGCCGGTTGACCTCTCGGACAAGCTGGAGCGCTCCCGAGTAGGACTCCCAGGCTACCGCCTCAGACTCCTCGTCGGAGATCGAGACACGCTTGGCAGCAATGAGCGTGGTGATGCGGACCCCTTCCACTCCCAGCGCCAGCAGCATTGCGCTTGAGCCGCCCGCAGCATCGACCTCCTCCGTCTCAGAGGCCAACACCGAGAGAAGTGACCCGATCTCTTCTTCGGTCGCATCCTGGTAGATGGTGATCGTCCCTACGGCAATATCTTCCAGGTCGTATATAAGTTGCGCAAACGAGCGGGTCTCGGCGGGAAGAAGCTGATCGCCCAGATAGACCTCGCCCTCGTGGAAGGTGAGTGTTATGTCAACCTTCTCGGCATGGTACGCCCGCACGACATCGGCGAGCCGCTTGAGCGATTCTTTGACAGTAGGATGTGTGCTGGGATAGAGCCGGTGCGACCGCCGCGTGCTGTAAAGCCTGGTGAGCAGCTCACGCGCCCGTCGCACTTGCTCGGCCGTGTACTTTGCGAACTCAGTTTTCCCTAGGGGATCGCTGGGATCCTCGGCAGGGCCCTCCGGCTGCGTGTGCTCGAGGCCCTCGGCGGGGGGGGCCTCCGACCGCGTGTGCTCGAGGCCCTCGGCGGGCCCCGGGGTCTGCTGGGAGCCGTGATCGGCCATCACGTCGTCCCCCCCGGCGCTATGCGGTCCATGGCTGCTCTCGCGGCCTCGCTAAGTTGGCGGGTCTTTTTCACACCCAGGAACGACCATTTGGAGGCGATGGGCGCCAGGATGCGTGCAGCAGCCGGGTCACCGATCTTGCCGAGCGCATCAATAGCCTCCATCCGCACAGCAAGGTCCCTGTTCCCCATGCCCTCGCCTTCGACAACGACACCAAGGGCAGGAACCGCTTCCCGCGAGCGGGACACCCCCAACAGCCGGATAGCAAGCTGGACATTCTCTAGGTTGTTGTCCGAAAGCGCCCGAATCAACCCGTCGTTGGCTCCGGGGATCGGTATGCTGGACAGCGCCCTGATCGCCTCACGCCGAACCCGCGGCTCAGGATGCTGAAGGGCGCGGGCAAGATAGGGAAGCGCGGATGCCGAGCGGGTCGCGCCCATGATGTTGACCACGTTACGCACAAAGTACCATCGGGAATCCTGGATGTACGCACCCAACACATCGATCTGCTCCGTAGAAATGCGCGAAAGCAGCTCGACAAGCGCCTTTCTAATGGACATCTCAGACTCTTCCGCAAGGTGCTCAAGCACAGGCTTTATGAGACTGGACCCAAGCGCATCATTGAGCTGCTCGCGCTGTTCGGGCGAGCCTGTGAGGTCATCGGCATGCGCCCGAAGGCCGGTAGCAGCCTCGGCAACGACTTCGATCTCGCCTAAATCGAGCAGGACGCTGAGTGAGTCCTCCAGGGCTTTCATGATCGCCTCAAGCGCATCCGAGGAGCGCTCCAGGCCAGCCAGCATGACAAGCGCTGTGACGACATCGCTGTCGGTCACACCGCGCTTTGATTCCTCAACGATCGCCGCAACCTCTGGATCCTCGCTCTCCTTGAAGGCGGCAAAGGGCATCGGCGCAAGATCCAGCAGGGCGACTATTGAGGCTGTAGGGGCCCCGCCTTCTATACCAAGGGCCTCCTGGTCAAAAATGCTTCTATCTGGCGAAAGTAGCTCCATCAGGTCGGAGGCGTACTCTTCGCTTACGCCCGCGGCCTTCATCTCACGCTCAAGCATCTCCCGAATGCTGCTGCCATCAATACCGGTCACCGACTCGATGGCCCGCGCAGCACGGGTGAACCCTTCTTTGGAGATATCGCCGTGCTCCATGCCTTCGGCAAGTATGCGTCCAAGCATGGAACTCTCCGCGTAACGCACCACAGCGCTTAAAGCGGTGTCAGACTTTGCCGTAGCAAGTACTTCTTTGACGAGCAGCTCGGCACGCACATCCGTGTCCAGCTCGGCGGTAGCGTCCCAAAGTGAGCCGATGAGCAGGTCTGCGTCTTCGGCATCAATGGATTGTGCAACCTGTGCGATCTGCGCGAAACGGCTACCCAGCTCCTGCGTGACGTTCTCTCCGCAGTCCTCTGCCACATCAAGGAAATACTGCGCTAGCACCTGGGGCTTGACGAGGCTTAAAACGATTGCCTGCCGAGATCCGGGGTCGCCTGCCACGGCAGATATGAGTATGTCGTCAATGACCTCGCGGGGCACAGGGCCGCCTTCTTCTTGGCTAAACATCTCGCCAAAAACAGCAAGGGTCGGCTCTCTGACGGTAATCGCAGTGACTCCCAGGTCGACCAGATATGCCTCGGCACCACCCATGCCTTCGAGGTCTTCCGGCGTTTCCTTGAGGATCGAGAGTACCCCGATGATATCGTCAACCTTGGTGTTCTCGTCAAATCTGATGACCGCGAGCTTGCGGCGATACAGCTCATAGACAAAATCACGGTTTGCACGCGTATCCGATAGTAAAGGAACTCCTTTACACCACAGATTAGTCTTGCCGACCTGCAGCAACAGATCGTCTGCGTTATAAAACACCTCATTTAAGATTGCGCTCGTGCCGACGACCGCCGTCTGAAGAATGCTGCTTGCACGCGGATAGAGAACCACGGTCTTCGCCGCAGTTACAAGGGAGAGCGCAAAGCGCTGAATATTAGGATCGACCTTTGGCGGGCCGACTATCGTTGCCACAAGTCCCCTTCTCAGACTCAAAATCGTTCATTTGCAAGTCAACGGTGCCATATGCCAACGGTACACTCAAATGCCCTGTATATCACCTCTGCACCACTCAAACACCCTGTATATCATTCGCATGCTACATAGATACTCTATATATTATTCGCACGCTCACATATAAGTATAGCCATCAACCAATACTTAGGGTAAAACATCGGCAAACATAAAATGCCGCAAAAATACCAACCGGCGCATTTAATGAGCCATGTCGATTACCATATCAAGTTTTTTGGCTAGTTGCACAGTTACCGTATCAGGTTTTTGCACCAATATTGTATTCTTTATCAGAATTTTTCCCTGCAGCAATCGTATGGACAGTAACAATCGTGTTAAGGGAGCTTTGGCTACCTTTTATTGAAGTATCATGCGGACATGGCAAGCTATGGACCCCGCATCGTGTTGGCCTCTTTCTCGCCGAGAAGACGGCGGCTGCTTGCCTGCCTTGGGATCCCCTTCGAGGCATGCGCAGTGGACACCCCCGAGGATATCTCCGGGCCACTGGCAAACAACCCGTCGGCGCTTGCCGCGCACCTTGCAGTTGAAAAGGCATTGGCCGCCCGAACCGAGGGCATCGGACCAGGTGCGCTCATCCTTGCTTTTGATACCATCGTGGTGGCTGACGGCGTTCTTCTCGGCAAGCCGACCGACGAGTCAGACGCACGGCGCATGTTGCGGATGCTCTCGGGCGAAAGCCATCAGGTAGTCACCGGTGCGGCGCTGCTTGCCCCTGGGGATAGCGCCCCGGCATCCTTTGCGGTAACAAGCAATGTCTCGATGCGAAAGCTGCCGAATGAGCAGATCGATGCTTGGCTGGCCTCGGACGAATACGTTGGCTGTGCCGGTGCCTACAACATTGAGAAGAACCTGGCCCGAGTGGACAGCCTTGAGTGCCACCAGAACGTCTGTGGCCTGCCGCTCTGCCACCTGTACTGTGAGCTTTCGACCCGATATCCTCGATATGCACCGGGGATCGTCTCGCCGGTGGCCGCATGTGACCAGATGCTTGGCCGGTCGTGCGGACTCGGCGCTCAGATGGGCTGCGGCTCCTGAGTGGGGCAGCGGTACCCCACTTGCCAGCCAGACTTAACTTGATCGCCTTGCGACCAAGATGACGCTCTCGTCCGTCACGCCCAGAGCACTCCCATCATGCCCGCCGAGCAGCTCGATGCCCGAAAAGCCTACAGCCTCAAGCTCCTCGGCAAGTATGTTCGCGGGAAGCGCTGTGTGAAGCGAGCGTCGGTCAGAGACCGTCCATGACCCGGCATGGTCGCGCACGAGCGTCACGAAGTCGAAGTCGATGGACTTGCCGCCATCAGGGTAGTCCATGATCCGCAAAAACACTTTTGTCCCCTCGCTGGTCTCCCGCACAACGGGAGGGATCACCCGCACCTGCTCGGCAAGCAGACGCTCGTGGTTGAGCAGGTGCAAGATGACTGCGCCACCTGGCCGCACGACGCACGCAAAGTCGGCGAGCGCTGTGCGCAGCCCTTCTCGCCCGCCAACGTGCGGCAAGGCGTTGCCGGTGCAGATGAGGGCATCGGCGGGCTCTAGCCCAAGCGCCGCAAGCCCGCCAAACGCCGCCCGATGCAGCCTGAGCCTCCCGCCTGCAGCAGCAATCCTGTCTGCCGCTTCAGCCGCGTTGACCTCGGCTTGAGCGAGCATGGACTCATCGGGATCGACCGCATCGACGGCAATGCCCCACTCGGCAAACATGATGGCATGCCGAGCACTCCCAGCACCTACATCAATGAGGCGGCTTACGCCTGCTTCCGCGAACACGCGCCTGAACAGCGGGGCTTCGCGCTCCAGGCGCTTTGCCCACTCCACAAGCTGGTCGTAATCAGCCGCAGGCACGGGGACGGAGGATGCCGCAAACGTGGCATCAAGGCCAGGCGCGGGGACGGGGACAGCGGACACCGCGGGCATCGGGGCAGAGGCGTCCCGGGCACTCATCGGCGTGTGCCTCTCGGCTCGTCAAGCCCGAAAATGCGCACGGCGTTCCCCCGAAGGATCAGGTCGCGGTCGGCTGCCGACAGCCCCAGCTCCTCCAACGTGCGGACCTGCTGGTACTTGATCCACTCGCGGTAGGGGGCCATGGTCCCGCTGTCGGTGCCAAAAAGGATCCTCTCTGTGCCGAGCGCCTGTATCGACTTTGCGAACACATCCTCCAGCGAGAGCTCGTAGAGCATGAGGTCACGCCAGTTGTTAGTGCCCGACGAGTCAACGCACACGTTGCGGCGGGCATACGCGAGCTTGAGCACCTCCTCGAACCATCCCGCGCCAAAATGCGCGATCACGAACGTGAGGCCGGGAAAGTCGCGTGCGACGGGGGAGAGGTCCAACGGGTCTGCGTAGCGAAGGTCTGCCGAGGGATCCACCGAGACCCCGTAGTGGATGATGACGTTTGCCCCAAGCTCCTCGGCCTTCTCGAAAAACGGGTAGCACGCCCGATCAGAAAGCCGGTGACAGCGATTGACCGGGAACAGCTTGACCCCGCAAAACCCGGCGGCCATCTCACGTTCAAGCAGGGCCGGCCCTTCGGGGTCACGCGGATCGATGTAACAGAGTGCCTGGATCCGGCCTTTTGATGCGGCAATGAACCCACGGAGCCACGCACTGTCCTGCATCGTCGAGACCACCAGGGCCATTGTGACTCCCACCCGGGCAAGCCGCGCTGCATACCACTCGGCTGTCTCGGCCGGTGTCATATCGGGCAACGGCTCGCCCTTGCTCCCGAATCGGCGGGTCTTCAGTGCCTTGCGGTACACCTCTGCGGACTCGGGGTTGTTTCGCACATACTCCTCGATCATCCCGACCGTGAAAAGGTGGACGTGCGCATCGATGATGTCGCCGGGGGCGGTCGGCAAGGCCCAGCCCGGCGGCAAGGCTCCGCCTGGTGCCTCCTGCGCCTTCTTGGCAGGCAGGCCGCCGACATGTCCCACCTGCTGGCTTCCTGCGGTGTTTGCCGCACTCATCCGTCAGCCCTCCTGATCCTGCGTCTCGGCTCGCCGTGGAGCCTTTACCTGCAACTTGGCTATCCTGCGATGCCGCATCACAAGCACCTTGAAACGGTATCCGCTGACTTCAAAATGCTCTCCGGTCTGCGGGATGTGCCCGATCTCGGCAAGCACCCAGCCAGCCATGGTCTCATACTCGTCGGACTCTTTGGCCGGCAGTCCTAAGCCGAGCGCATCCTCAATGGGAAGGCGACCGTCAAGCACCCACTCGCCATCCGATGCCTCGATGACGTAACGCTGATCGCGGTCGAATTCGTCGGCGATCTCTCCCACGACCTCTTCGATGATGTCCTCGGCACTCACCAGGCCGGCGGTCCCGCCGTACTCATCCACGACTATGACCAGCTGATTGTGCTGGTCCTGCATCTCGGACAGGAGCGGAAGGATCCCCTTTGTCTCGGGGACGTAAACCGGTTTGCGCATCACGGAGGAAACGGGCCCGCCCATGTTCCCCTGCAAGACGTGCTCCACAAGGTTGCGCAGCATGGCAACGCCCGTGATGCGGTCATGATCCTCGTGGAAGACCGGCAGGCGCGAATGCCCGCTCTCCCGCATGATGCCGACAGCGTCCCTGATCGTCGCCGAGTCCCTCACGAGCACCATGTCTACCCTGGGCACCATGATCTCGCGGGCCACGGTGTCCCCAAGTCCGAATATCTCGTGGATCATCCGTTTTTCCTCGTCGAGCAGCGAGCCTTGCTCGGCTACCAGGAGCTTGATCTCCTCTTCCGAGACCCCGGGGGAACCGCCGTCCTCGCGCACGCCAAAAAGATGTGACACGACCGCCGTTGATCTTGTGAGAAGCCATACCACGGGGGAGGATGCCCGGGCAAGAAGAGCGATCGGGCCGGCAACGGCTGTCGCGACCTTCTCGGCACGCTGGAGCCCGAGGCGTTTGGGGACAAGCTCGCCGAGCACGAGGCTCACGTAAGCTACCGCACCCGTAACCAGGAGCACTGAGAGCCCGGGCGCTATCCTGGCAAGCCACCCGATCCCCAGGCCGGAGATCCATGTGGCTATCGGGTGGACGAGCGATATCGCCGCCGTTGCCGATGCCAAGTAGCCAACGAGCGTGATCCCGATCTGGATGGTCGCAAGCAGCCGAGTGGGATCCTCTGTGAGTGCAAGGGCGGTGCGTGCACCCTTGCCGCCTTCCTCGGCGCGCTGCTTTAGCGCGGTCCGGCGCACGCTGATCAGCGAGATCTCGGCGGCGGCGAAGTACCCGTTAAGTATCACCAGCACGAGTATAAGGACTGCCTCAAGCGCTACATTCTGCATGTGCTACAGCATAGCAGGACAGGACAGCGGGGGGCAGCGCATGGGTCCTTGGCGACGCAGGGCAACACATGGGCTCTCTCGACTGGCCCATGGGTCTTCGGTCGATCGGCGGGCACGAATACCGATCTCGCGGGATCCGGGACCCTTCTCGTGCGGGATCCAGCCACGGACTTAGGGGCCTACAAAACGACGAAGAGCAGCACTGCGAGAAAATGAAGGATGCTGCCAGCAAGCACAAAGATATGCCAGACCGCATGCATGTAGGAGATTTTTTTCAGCACGTAAAACACCGTGCCGAGCGTATAGGAAAGACCGCCCGCGACAAGCAGCCAGAGCCCCGGCGACGGCATCGCCTTTGTGAGCGGGCCTATCGCAAGCACCACGAGCCAGCCTAGCCCAAGGTAGATGACCGCCGAGAGCCAGCGCGGCCGATAAACCCAAAACGCCTCGAGCGCGATCCCGGCCAGGGCAAGCGCCCACACGAGCGCAAACAGCCTGACTCCACCGTTGCCACGAAGGGTCACTAAGCAAAACGGTGTGTAGGTGCCCGCGATAAGCAGGTAGATGCCGCAATGGTCAAGGATTTTGAACACGTGTTTGACTTTTGGCTGCGGGAACGCATGGTATAAAGTCGATGCCGCGTACTCGAGCGTGAGCGCAACCGAGTACGTTATCGATGCAGCCAGCTTGACCGCGTCCCGAGAAAGCGCTGAAAACACTACGAGTATTGTCAGCGCAGACACGGCAAGGACAGCACCGACACCGTGGGTGACGCTATTGGCGATCTCTTCCCCAACAGTGTAGGGCCGCTTGGGTTTTTCCTCGATGTTCGTCTCACTCGTTTCAGTAGTCATGCCACATCACCATAGACCCTGCCTCATTCCCACCTGAGCAATACGGATGCTAAACAGAGTGCAACAATAGCAAAAACCACCAACACCAACGACGGCAGCCATACCGCCTCCAGGCCATGATTGCGGGCGAGCACGTCGGTAAGCCCACTCATCGCCCAGCCAGTAGGGGTGGCCTTTGCGACCGTCCTCATCGCAGGTGGGACGATATCGAGCGGCCACATGCAGCCGCCGAGCATCGCAAGACCCGTTGTGAGCACCGGACTCGCCCCCGTGAACTGCCCCCGCGAGCGCACCAATGTGGAGAGAAGCACCGCAACCCCTGTGACAGAGAGGATATATGCGAGCAAAAGGATCCCGCTTGCCAGCCACTGTCCGCCCCAGGGCACGCCGAACAGAACCGCTCCCGCCACAGTAAGAACAAGCGTCTGCACGACAGCGGCGAGCACAATCCCTGCTACCTTACCCGCAAGCAGCACCCTCTTGCTTGTGGGAGCAACGAGCAGCCGACTGAGCGTCTTGTGCTCACGCTCCTCAAGAATGGCTCCTGCACCACCAAAAACCGTGAACAAGATGAAGTACAGGGTGAATCCGGCAGAGTACTGTGTGGTGCCCTCCGCCTGCACGCTGCTGCCCCGGACATTGGAGGCGATCACCGTCTCCCCCCGTATTGAGACCGGAGGATCCGGCTCCCAGAGCGCGTCGGCAGCCTCATAGATTGCGTCGCTGCCCCCGCTGTCCGCGTTGCCCCTGCTGCCCCTACCGCCCACGTCACTGTCCTTGCTGCCCCCGCTGTCCGCCGGCAACGCCTCAGAGACGATCTTGGTAGCAGCAACGCCCGCCGACATCCTGACAGCGATCCCCTCCAAAACGGCTGTGACCCCTAATGCGCTGCTCGACTCCGGGTGCATGAGCGCCTCGATCACACCATTGCCGACATCCGCCGCGTCGGCAAAGCCAGCTGGGACGATCACCGCCACAGGAGCCTTGTCGGCGACAACAAGCTTCTCGGCGGCTTGGCGTTTGGAATCCTCGACGGCAAACGATCCCTCCTCGGCAAGCAGGGTGCGCACCTGCTGCGCTTTTGGGCTGCCGTCCTCGTCAACAAACAGCACGCGGATCGGACTGTCGCCCGAGGCGGAGAAGGCCGCGCCGAACACAAACGTGAGCGCAAGCGGAATTGCAAGCACCACCACCAGCTCCGCAGGCGTGCGGAACAGCTGGAGCAGGTTTAGCCACGCAAGGGCTATGACGCGGCGTACCATTAGTACCTCAGCCTCCAAACGCCAAAGATGTACAGGGCAAGGCCGATGCAAAAGACCACACCGGCGTACCCTGCCACATCGGCAAAACCGGCTCCCTGGAGCACTTTCAAAAAGCCCGACAGCGTCCAGTAGACGGGGGAGACCACCTGGGCCGGCTTGAGCCAGAGCGGCATTATGTCGATGGGGATCATCGAGCCGCCGGTTGCCGAGAACAGCAGGATGAGAGCGGGGCCCACCGCCCCGATGGCACGCTCGGTCTTGCCGATGGCCGCCAGTGCCATTGCCATGCCGGTCGCAGCGAATACCTCGGCCATCCCAAGCACTAGGATAGCGGCGACATTCCCCCATTCGATGCCAAAAACAAGGCTTGTCCCGACAAGAAGCAATGCGAACTGCGCAATCCCTACGAAAATGATCCCAAGCCCCTTGCCCACAACGATCACAGTCCGGTTCGTTGGGGCGACAAACATGCGGTCGAGTGTACGCTCGCGACGTTCCTTCGCAAACTCGAAAGCGCCAAACATACTGCCAAAAAGCAGGAACATCGCGGTCATCCCCGCCGAATAATACGACATCATCGAAAGCTCTTTGTCGATCTGCGCATCGACCCTGCTGACCGTGACCGCATCAAGGGTGCCGTTGGGCGGCAACTCGCCGACCACCCGCCCTACGATGATCTCCGCAGAGGCATAGCTGACCGCAGCGCGTGCAACCCCCACCCATACTCCCGCCGCAACCTCCGAGCCAGGATCTTGCAGCATTTCGATGGCAACCGGCTCACCGGCCTCAATACGTTTGCTCGCATCGTGGGGAATGATCATCGCCGCACACAGATCTCCCTTTTCAACCCGTGTGCGAACCTCGGCGGCATCATCAGAAACGGTGATTGCAAACAACCCATCGATGCCTTCGGCATCTTTGAGCCCCTTAACGAACTCGTCGCCCACCGCGCCGTCGTCTTCGTTGACGATCGCCACCGGAATGTCCAGGTCGCCCGACTCGATACCGCTGAACGCCGACCCAAGGATAAAAATGAGCGCAAATGGCATGACGATCAGCACAAGCACGGCAGCCTTGTCGCGGGCAAGCAGCGTTGCATCTTTGCGCGCAATGTTGAAGAGTGCACGCACGTCAGTCCCTAAGGCTTTTGCCCGTAAGATGCAGGAACACGCTTTCAAGATCGGGCTTGGCCACAGCCACTGAGCTCACGTGCGCACCGTGCGCCTCAAGCGTCTGCACGAGAGGCGCAAGGACACCCCCTCCATCAGCCGCAAACACCTTGAGGGAGCCCTCAGCGATCTCTGCGCGATCCACGCCTTCGAGCGCACGGATTCCCGCAAGGGCCTTGGGCGGGATCTCCGCTACTTCGGCGGTCACGATATCCATGCCGCCTACGACCCGACGCAGCTCGCCCAAGGTGCCGAGCGCGATCACACGACCGTGATCCATGATCGCAATCCGGTCACAGAGCGCCTCGACCTCCTCCATGTAGTGGCTCGTGTACAGGATCGTCATCCCACCTTTGTTCAGCTCGCGCACAAGGCCGAGGATGTGGTTCCTGCTCTGGGGGTCGATGCCGACCGTCGGCTCGTCCATAAGCAATACGCGGGGCCGATGCAGCACACCAACGGCAATGTTGATCCGACGCTTCATCCCGCCTGAGAACGTCTCAACCCTTTTTTTCGCCTTGTCCTCTAGGCCGGCGAGCGCAAGCCCGTACTCGACCGCCTCGGCAAGCCGCTTGCCTTTAAGGCCGTACATCCTGCCCCAGAACGCCAGGTTCTCGGCGGCGGTCAGCAACGGATAAAGCGCTATCTCCTGCGGGACAACGCCGAGGATTTTGCGCGCACCAAGTGAGTCGGTGCGCGTCGAGTGGCCATCGATCGATATCTCGCCGGCATCCGGCGCGATCAGGCACGAGATCATCGAGATAGTGGTGGTCTTGCCGGCTCCGTTGGGCCCGAGCAGCCCGAAGATCTCGCCCTCGGCTACAGAAAAGCCCACGCCATCGACCGCGGCCACATCACCGTACGTTTTTCTTAGATCGGTGACGCTAAGGATATCGGCCATTGTGCTCCCTCCTGCAACACTGTCATGATATCAGACAGCACTTTGCGACAGCACTTTGCGACAGCGCTTTGGCACGAGAGGTTTGGAGACAGCATGCACGTTGTTATCGGCGGGTTTGGCAGGGTCGGGCAGCACTTGGTTCGCGCCCTTGAGGCAAAAGAACACACCGTCGCCGTGATTGACCGGAATCCGGGGGCTTTCGCCAATTACGGCAGACAGATCCTTGGCAGGGAGCTCACCGGGGAGGTCATCGACCGCGAGACACTGATAAAAGCAGGCATCAAACGAGCCGACGTTTACGCCGCGGTCAGCTCTGGCGACAACAGCAACATCGTCAGCGCCAGAATCGCGCGCGAGCGATTTGGTGTCGAAAGGGTCGTCGCGCGCATCTACGACCCACGCCGAGCCGATATCTACCGGCACTTCGGAATCGCAGCCATCTCAAGCGTACAGTGGACGACTGCCGAGATGATCAAGCTGCTTCTCAACCTGCAGGACCCGGAAATGATCCCCATCGGCGATGGGATCGTGCTGGCCACCCAGATCGAAGTGCCGCAAGGCCTCGGCGGCTCCCACATCTCTGACATCGAGTCCGAGGGGCGCCTGCTTGTCTCGGCGCTTGTGCGAGGGGGGAAGTCTATGATCCCTTCTGCACACATCCGGCTTGAGCAAGGGGACCGGCTTTGCGTGTCAGGCACACGCGAGGCATTAAGCGAGCTGGACAAGCTCTTTGGCATTGAGCGGGGGCAGCGATGAACATCCTTATCGTTGGGGCGGGAAAGACCGGCTCTTACCTTGCCGAGCAGTTCTCCAAAGACCACACCATCGCCATCATCGAGCAGCGGGCAGACCGGGCGGCCATGGTGCGCCGCATGGTGCCTGATGCCACGGTCATCGCGGGGGATGCCTGCGAGCCTGATGTGCTTGAGCGTATAAATGTCTCTGAGATCGACCTGGTGGCCGCCGTCACCGGCGACGACGAGGACAATCTGGTGGTCGCGATGCTTGCCAAACTCTACGATGCAAAGACCGTTTATGCCCGAGTCAACCACCCGGCCAACTACTGGCTTTTTGACAAAGAGTGGGGCGTTGACGTCCCCGTCTCATCCCCTCAGCTCATGTACGGCCTCATCGACAAGGATCTAGGGCTCGGCGATCTCATCACCCTTCTTAAACTCAAAGCCGAGGGCGTGTTCCTCAAAGAGATCACCCTGCCGTCGAGGGCAACTGCTGTTGGCAAAACACTCCGAGAGATCGGACTGCCACCCAACGTCACCGTTGTTGCAATCCTGTCCGCAACCGGAAACATCAAAGCGCCTCGCGGCGACACCACACTCATTGCGAGCGATCAGCTGTTGTTCCTGGTGGAAGGCCCGCTTGAGGATTCCGTCATCCGAGATGCCTTTGGCGTGGCAGATGCCGACCTAATTGCAGGTGTCGACCCAGCGGTGGTCGCCGGCTCAGCAGCAGATGCAGCAGATGCGGGCCCAACAGCAGGTGCTGACTCGATAATCCGGTAGGGAACCGCGACGATAATCACGCCGGGCTCATTCACCATCGCCTGCTTCAAAAAGAGCGATTGCTGTCCATGAAGCATCTCATCGGCAAGGCTCTCAGGCGCGTATTCGGGCAGGATTACCGTTATCACATGATCATAGGTTGGACGCGGGATCGACCTCAGATGCGTCATGACCAAGGGGACGATCTCGCGATAAGGCGAGTCGATGACTGTGAGTTTCACGCCAAAATCAGCAGCCTGCCATTTCTTTTTGAACCCAGGTGCCTTGCCGGAAACATCCACGTACACCGCTTCTAAGCAATCCGCCTCAAGCGACTTCGCGTACTGAACCGCACGGATAAGCCTTCTGTCTATCTCTTTGACGAGCACGATCACATGGTTATGCATGCGGTTGAACGACTGCCAGTTGAGATCGGTCAGCTCATCAGGCTTAATGGCCAGATCCGCGCCCACTCGGACATACTGCCTACGGATCCAGAGGAAAAGCGATACGATAGCTGGGATCAAGACGACCACGATCCATGCGCCGCCCGTGAACTTAGCAACGCCGACCACTATGGTCACGACACAGGTGGTCATGGAGCCTATCGCGTTTATCGCAAGCGACCAGCGCCACCCCGGCTCCTTATGCCTGCGATGGTGCATGACCATACCAGCCTGGGAGAGAGTCAGCGAGGTAAACACGCCGACCGCATACAGCGGGATCAGCCGCGTAGTGCTTCCCCCGAAAACAACCAGGAGCATAATGGCAACCGCTGTGAGCAAGATAATCCCCTTGCTGAACACGAGGCGCTGCCCCCGATCACCCAGCTGATGGGGAAGGTAGTCATCGGCAGCGATAAACGACGACAGCTGCGGAAAGTCCGCGTAGGCGGTGTTTGCGGCAAGCACAAGGATCACAGCGACGCTCACCGAGATGAGGTAGTAAAACGGCCCCGTTCCATAAATCTCCCGCGAGAGCTGGCTGATGATCGTCTCGGTCTCGCTCGGCTGCAATCCTGTGAGCGTGGTAAGCAGCGTCACCCCCAGGAACAAGAAAAGCAGGATGCCCGCCATTGAGGTAAGCGTTATTGAGGCGTTTTTAGATGACGGCTCGCGGAACGCCTGCGTGCTGTCTGCTATCGCCTCTACCCCTGTCATCACCGTGCACCCCGAGGCGAACGCCCGCAGCACCAGAAAGACACCCAGCCCCTGGACCGCCTCAACAGGATCGTGCGGAACAGGAACAGAGAAGCCGCTGCCAAACACGAACTTCGACAGCCCTATCAAGATGGTAATGCCGAGCAAGATGACATACAAAAACGTTGGCCCAGCAAACAGTGCGCCCGCTTCTTTGATGCCACGTAGGTTAACGATGGCAAGCAGCGAGACAAACGTGATGGCAAGAAGGATCGCGAACGGGCGTGTCTGGGGGAAAGCGGATGTGATTGCCGCAACCGCCGCGGAGACGGAGACCGCAACGGTCAGGATGTAGCCCACCAGTATCGATGCCCCGGCAACCACCCCTGGGACATCGCCCAGGTTCTCCTTTGCAACCCGGTATGACCCGCCGCCGGCCGGATACGCTTTGATGGTCTGTCGATAGGACAGTACGACCGTTATCAGCAGGAGGCTGACCCCGGCAACAACAGGCAATGCCATCTTGAGCGCACCCGCACCGGCAAGCGCAAGCATTAGCAGGATCTCCTGCGGCGCATACGCCACCGATGACAGGGCATCACTCGAAAAAGTGGCCAGTGCAACCGGGTTGCTCAGCCGTTGGTGAGCAGCTTCCTGGTTATGAAGGGGCTTGCCGAGCAACACACGTTTGAAAGAACCGGCCATCGCGCTTCCTGACGATTACGCTCCCCAACAATTGAACAACAGAATTCACGCCCTGGCGATTACACGACTAGAGCTGGCCAGGCACCCCGCTCGGGCAACCCACGTAATCGGGGCAGATGCTTTCGCATCTGCCCCAGATCTTTAGCTTACCTACTGCCTTCGTGTCTTCGCCTATTGCCTCGGTGCCAGCCCTTATGGGTGGCAAACCCCACAACCATTCTTGAAGTACGTCGTATAGTTCCTACCTGGGTGACAAGTGAGACACGATGCCCATGACCCCGGATTAATCCATTCGTTGTGGAAGGTCAGCGTCTTATGAGTGAAGCTGATGTCGTTATTCCACGTCGTTGGCTGGTGGCAGCTCCGACAACCCGTCGGGCCAACGTGCGGCACATTCGCAAGGTGGCACGTCTGGCACGGGATCGTCGGCTCTGCAAATTTCAGGGCGTTCCCGTGGCAGAGCGCACAGCCCAGGTTCGTATGCTTTGCGCCCAGCCGGATGCTGCCCGGATGCGTGATGCTCTTAATCGGCTTCCACGCCACAGGCGTATGGCACTGCGTGCAGTTTGTCACAACCGAACCCGAGCCATGCGGGTTCTTCGCCGAGTGGCACCCAAAACAGGTCTTACCGGGGTCGCCTATAGGATCTTTGTAGTTGCCGCCAGAATGGCACGCCGAGCACGCCAGCAATGCATGCGCCCCTTCAAGCGGCCAGGCGTTTTCGTGCTCGAAGGTCGTCGGTTTCCACCCGGAGGTCGTATGGCAATCGGTGCAGGCAGTCAAGCCACCATGTGCAGCGCCATGGCAAGCGCTATCACCGCAAACCCTGGGCGTTCCCTTGTATTTCCCGTTCTTGTGGCACTTCGTGCACGCAAGCGACCGATGCTTGCCTGTCAGGTTGAAGTACTTCGAGTGGCCGAAGCTCGCCGGAGCGAACCGCACGGTGTTGTGGCAGCTCTCGCAGTTCTTCAAGCCGACATGCGCAACCTTGTGGCAGCCGACACACTGCCTGGGCGTGCCCACATACCGCCTCTTGGGATGGCAGCTGTCGCACTTGATCTTCTTGTGCTGGCCGGTAAGCGCGAACCCAAAGGCCCCGTGATTGAACCCAGGGAGCGCCTTCCAACCGGTTGTCGGCCTGTGGCACGAAGCGCACCTGGTAAGCCTGTGCTTCACCCCATGGCAATCGACACAGTCCGTGGAGGTGCCTGCAAACTTCCCATTGCGGTGGCAACCGGCGCACGGAACCGTCTTGTGTGCGCCCTGCAACGCATAGAACGCGCTGTGGTCGAAGTCAGGGGAGGGCTTCCATCCCCTGCTGGGATGGTGGCAGCTCTCGCAGTTCTTCAGGCCGCCATGCTTGGGTCCATGGCAATCGCCGCACGTCTGTTCCGGCAGCGCAGGGTCACGGACCTCATAATGGCAATTGAAACAGGGGAGCCCTTCGTGGCCACCCTCAAGGGACACATGCTCGGTCGGGACGGGCTTGGGAAGGATCCATGGCTGTTCCGGGGTATGACACACCGCGCAAGAAAGGCTTTTTGCCTCTTTGTGGCTCTCGGGGATGTCCCCGTCTTTTTGCGCATGGCACCCCTCGCAGGTCGTGGGGGGAAGCTCGCCATCTTTGTTGTGACAGGACATGCAGTCGATCATCGAGTGCATGCCGATGTTCATGTCCTTGTTTGCCTCGTGCTCGTAGGGCTTAACCGTCCAACTGCCCGCATTGTGACATACGGCGCAGTCCTTACTGGCGAAGGGCTCCGCGGGCTTGTAGTCATAGTTGGGCATATCCTTACACGAGGTGCATTGCTGACCAGCAGCAACTACAGGATGCCCCTTTTCTTCCTTCTGGATCTCCTCCGTCTTGGAGACAGCGCAGCCCGCCAGGATTAAGACGGCAACTAACAACAAGGCACTTGCAAGGGTCTTTACGCGTATTTTAGATTCCATGTCCCTCATTCACTCCGGCTTCACGCATACAGACAAGCACGCCGACAGCGACCAAACAAACTCCATCAAATCTCTATTCTATGCTAGCTTCGTACGTTGTACAACAATAAACCGCCGCACACGTGTTATCGGCACACGCACGGTCGTTGCCCCGCAGCCAGCTCTGTCTTTTGTACCACGCATTCTACGCCTAAATCAGCCGAGAATGCGAAAACAACTGACCAAAGCCGCTTTTCTTTCGTTTTTCTTTCCGGTTAAGCGTAAACCTCGGCGATTTTACCAAGGCTACGCGGCAATCTTTATGGTGGAGACGAAGGGACTCGAACCCTCGACATCAGGCTTGCAAAGCCTGCGCTCTCCCAACTGAGCTACGTCCCCGAGCGTGCGTCAGTATAGCCGCGCCTGCGTCCATACTGCAAATTTAGGAATTGCCGCGCCGCATTCGCCAGGTAGCGGCCTTCTTACGTGACCTCGCCTAGCGCCTGATGACATTTGGCAACGCTGACGTAAGCAATTGTTACAGCGTCATGGTGGGCCCGACTGGATTCGAACCAGTGACCTCACGGTTATCAGCCGTGCGCTCTAGCCAACTGAGCTACGGGCCCCAGGGCGCATAAACGCTTCGCTACGATAGCGTGCACCCTTGGCCACCGTCAAGCACCGGATCCGCCGAACGCGCCGGATTCCCCAGGAATCCGCGGAGCCCACGCCTTCGAGTAAGGATCGCGCATAGGACTGCACTGCCAATAAGCATGATGCCGGCAACCGTTAAAGCAAGCACGCCTGCACCGCCCGAGTGGGGCATGGTCATTTGGCGGTAATTCGGCAATGTAAGGCCATTCGCGCCTGACTTGAACGCCGGTGGCTGCGAGACGGAATCGAAGCCACGTGCGGTGATATCGATGTCTGAGGTGGCGCTATCGCTATCTATGGTGATGAGCCACTGGCCACGCGGGAGCTGGTAGCCAGGAAGCGTCTTGGCCTCTACAAGCATATATTCGCCAGGCTCCAGACCCCAAAAACCTACAATGCCGTCCGCGTCGCTTGTCGCGGTAAGGGGATCGCTCCAGCAACAAAGCTCGGTGCCGGTCATCCCATCGTATGCCAGCCAGTCGTGGGAGTGGTAAGGATTCTCCTTCTCGGAGCACGAATACAGCTCGAACACGACACCTTTCATAGGGGCATCGGCCTCGTCAGCCTTACGGAACGTAAGGTCTACGGGATCCGGGGGGGGGGACGTTGGCGTATAGGTGATCGGGTAGCTGTCCCAACCTGTCTCATTCTCTATGACCACTAACATGTTGTACGCCTGATCCGGGATAAGACCCGTTAGCGCGTAGTTCTCAAAACCCGCATAATCAAACTCGGAGGCGAGCAGGATTGCTGAGCTGTGTGCTGCCCAGGATGGCTTGCCGCCAGGATCTATAGGATCCGTATCCCAATAGACCGTTACCTCAAGGGGCTCTATGCCGCCCTCAAAGGCCGCGCTTACCAATGCCTCCCCCGCCGCAGCGCCTTTATTCGCCTCGCCGCCCGTGATGCTTGGCGATGTCACGAATTCGGCTACCTCATCGCTCTCAAAGGTGTAATTGCTGGATCCCGACGTGAGCCCAAGGTCTACGTATACCGTGATATATGTGGTCAGGTAGTACCGTGTGTTGGGAAGCAGCGCCGCATCGCCCGTGTATTCACTAATCGTGGTCGTGGCAAAAGGGCTGATCCAGGGCAGATCCACAGGGCTGTCCGGCCTGCCGCTTCCGTCAAGTCTATCCGAGTACTTAAAGCCGCCCGCGACATAGCTGCCGCTTCCTAAGGCGTGACCCGTGCTGACAAGGTCGGCGAAGTGTTTGCCGACGCTGTCTGCCGAGGGTGTGCCTGCCACAGGCAGGTAAACCGAGGGCAGCCGCCGCAGTTTGACAGGAAGCATGCCGTTGCCCGCGTTGTTGTTATGCTCATTGTACCCGGCTCGCGTCGCAACCGAGTAGATCTGCTCCTTGTCGTCTGCAGCGCGCACGACTGTCCCTATGATCGCAGAGCCGTTCTGCGCAAGTATATTGTCCGTTCGGGACTCGTCTATATCCGAACTGTAAGCAAAATTCTTGTACATGGCAGGCAAGGTCAGTGTTTTGAGCAGCGCGCTCAAATCCCCGTCGGCATACACGTTCAGCGTCGTGTCCTCTGTGGGCGAGACCGCCGAATCGACAAAGCCTGCATTAACGTAGTAGCCATTGCCCCTGTTGTTTTGAGTGCTGATGGCCGGGTAGTTCTCTTGGGAATACGCCCTGACATTCGCCGCAGCATCAAGATGGAAGTCTGCTAGATTACTTGTGCTGCTCCCAATGCCCGTGCTCTTCTCGCTTTGTGCAACCACCGTTCCGCCTGTGATGGCAATAGTGCTTCCGCCCTGATTGCCCCAGTAGCCGATGCCTGGGCCATTAACGCTCTTCGAGTACACCGTTCCGCCTGTGATGGTGATGTTGCATGCGCTGGGAGGGTTGCTGTTGTGAACCACGCCGATCCCCGTAAACTGAGAGGCCACGCTTACCGCACCACCGTTGATCACGATGTTGCCGCCTCCCGTGCGGTTGGAGCCCGCAGCAGAGCCGATGCCCGCGCCGTCTCCAGATTGCCCGGGGTAGTTGGCTACGGTCACATCGACAACCCCACCGTCGATGGTGATGTCTCCGGCTGGGCCATATGTGCCGCCGCCAATGCCCGCGCCGCGTGTGTGCTGGCGCACGGTCACCTTACCGCCGGTGATCTTGACCACACCGGCATCGCCACCATTAATGGAGGTGCCGCCGCCGCCGCCAATGCCCGCGCCGCCGACTGGCAGGCTCCCGCTGTTGACGCTGCCGTACTGCGTGACGGACACTGTTCCGCCGTTTATTGTGGTCATGCCGCCGTTGCCGCCACTGGTGCTACCGGTGCCCTCGAGACCATAGGCGCCGCCGCCGCCGATACATGCGCCTGACGAGTAGGCGGTTATGTCTATTGCGCCACCGTTTATTGTGACTGTGCCACCCGCACTGCCATTGCCGCCAGAACCGGAGCCACCAGAGCCGCCGATACCCGCATGGGTGCTGACGGAGCCCGCCTTTGGCGACATGGTAAGCCGATCGTCGGTATCGCTTCCGTTCAAGCTGTTGATGATGATCTCGGAGGTCGAGGGCACCTGGATGTAGCGCCTGATATAATTTTGACCGCTCAGCAGCAAAGCCAACCTACCTGAGCCAGACAGGTAGATCCTGCCCCCTGCTGAGAACGAGCCTCCCCCGAGGTCCTTGTCCCCCCCCATGTCTATCCTATCTATCACCAGCGTGACATCCACTCCGTCTGGAACCTCGATGCTGCCAAACATGGATGTGCCGTTCTTGCCGCCCGCATTAAGTGCACCACTTTGATAAATGCGATATACTTTTTCGTTGGCATTCGTGTTAAAAGTAAGGATGTAATCAGGCTTTGCGATTGGAAAGCGGGGATCGTAGGCCGCCGTGCCGGCAGAGACCGTATACCCATCGGCAGCGTTGCCCGTGATGGCAGTGGAGAGATCCAGCTCGGCCGCATACGTAAGTGCCCGCGCCCTCTGATCAGGTGGTACCGTTTCTTCCGTTGTAGCCTCGCCAGGATCATCTGCGCCAAATGCAAAAAGACCCCTGATGGGCATCAGCCCCGCCAATATGATGAAAACCAGTAGGAGACGTGACAGTCTGCTTGCCGCGCTGCATCGCTTTTCCATTGGACAACCCCTTTTGTTCAGCCTGTCCCTAGCGCCATTTGCCGAGAGGTGGCTTCGCCTTCCTTCTTCTATCTGCGTGGCATGTGCCCAGCTGCGAGCCAAGTTGGCGCCAGGTGCCCGGTCAGCCTGTGCGGGTGCTAGTCCTATGCGCTCGATGACCGGGCTTTATTACGCAAACAATTACGCGACTATGCCGTTCAAAGGCGGTTAGAAGCAATGCGCATGCCAAGACATCATTTCGTCTGCAAAACCTGGTCGACTCATTCGGAGTATGATGGCTGCTCAGAGAAAGACTGCCCGCCATGCGGGCATGATCTGCTTTCCGGAGGATGCGTAATGGTACAGGTCAGGATCGCAAGCATCGCCATCGACCCGTCCACGGGCCAGCCCGTGATCATCCTGCAGCCTCTCGGCGAGCCAGAAGATAACCGATTGCTGCCCATCTGGATAGGGCACCCCGAGGCGGCGGCGATCCTTTTGGCGGTCCAAGGCGTGTCCACCCCGCGCCCCATGACCCACGACCTGTTGATGAGCGCTCTGGAAAGCGTTGGTTTCGCCGCCGAGCAGGTCGAGATCACCCGCGTGGACGATGGGACCTTCTTCTCCAACGTCTTGCTTCGCGACCAGAAGACCGACGAGGTCAGGCTCGTTGATTCGCGGCCATCGGATGCGATCGCGATTGCCGTACGGGCCTGTGCGCCCATCTTCGTTGCCCGTAGCGTGTTGGAAGAGGCGGCCATCCCTGGCGGTTCGGTGAGCATCGGCGTGAACGTGGACGATGATGCCGCCATCGAGGAGTTCCGAGCGTTTCTGGAGCGCGTCGACCCGGCGGACTTCCAGGGCTGAGCGGTAACCGAGTGGCTGCTGCTCGCCGCCGCGCCGCCGTGGCCGCTACTCGTACCTAAGCGCCACGATGGGATCGAGCCGGGAGGCACGCCACGCTGGGTACACACCAAAGAAGATCCCGACCGCCGCGCTGAACCCAAAGGCAAGCGTAACCGCCCACCAGGTGATCTCGGTGGGGATCCAGGTCTTGAGCGCCAACGCCCCCGCCCAGCCGATCAGGATGCCGATCGCCCCGCCCACAACGGACAGCACGATAGCCTCGATCACGAACTGGCTCATGATGTCATAGGTCTTAGCGCCAACGGCCTTACGGATGCCGATCTCCCGCGTGCGCTCGCTCACGCTCACCAGCATGATGTTCATGATCCCGATACCGCCCACCAAAAGCGATATCCCAGCAATCCCGGCAAGCATCACCGTAAGCGTGCCGAGCAGTGTGGAGAGTATGCCAAGCGTCTGCTCCTGCGTGAACACGGTGATGTCATCGCCAAACGATGGGCGGAGGGCCTGCCTGATCTTATGCTTGACAAGCTCGATCCTGCCCGGATCCTCCGCTTTGGCCACAATCACCGAGATGTCGCTTACCGAGAGCAAACGCTGCGCGGTTGTCAGCGGCATATATACGCGGTTGTCCTGATCGCCCGAGAGCGTGCCGCCCTGTTTGGCGTACTGCCCGATGACCTCAAAGCGCTCGCCGTTGATCTGCACTTCTCGGCCAACGGGGTTCTGCCCGGGGAACAGCTCCTCTGCCGGTGTCGCTCCGAGCACCGCCACACGCGTTGCGGTTATGTACTCGCTGCGGGAATACCCGCGCCCGTACACAAGATCACTCGTGAAGACCTCGGAGCCATACTGGTTCGCCGCGGCGATCATAGCGCGCATCGAATGGCTGCCCGCCTTGAGCCTCGCGGCACCCTGCAGTATGGGGACGACAAGCGCGTCGCCGCCAAGCTGCCGCTCCAACAGGTCGGCATCGTCAAGTGTAAACGACTTTCCCGCACCCATAGCCCCGCCACCGGCCCCGCCGCTTTCCGCCGAGATATCCGCAGGGACCACAAAGAGCAGGTTCGAACCCATCCCCTCGATCTGCCCGGTGATCTCTTGCTGCACCCCTGACCCGATCGCGACAAGCAGGATGACTGCGGCAACGCCGATGATGACACCGAGCATGGTAAGCGCCGCTCGGCCCTTGTTCGCGCCAAGGGCACGGAGTGCGATGCGGAAGCTCTCCACGAGGTTCACTGCAAACCACCCATATGGTCGTCGGTGTAGTCGCCCGCATGATCACCCGCGTTATCGCCCGCGTGCTCGTGCAGATACTCGGCAAGACGCGCCTGCGCGTCGGTGCGATCAACAACGATGCGGTTGGCCACGACCCCGCCGTCCCTGATCTCTATAACACGCTGGGCGTGCTGGGCAATACTTGTGTCATGGGTGACAAGCACCACGGTTATCCCCTGCTCGTTGAGCCCTTGCAGGATCGCCATGACCTCGATGCCGCTGCGGGAGTCGAGGTTGCCGGTGGGCTCGTCGGCAAGCACCATGCTCGGATTGGTCACGAGCGCACGGGCGATCGCCACACGCTGTTGCTGGCCTCCCGAAAGCTGGTTGGGCATGTGACGCAACCGTTCGCCAAGGCCAACGCGGGCAAGTGCCTCCTGCGCACGTTTGGCACGCTCCGCCGCCGACACGCCGGCATAGATCAGGGGAAGCTCCACGTTTGCCTGTGCGGTCGTGCGCGCCAAAAGGTTGAACGCCTGGAACACAAAGCCGATCCGCTTGTTGCGCACCGCCGCAAGCTCGTTCGGGAGCATTGCCGAGACATCCTCGCCCTCGACCGCCACGATTCCGGTGCTTGGACGGTCCAGTAAGCCGATGATGTGCATGAGCGTAGACTTCCCTGACCCGGAGGGGCCGATGATCGCAAGCATCTCCCCCTCATGCACGGCAACGTCCACACCGCGCAGGGCATGCACCTCGATCTCGTCGAGATGGTAGGTCTTCGAGACCCCCCGTGCCTCGATCACCGGACGCCCGATGGGCTGGGGAGCCGCATCGGCGGGCTGCTCGGCATGGGCAGCCTGCCCGACGAGAGCAGACGGCTCGGCATGTGCGGGGTTGCTCGGCATGGGGCTAGACGGCCGTGCTCACTTTGCGGCAGCCGTACGTACGGCCATGCCATCCCGATACTGCGTCGCCCCCAGCAAGGCGACCACCTTCCCCTCTTCCAGGCCGCTTAACACTTCGATCCTGGTGTCCGTCTCCGCTCCGATCGTGACCGCGGTCTTTTTAAGCTTGTTGTCCGAGACGACATAGACGAAGTCCTTGCCCCCCTCGCTGAACCATGCCTCGATGGGAACGGTCAACGCTTGGGCCCGGGTGCTTACCTCGATCGTGGTCCTTCCCTTCATCCCCAGCAGGATATCCGCCGAGGAACCGGTGAGCAGCAGCTCGACCTCGAACACCGTCCCACCAGTCGCCGTGCGCTGGGCCACAGGGTTTATATGCGCCACCTTGGTATTTATCGTCGTCCCTGAGAACGCGTCGAGCGTGACCGAGCCGTCCATCCCTACCTGTATCCGCCCGATATCGCCCTCATCGACCTCGGCGGTAAAGCTGAGGGCATCAAAGTCCATGATCGTGAAGGGGGCGGTCCCGGGCGATACCGCCGAGCCTTCGCTAAGCGGCGGCATCACCACACCTGGGATCATCGAAGAACCCGCGTTGAAGATGACGACCCCGTCGATCGGGGCGACAAGCTTGGCATCGTCAAGCGTCTTTTGTGCGAGCTCCAGCGCGGCCCGCGCCTGCGCGGCACCGTCTTTTGCCGCCGCCCTCTGCGCCGAGATGCTGGTGTTGCCCTTGAGCTTCGCGAGTTGCGCCTCAGCTCCCTTGAGCGCCGCATATGCCTGGCTTTCGGCTGCCTTCGCACTCACGCTTGCCGTGGCCGGATCCGCCTGCCTGAGCTGCTCTTCTGCCGCCCTCGCCGAGAGGTAGGCGATGCTTGCCTCGGCCCTTGCCGCAGCCAGCGCGGCTTTGGTGCTGTCCTCGGACGGGTATGCGTCATACGCCGCCGAGGCATCCTTAAGCGCATTCCTTGCGGCCTCGGTCGCGGCATGGGCGGCTTCGAGCTGCACCGCGTATGTGCTCGTATCCGCGGCCATCGCCGACTGCTTCTTGGCGGCCTCATACGCGTTGCGGGCAGCTGTCACGTTTGCCTGGGCGGCGGCCCGATCAGCAGGACTCACCGCAGAGTCATTGATAGCAGCCAGCTGCGCATTCGCTTGGGAAAGCGCGGCTTTGGCCTGTGCGACCTGCAGCTCAATGGGCCTGGTGTCCATGACGGCAAGTGCCATCCCGGCAGTAACAGTCTCGCCATCACTCACGTATACCCTGTCCAACACGCCCTGGGTCGGAGGATACACGTCATAGCGGACCCCGGCCTTGGTCTCGCCAGATGCCTTCACAGTGACCGCAAGCTTCTCGGTCGCGGCCTTGGCGGTCTCGATCTCGGGCATGCTTGCGCGAGCGCTCCACACAAAGTATCCGACTATGCCCGCTACTGTCAGGATCCCTACGATCGCAAGAATCACGCGGCTCTTTTTTGACACCAGATCCTCCCCATATGCAGCGATATACCAGGCTCATCGACAGATTCGCTCAGCAGCCCCACCAGGGCATCCGCGCTCACGACGACTCCGCCGAGATGCCCGCGCTCACGGCAGCCCCGCCGTGGTGCCAGCTGTTATCTCCGCCAATTTACCTGTAATCCGGACATATTCCCTTGCGTCATGCTCCTCGAGCACACTAAGCATTTTTGCGGCAAGCCCTACAACTTCTCGGCGATGTTTTTCTGCAATGGCCCTTCCCTTCGGGGTCAGCTCGATCAAAACCCTCCTGCGATCCCTTTGATCGATCTGCCGAGTGATCCAGCCCTTGCTCTCCGCGTTGTTCAGGACCTGCGCGGTCCTTGCGGAGCTGACGCCCAGCTTGCGCCTGATCCCACTGGGCAGCGCCTCGCCGCTACAGAACGCGATGTGGTGCAAAGCGGCCGCCTCGCCGTGCAGGAACTCGGCAATGCCTTTCTCGAAGCCTGTCCTGCGAAGCGAGTACATGCTGTTCAAAAGCTCGGAGGCTAACTCCTGGTAATCCACTCGACGGCTCTCCCTACCGCTCTTTCGCTTGCTGCCCGCTTGTAGCCCTCCCGCTCGCTCTCTGTTGCGCTCCTTACTGCTTTCCCGCTCGCTTCCGCCTGCGCTCTCTGCTTATTTGCTAATGCTATTACAATATAATCCAATTAGCAAACCCTACGGCTCTTCAGTGGCGGCCCTTCACGACAAAACCACAGATGCACCACATTTGATGCGCCACGCCTGTGCGCCAGTTCTGTCATGGCCGACTATGCTTTTATCATGACCGGCTATGTCTCCTGCGCCTGCGCAGGCAAAGCGTCGTGATCACGGAGCACCTGGGCTACTTCGGACACCGACCGGATCGCATACTGCGGCGAGAGCGCAAGCAGCCGTTCCGGCGTGGCGACGCCCCAGAGCGCAGCAATAGAGACGCAACCGGCGGCGGTCGCTGCGCGCATGTCATGCGGGCTGTCCCCTATGTAGGCGCAGCGCGTCACATCGACCTCAAGGCGTTCGGCGGCGTATCGGAGGGGATACGGATCCGGCTTGTGAGCCGACACGTCGTCAAGTGCGACAAGCACCTCGACAAAACGAGTCAGGCCGCATTGCAAAAGCCCCCGCTCGGCAAGGGCCCTGCCCTTGGACGTGACCACACCAAGGCGGTAGCCAAGGCCTTTGAGCTGCTCCAGGGCGGCAGCCGTTCCGGGATACTCTTTGATCAGGGAGTCGTGCACGCGAAGATGGTGCTCCCGATAGGCGGACATGAGCCCATCTGCCCGCTCGGCATCAAACACCTTCATCTGCGCAGCAAGCGGTGTCCCTACATGCCTCATAAGCACCTCGTCGGGCAGCGTCTTGCCGAGCACCGTCTTTGTCGCGTGCCTCATCGAGGCCCGGATCGCCTCCAGCGTGTCTATGAGCGTTCCGTCCAAGTCGAACAACGCCGCCTGTATGGAAGCCTTATTCTGCAAGGGGCCCGCTGTCCTCAGCATCCTCGAACTCTTCTGCGGCAAGCTCCTCGGCCTCAGCGTCAAACCCCTCGGCCCCGAAGCTGCCCGTGTCCTGCTCCTCCTCAAGCACGAGTTGTTTGGCCGCGCCGGTCGCATCATCCCCTTCGACCAGGCTGCCCTGGCCCTCGTCGACACTGCGTGTCTTTGCTCGGCGCTTGCCTCCTGAAACGCGTGCGATTGCAGAGACCCGATCGGTCTCGCTCACATTCATGACCTTCACGCCCTGGGTCGAGCGGCCCAAGCTGCTCACGTCCTCAGCGCGCACGCGGATGACCACGCCCTCTTCAGAGATGAGCATCAGCTCGTGGGCGGCACCGACGACCTTCATGCCCGCAATGGAGCCCTTCTTTGGAGTGACCTGGATGGTACGCACCCCCTGGCCACCCCGATGCTGCAGCGGATAGTCAACAACCGGCGTGCGCTTCCCGTAGCCTCTCTCGGTCACCACGAACAGCTCGCTCCCCGGCAAGGCGATCTCCATGCCGAGCACCCGCTCTCCCTCTTTGATGGTCATGCCCCTGACGCCCATGGTGTCGCGCCCCATAGGCCGGGCCTCGGACTCCTCCCACTTGATGGCCTTGCCGGCGGTCGAGACTAATATGACCCGCTCTCCTGGCCTGACTCGCTTGACCTCGATAAGCTCGTCGCCGTCGCGCAGGTTTATAGCGATGATGCCGTCGCGGCGGCTGCGGCCATATGCCTGGATAGCGGTTTTTTTCACCATGCCGAAGGCCGTGGCAAACAGCAGGTCCTCGTCGGGGCTGAACGTCTTGGTGTTGATGACTGCGGCGATCCGCTCGCCCGCCTCAAACGGAAGCAGGTTCACTGCCGCCGTGCCCCGGGCATGCCTGCTGCCAACCGGCAGCTCGTGCACCTTGAGCCGGTAGACCTTGCCCTTGCTTGAGAAGAAGAGCACGTAATCATGCGTGCTTGCGATGAACAGGTGCTCAACGAAGTCGTTGTCCCGCAGGTTGACGCCCTGCATGCCCTTGCCCCCGCGCTTTTGCTGGCGATAGGTTGCCACCGGCAGCCGCTTGACATATCCGGCCTTGGTGATCGTGACGACCATGTCCTCCTCGGCGATCAGGTCCTCGACATCGAGGTCTTTGGCCGCGGAAGAGATCTGCGTCATCCGCTTACCGGCATATTTGTCGCGCAGCTCCTCAAGCTCTTCTTTGACGATCTGGAGCAGCAGGCTAACGTCGCCGAGGATCCTCTTGTACCAGTCGATCTTCGCTTTGAGGTCGGCAAGCTCCGTCTCTATCTTGCTGCGCTCCAGCCCGACAAGCCTGCGCAAGCGCATCTCTAAGATGGCGTTGGCCTGGATCTCGCTCAGGCTGAAGCGTCCCATGAGGGCGGCTTGCGCCTCGGCATCGGTCTCAGAGGCGCGGATTATCTTGATGACCTCGTCGATGTTGTCGAGGGCTATCACGTAGCCCTCCAAGATGTGTGCGCGCTCCTCTGCCTTGCGGAGCTCGTACCTGGTGCGCCGAGCAACCACTTCTTTCTGGTGCTCGATGTAGTGGTGCAGCATCTCCTTGAGCGTGAGCGTCCGCGGGACCCCGTCCACCAGCGCAAGCATGATGACACCAAAACCCTGCTGGAGCTGGGTGTGCTTGAACAGCTTGTTGAGCACGACCTGCGGGATCGAGGACTGTTTGAGTTCGATCACCACGCGCATGCCCTTGCGGTCCGACTCGTCGCGCAGATCCGATATCTCGGTAAGCTTCTTCTCACGCACAAGCCCGGCGATCTTGGTCACGAGTTTCGATTTGTTGACCTGATAGGGGATCTCAGTGATGACAATGCGCGTGCGCCCGGTGGATGTCTGCTCTACGTGGGCTTGGCCACGGACGATGATCGACCCCCTGCCGGTTTCATAGGCATCGTGGATCCCCTCGCGCCCCATGATCACGCCGCCTGTGGGGAAGTCCGGCCCCGGCAGGATCGCCATCAGCTCCTCAAGGGGCACATCAGGGTTATCGATCTGCATGATAGTGGCGCTGATGACCTCGCCCAGGTTATGCGGCGGGATGTTGGTCGCCATGCCGACCGCAATACCCGCCGAGCCATTGACCAGCAAGTTTGGAAAACGGCTTGGGAGCACAAGCGGTTCTGAAAGCGATTCGTCGTAGTTGGGGCCAAAGTCAACGGTCTCTTTGTCCAGGTCGCGCAAAAGCTCCATCGCCAGACGCTGCAGCCGCGCCTCGGTGTAGCGCATAGCCGCCGCCGCGTCCCCATCGACCGAGCCGAAGTTGCCATGCCCGTCAACAAGCGGGGCCCTCATCGCAAACGGCTGGGCAAGCCGCACCATCGTGTCGTAGACTGCCTGGTCCCCGTGCGGGTGGTACTTGCCGATGACCTCGCCCACCGTCCATGCGGACTTCTTGTACGGTCGGTTGGGGGTAAGCCCCGACTCGCTCATGGCATAGAGGATGCGCCGGTGCACCGGCTTGAGCCCGTCGCGCACGTCCGGAAGAGCGCGGGCGACGATGACGCTCATCGAGTACTCGAGAAACGAGCTCCTCAGCTCTTTTTCAATGTTGATGGGCAGAAGCGTCGTTCCACTTGTGTCGACCATGCCGCCCTCTGTCATATCGCCTTCACCTGCCACTTAGAGCACTCCTCGCCTTTTGAGGCTTTTATAAAGCAGCCATGCCCCGATCCCCCCAAAGAGCATGCCGAACAGGCCAAGCCCCATGCTGGATGTGGGCCCGATCCACCCGGCATTCCTGGTCCCTCCCAAAGCAGCGACGCTCCAGATCATAAGCAGGGCACCGGCGGCCAAAAGAACCCCACCGGCGGCCAGGCCGACCCAGGACAGGTCCTTCGAGCCCCTGGACTCCTCGGCAGCAAGGTTCGCGAACAGCTCGGCCATCCTCGCCTCGTCCAGCTTGCCTGCCTCCTCACCTGCCGAGGCACCCGTGCGTTCCGTGCCAAGCTCCGCATCGGGCACAGCTGGTGCTGCAGCCATCGCAGTTGCGTCTGGCGCGCCGACCGGTACCGCGCCAGACTCGGTGCCTGGCACGACCCCTGCCGCCGCGCCAGCTGTGGGCGCAACGCCTGCCACAACAGCGTCCGTTGCGCTTGCCGCTTGGGCGCTTTCAGCCTGCTCCGTACGCAGGCGCGCCATCTCATCAAAAGCATCCTGCTCCCAAGGAGGCGGCTCAAAGGGCTTGCACTCCCTTTTCTCGGCGGGTGGGAACTTGATCTCATCATCGCTCATGGCAGGGTTCCTTAAACACGCTCGATCCGTTACGTGTCCGAATCCATCAGATGTCAAGGAAGCGGACGTCTTTTGCGTAGCGCTGGATAAACTCCTTGCGTGGCTCGACCTGGTCTCCCATAAGATCGGCAAAACTGCGGGTGGCAGCAGCCGCATCCTCAATCGTCACCTGCAAAAGCGTGCGCCTGCCTGGATCCATGGTGGTCTCCCAGAGCTGCTCGGGGTTCATCTCTCCAAGGCCCTTGTACCGCTGGATGTTGTACTTCGTGTTCTCGGGAAGCCGGGCCAGGACCTGCTGGAGCTGGGCATCGCTGTAGGCATATTCGGTCTTTCGCCCAAAAGAGACCTTGTAAAGCGGCGGCTGGGCGATATAAACATACCCGTGCTCGATCATATCGGGCATGAAACGATAGAAGAACGTGAGGATCAGGCAGCGGATATGCGCCCCATCGACATCCGCATCGGTCATGATGATCATCTTGTGGTATCGGGCAGAGCCGATGTCAAACTCCTCGCCGATGTTGGTGCCCATCGCCGCGATGATCGCCTGTATCTCCTCGTTCGAAAGCGCTCGGTTGAGCCCCGCCCGCTCCACATTGAGGATCTTGCCCCGCAACGGCAGAATAGCCTGAAAACTCCTGTCGCGGGCCTGTTTCGCCGAGCCACCCGCCGAGTCGCCCTCCACGAGGTATATCTCGGTCAGGGCGGCCTCTTTTACCGAGCAGTCCGCAAGCTTCCCAGGAAGCGTGGACGACTCCAGCAGCCCTTTTCGGCGCGTGAGTTCTCGCGCCTTGCGGGCAGCGGCGCGCGCCTTGGCCGCCTGCACCGACTTGCTGACGATCGCCCGCGCCGGCTTGGGATGCTCCTCCAGGTATTCGGACAGCCCTTGGGTGACTATCTGCTGGGCCGCTCCGCGCATCTCGGTATTGCCGAGCTTGGTTTTGGTCTGCCCCTCGAACTGCGGCTCCCGAAGCTTGACCGATATTATGGCCGCAAGCCCTTCCCGGATGTCCTCGCCGCTTAGGTTGTCGTCCTTTTCCTTTAAGATCCCCTGCCTGCGGGCGTAGTCGTTGATGGTGCGCGTCAGCGCATTCTTAAACCCCTCGAGGTGGGTTCCGCCCTCATGGGTGTTGATGTTGTTGGCGAAGGCAAGCACCGAGTCGGAAAACCCTGTGTTCCACTGCAAGGCAACCTCAACCATGCCCTCTGGACCCTCGGACTCGAAATAAATGGGCTTGGCGTGAATGGTCTCCTTGTTCTCGTTTATATACTTAACGAAGTCAACGATCCCGCCGGCGTAGCGAAACTCTTCCCGCCGAGGCTCAAGCTCCCTTTCATCGGTGAGAGTGATCCGAAGGTTCTTGTTAAGGAAAGCGGTTTCCCTGAAGCGCGCCGCAAGGGTGCCGTAATCAAAGACCACCGTCTCAAAGATCGAGGGATCCGGCCAGAAAGTGATCTTGGTACCCGTGGCTTTTGACCTGCTCGTGGGAGTTAGCGGCGCAACCGGTTTACCTTTGTCGTATTCCTGGGCCCAGATGTGCCCGTCGCGCTTGACTTCGACGATCATCTTTTCTGAGAGGGCGTTGACCACCGAGGCACCTACCCCATGGAGCCCTCCAGATACCTTGTACCCTTCTCCTCCGAACTTGCCACCGGCATGCAGCACGGTCAAAACCACTTCCACGGTCGGCTTTTTGATCTTCGGATGCTTTTCAACCGGAATACCGCGACCGTTATCGATGATGCTTACCGAGTTATCGGGACGGATAACGACATCCACATTGGTGCAGTACCCCGCAAGGGCCTCATCGACTGCGTTGTCCACGATCTCGTAGACCAGATGGTGCAACCCTCGCGGCCCCGTAGAGCCTATGTACATGCCTGGCCGTTTGCGTACCGCCTCAAGACCCTCAAGCACTTGAATGTCTTTGGCAGAATACGAAGACTCGTTTTTGGACACACCCGCTCCTTTATGAGCGTCTACAGTTGCAGTTGCTTACGAAGCGCTTTCCGCTAGATATTGTGGAGATGTTTTTTATTCTACCACAAGCAGTAGTGTGATAACGCCCAAACGCCCTTCAGCGGCATTCTCCGGCATTCTCCGGTCTATGCGTTTTATCCGACCCTTTTTTCCACTCAAGATCAGCCACCGTCGCTCTGATTACCGCTTCCCGCAACTCACTGTCCTCAATAGAGGCCGCCGATGCCTCCACTATCAAAAGTTCTTCGGGCGAAAGCCTGGCTGGCTGGTCGCGGGTTTGCATTCCTTCTTCTTTCCCGTGAGCGTCTTGCGCTGCCAAGCGCACCGCGCTTGTCCTCTTGGACACATTGAAGCGCATAGCTCTAACCAGTTCCTCACCAAGAACAGTGTTGATGGCCGTCCGGTACGATTCGCTAAGAGCCGAGAGCTCTGCCGCCCACACGTGCGAGTCAACATATACCATCATTGCGCCCTGCCGAAGGTGCACCTCGGTCGTGTGCGCCGAGACCGTTGGGCCAGCCGTCTCATCCCATGCGTTAGATATCCTTGCCTGGACAAGGCCACCGCCACTGCGTTTGTTCAGGCGGGAGGAAAGCCTCCTGAGCCCATCGGCAAGATCTGTTCCTTTGCGCCTCATTGCCCTCTAACCCTCTGCCGCCCGGATCCGCCGAGCCTTATTTATGGCCCAAGCTTTATTAAGCGGGCCCTATCAAGCAGATCCTTTTCGAAATACCCGGTATTTGTGGTAGTGACAAAGGTCTGCGTGGTCTCCCCTGTCAGCCTGGCCATCGCGCTACGTCTCTGCTCGTCCAGCTCAGACATGACATCGTCCAACAGGAGAATGGGGGCTTTCCCTGAAACATCTTTGATGACTGCAACCTCTGCGAGCTTCCAAGCAAGGGCAACGGTCCGTTGCTGCCCCTGCGACGAATATGCCCGCACATCCCTACCCTCATCAAGGAAGAATCGGATGTCGTCCCGATGCGGCCCGACAAGCGTCATTCTGCGGAACCTCTCCTCGCCCTGCTTGAGCTTGAGCGCCCTCTTTAGCGCTTCCTCTGGATCCAAGCCGATGCCCTCGCCCCCCAGTAAGCCGTCGCGATTCCAAGAAGCCTGGTACACAGATCTAATGGAACCGCCACCCGCAATCATCGAGTGAGCATCCTTGA
>WRDS01000002.1 GCA_009779675.1 Coriobacteriia bacterium
CGGGCACGCCTCTCGGTGCTCCTCTGTGTCGCGCTCGTCCTTGGCGCGCTGCCGGGGGCGGCGTGGGCAGGCGGTGCGCGCTCGGACGGCGGTGCGGCTCCGGCGGTTGCGGCCGCGGATGGCATGGCATTGGAAGCCGCAGCTCCAGCTCTTACGGCATCCGGGGGGACGTCCCTCTCCGCCACGGGGCTCGTGGGATGGAAGGCCATGAGCGCAGGGCTCTCGCACTCGCCCGGCATCAAGGACGACGGCTCGCTCTGAGCATGGGGGGCTAACGACTACGGCCAGCTCGGCACCGGCGAGAGCGGGACGGGCACCGACAAGAGCGTCCCCACCCTCATAGACGGCCCTGCGCCCGACACGACCGCGCCGGTGTCTGGCTCGGATGCGGTGGCAAGCTACGGCGGCACGGCGGCCATCACCGTCACCGCGACCGACCCTGCCGGCGCCGGTGAGGCGGTGAGCGGGGTGCGTGAGGTAATCTGCATGCTTGACGACGACGCGCCGGTCGTCGTCCCAGGCGACGAGGCGGCCGTCACCACCTCGGAGGAGGGCGCCCACACGCTCGGGTTCTTCGCGACAGACAACGCGGGCAACGAGGAGGCGCCGCACAACACCGTGACGTTCACGGTCACTGCAAACGCAGGCTCGATCACCCGCGTCTTCGGCGCAGACCGGTTCGCCACCGCCATCGAGGCGAGCAAGGCGAGCTTCACGTCTGCTGACGCGGTCATCATAGCCACCGGCATGAACTACAGACGCGCTCTCGGCAAGCGCGCTCGCAGGCGTGCTCAAGGCCCCGCTCCTGCTGACCCGGAAGGAGTCCCTGTCCCCCGGCGTGCTCGACGAGGCCGAGCGCCTCGGTGCCGGCGAGGCGTACATCATGGGCTCTGAGGCGGCGGTGTCTGAGGATGTGGAGGAGGCGCTCGAGGAGGCCGGGCCCGATGTCTTCCGCCTAGAGGGCGATGACCGCTACGGGACGAGCGCGCTCATCGCCCTCGCGGTGGCCGAGCTCGAGGAGACAGGGGGCACAGGCTTTTCCAAGAAGGCGTTCCTGGCCCGCGGCGACAACTTCGCAGACGGCCTCGCAGCATCCCCCTTGCGTACCGGAACAAGGTGCCGGCCATCCTCACCCGCCCGGCATCGCTCCCTGGCGCGGCGGCGTCCGCCATCGAGCTCCTGGGGATAGGCGACGTCACCGTACCCGGCTCCACGGCCGCTGTCTCAGCTGCCGCCGAGGCCGAGGTGCGCGCCCTTGGCCCGCGCCCGGCGGTCAGGCGCTTAGGCGGGGCGGGCCGCTATGCGACCGCGCAGAGGATCGCCGGGCACGCGTTCGAGGGCTCCCTTGCGACCAAGGGCTTCATCGGTGTCGCCACAGGGCTGAACTTCCCCGACGCCCTTGCAGGCGGGGCCGCGGCAGGTGAGCGTGGCGGCGTGCTCGTGCTCACCGCCCCTGACGCGCCCTCGGGCAACTGGGCGGGCTACCTGCCCGGCGCATACGCCGGCACCAAGCCCGACATCCAGCTCTATGGGGGGTCGAACGTGTTATCCGACAACGTGTTCAACACCTTGAAGGAGATGCTCATCGACTGAGGCGTGACAAAAAGCTATCCACAGCCTAACCACAACATATAGCGGTTGACCGCTATATGTTGTGGTGTGTCTATTCGGCAAGTGGCTGTTTACAAAAACTCCGCGAGAATCCGGAGTTCAAAACAAAAAGATAAAACAAACCTCCGCAAATCATTTAAGCGAAATACCTCAAATCACTAAAATATATCTGACAGAGGAATAGATTTCGCTTATAATGGTTTTGTGAATTGGAGGTGTTTGCAATATGGGACAAAACTATCTATCGCGAATTGTGGATAAAATATTGGAGGAACGCTTAGACGCGTCGGGCGCGGTTCTGATTGCGGGTCCGAAGTGGTGCGGGAAAACAACCACCGCGACGCAACAGGCAAAAAGCGTGTTGAAGCTGCAGGACCCCGACAAGATGCAGGGGTATCTTGCCGCGGCGGAAACTAAGCCGTCTCTCTTGCTGAAGGGCGAAAATCCACGGCTTATTGACGAATGGCAGATGGCTCCCATGCTTTGGGATGCCGTTCGCAATGCCGTCGATGAAAGAGACGAAGAGGGGCTGTTTATACTAACCGGCTCGACCACCGTAGACGAATCGTCCATCATGCACTCGGGTACGGGGCGCATTTCCCGTATGGCGATGTATCCTATGAGCCTGTTTGAATCAATGGAATCAAACGGTAAAATTTCGCTTGGAGAACTCTTTAAGAATCCCGACCTTGATATAGACGGAGCGACTTCCGATTTATCCATTGAAAGCCTTGTGTTCGCGGCTTGCCGCGGCGGATGGCCGTCGAGCTTGCGCAAGAAAACCGATAAAGCGAAGCTCTTTGAAGCGCAAAATTATGTCGCCAATATATACAACAGCGACGCTTCTACCGTTGACGGCGTAAAAAGAAGCCCGGAGCGGGTGAAAGCCGTTTTACAGTCCTACGCACGGAACATCTCAACGCTTGCCACAAACAAGACCATTCTCGAGGACGTGGCATCAAATTATTCCGATATTTCCGAACCGACTCTGATTTCGTATGTTGAAGCCCTTGAAAAGCTTTATGTAATCGAGAATATACCGGCGTGGTGTCCGTCCATCCGTTCTGCAACAGCAATACGTTCAAATAAAAAGAGAGGCTTTACGGACCCATCCATTGCTGTAGGTTCTCTCGCCTTATCTCCCGAGACATTGCTGATGGATTTCAACACATTCGGGTTTATTTTCGAGTGCCTGTGTTTTAGGGATTTGAAAGCGTATTCCGCTTCTTGGAACGGACGGGTATCGTACTATCGGGACCGCTACGGGCTAGAAGCTGACTGCGTTCTGCACCTTGCCGACGGACGGTACGCGCTGATTGAATTCAAGCTCGGTAGTAACGGAATTGAAGAAGGTGCGACGCATTTGCTGGAACTGGAATCATTGATTCAAAAAGCGAATCTGGAAAAGCGGGCAAAGCTCAGAGAACCGGATTTATTGATTGTAATCACCGGTGGCGAAATAGCATACACACGGAAAGACGGCGTGAAAATCATGCCGATTGGGTGTCTAAAGAATTGATTCGTAATCTATCGCTTTTTCGCACAACTCATCACAATCTTCTTTCTTTATTACGCTTTTTCCAGCATGAATCCTTTCTTTTACAGTAAAAACCTGAGAAGACTTGACAAAAGAAAAGTCTTCCGGCTTGCGGGAACACTACCAACCCTTGTATTTGTTTCGTTCTTTCTGTAAGGTCTACACTCGTTTGTGTTGTTTTGTCATGTAGATTGGACGATTGGAAGGAGGGCGACATGCGCGGACGACACCTGAGACTGTCCTTTGGCGTACTGAAGGCAGCTCTTGCCGCAGCTCTTGCCGCAACGAAAGATGCACAGCCCATATCCGTAGGTGGTGGCCGTTTTAGCACCTCGGCAGCCAGGAGTGCGCCACCACCAGTATCTGCTCCACACCCTTCTTTTTCTTCTTTTCGTTTTTCCCGTTCGGGAGTGTCCCTGTGTAAGAGGCTTCCAGTCCTTCTATTGGTCTGCGCTCTTGCGATGTCGGGGTTCGGGTGTAAGACCCCTGGAAGCTCCGAAGAGCCTCCTAGCGACAACAAAGGCCCCTTTAAGATCGGAGCAGTCCTTTCGCTCACTGGCACGTATGCTCCTCTCGGCGAGTCGGCAAAAAAGGCTATCGACCTCGAGGTCGGCCGTATCAATGCGCAGGGGGGGGTCAACGGGCGTGAGATACAGGTGCTCATTGAGGATGACGGGACCGATGAGGCAAAGTCCCTTGCAGCTGCGAGCAGGCTCATCGACCGCGAGGAAGTCCTCGCCATTATCGGCGCATCGGGCACCGGGCAGAGCATGTCGATGCGAAGCGAACTCAACCGTGCCGGAGTTGCGCAGATCTCTTTGGCGGGCGGCACGGTCATCACTGATGACTTTGATTCGCTTGTCTTTCAGACACCCTGGTCAAATACCCTGGTAGTCCCATACATCCTGGATGCCATGGTGGCGCGCAATGTAAGTAAGGTAGCGCTGCTTTCGGATTCGGGTGGCTATGGCAAAGACGGACGTGCGGTTATCTTGCAAGAGGCACCAAAGCTTGGTCTGGAAATCGTCTCCGACCAGACGTTTAACCCAGGCGATACCGACATGTCCACGCAGCTCACCAAAGTCCGCTCTTCCGATGCCGATGCAATCCTTTTGTGGAATGCGGGCAAAGAGGCTGCGATCATAGTTAGAAACGCAACCGACCTCGGGTTGAATCTGCCGATGTTTGGCGGTTCCGGGCAGGCGAGGTTGGAGTTTATAGAGGGGGCGGGGGAGGCTGGCAACGGGTTTGTCTTCGCCACCGGTCGAAGCCTGGTCCCTGACAACTGGGAAAAAGGCTCAGCCCAGCATGAGGCTGTCTCAAAGTTCGCCGAGGAATACAAGGCAAAATACGGGGAGCCGCCAGATATCTTTGCTGGTCATGCTTTTGACGCTATGGCGATCGTCGTTGCGGCCTTGGAGCGCACAGAGGGCATGCCGACTCCGGCAGAGCTGCGCGACGCGATAGAGCAGACATCCGGAATCCCTGGCTTTGGCGGAACATTCACTTTCTCGGCAAACGACCACAACGGCCTTGGAAAAAAGGATGTGGCGCTCTACGTTGTGCGTGACGGCAAATGGGAGACAGCGGAGTAGATGTCCGAGCTGCTCCAGTTCCTTATAGCCGGGGTTAAGAACGGGGCAATATACGCCTTGGTCGCACTGGGGTTCACCGTGGTTTTTGCTTCCACAGGTGCCATTAACTTTGCCCAAGGGGAGTTCTTTATGCTTGGTGGTGTCCTGGGCGTTTTCTTCCTGCGCCTGGGACTCCCCTTGCCTGCAGCAGTACTTGCAGCTGTTTTGGCCACCGCGATCATCGGTGGTGCGTTTGAAGCACTTGCAATCAGGCCTTTGAGCGCTGGGGACCCGCTCAAGATAATCATCGTTACAATAGGCGGCTCGGTCGCGCTGAGGCAGTTTGCCCTGCACATTTTTGGTCCCAATGAGATGATCATCGCCCCGTTTTCTTCCGGGCCCCCGATCCGCTTTGCCGGTGCGGCAGTTGAGCGGCAAACGCTTTGGATATGGGGTTTGACGCTTGTGACCGTAGCATGTCTGGCCATCGTCTACCAAAAGACAATGCTTGGCAAAGCTATGCAGGCCACCTCTCTTAGCCATGATGGTGCAAGGCTCATGGGGATAGACACAAAGAAGATGGTGACAGTCGCGTTTGTCCTCTCGGCTGCGCTGGGCGCAGTGGCAGGCCTTGCAGTCACGCCGCTCACCCAGACCGCTTTTGACGTTGGGGCGGGGATAGGGGTCAAGGGCTTTACCGCAGCTATCCTCGGAGGGCTGGGGAACCCTCTTGCGACTGTTTGCGGGGGCATCGTGCTCGGGCTCCTTGAAAGCCTTGCCGCTGGCTATTTCGATCCCTTATATAAAGATGCGGTTGCTTTGGTAGTGCTTTTGGGCGTGCTGTTTGTGCGGCCATCCGGCCTTGCTGGCCTCATGAGGCGCGGGCGTGGCTGATATGGGTGGAAAGCCGCGCCTCCCATGGGTTTCGTGGCTTATAGCCGCCGCAGTCGCCTGCATCCCGCTTGTCATCACTGATAGGTTCCTTATAAAAGTCCTCACGTTCGTCGGCTTGAACGTGTTGGTTGCTATCGGTCTGGCGCTACTTTTTGGCTATACCGGCCAAGTGTCGATGGGGCATGCCGCTTTTGTTGGGATCGGCGCATACACCTGCGCGTTCCTTACCGTGCGGATCGGCACACCGTGGATAGTGGGGTTTGCTGCTGCTGGAGTCATCGCGGCGGCAGGCGGCCTGCTGCTTGCATTACCAAGCCTCAGGCTCAAAGGGCATTACCTTGCGATGGCGACGCTCGGTTTTGGTGAGATCATGTCGCTCATCTTTGTCGAGGCCGAGTCGGTGACCGGCGGAGTCGATGGCTTTGCCCGGATACCGCCCCCCTCGGTTGCTGGGTTCGAGTTCAAAGAGCCCGCGACGCTTTACTGGCTCGTCTGGGCGGTGGCAGGCGTTGCGTTGCTTCTTGCCTACAACATCACCCGCTTTCGTCCGGGTAGGGCGATGCTTTCGCTCCATGGCGGCGAGATCGGCGCAGTGGCGTCCGGAGTGGACGTGGTTGGCACCAAGATCAAGGCTTTTGTCATAAGCGCAGCGCTCGCGGGGCTCTCCGGTGCGCTCTATTCCGGGGTCGTCGGGTTTGTCTCGCCAAGCGTCTTTGTGCTGAGCTCTTCGGTCATGTATCTGGCCATGGCTGTCATAGGAGGAGCCGGTTCGCTTGCAGGCCCGGTGGCCGCGACAGCACTTTTCACCTTGCTTGAGTACCTGAATGCCCTGATCCCAAGCATGCCTGCCCCTATCGCCGAGAATCTAGGGCTTTACCAGACCGATATCTATGGCATTGCCATCATCCTGGTGGTGATCTTTGCGCCACGAGGGCTGACCGGCCTATGGCAGCGCCGCCGCTCGGCAAGCTCGGCAAAGGGAGGCAGTCTCGCGGAGAGGCGGCAAGGCAGCTCCACGCAAGCGGATACCCCTGCGAGGCCGGAGGGCCTTGAGGAGGGGGAGGGGACATGACGCTCCTCTCCATACAAGGGCTCAGAAAACAGTTTGGCGGTCTTCTGGCGGTCGATGATGTGTCCTTTGGGGTTCACGAGGGCACCATCAAGGCGCTCATTGGCCCTAATGGTGCGGGTAAGTCCACGCTCTTTAACCTTATAACCGGCTTCGAGCGGCCTGACAGCGGCGCGGCGCTTCTCAATGGGGTTGCGACTACCGGTATGAGTGCGCGTGATGTTGTACGCTGCGGTATGGCGCGCACGTTCCAAGACACCCGGCTTTTCGACAACCTTACGGTGATCGAGAATGTCATGGTTGGCACCCAGGTGCACTACACGCCAGGGTTTTTCGCAGCCGCATTACGGCTGCCGTCCGCCCGCAAAGAAGAGAGGATGATCCAGGAGCAGGCGATACGCCTGTTGCGTCAAGTCGGGCTGGAAGAATGGGCCGGCACTCCTGCCTCCGAGCTTCCTGTGGGCATCCGGCGGCTCACCGAAATCGCCCGTGCGATGGCCACTGAGCCCACACTGCTCCTTTTGGACGAGCCTGCCGCCGGACTTAACTCGTCAGAGACCGAGGATCTCGGCGAGGCCCTTTCACGCATGCGGGACCTGGGTACCACGGTCCTGGTGGTAGAGCACGACATGGCACTTGTCATGGAGGTCTCAGACGAGATCGTCGTCATCGACCGCGGACGCAAGATTGCCGAGGGGCCGCCGCGGCTGATACAAAAGGATCCGGTGGTTGTCGCCGCCTATCTCGGCGAGGAGTATGGCAATGCCTGAGTCGCGAGATGTGCTCGAAGTGCGCGGGCTTTATGCCGGCTATGGATCTGTCGGTGTTCTTCACGACGTGGGCCTCAAGGTGCGTATGGGAGAGATGGTCGCGCTTCTTGGGGCAAACGGTGCCGGCAAGTCCACCTTGCTGAAAGCCGTCCTCGGTTTCGTGGAGACGGGCAAAGGCGATATCATATTCGAAGGGAAAGCACTTGGCAAAGTCCGCCCGGAGGCGCAAATACGACGCGGTGTGAGCCTTGTGCCCGAGGGCAGGATGCTGTTCGGCCCCATGACAGTGCTTGGCAACCTTGAGCTGGGTGCGTACTCTGCGGGGCGTGGAAGGCAGCGACAGAAAGCTATATCAGCGGGGCTTGAACGGGCGTATGCGCTTTTTCCGGTGCTCAAGGAGCGTGCGCACCAGGTTGCCCAGACGCTTTCGGGCGGAGAGCAGCAGATGCTCGCCATTGCACGGGCGCTCATGTGCAGCCCAAGGCTGCTCGTGCTAGACGAGCCCTCGCTTGGCTTGGCGCCCCGAGTGGTCGCCGAGATATTCTCGGCGCTTGAGACGCTGAGAGGCGAGGGGATGACGATGCTTATCGCCGAGCAGGACGCAAGTCTCGCGCTTAAGCACGCAGACCGTGGTTACGTGATGAGAAATGGGAAAGTGATCTTAGAGGATGCGGCGGATGCGCTGCTCGCAAACGAGCATGTGAGTGCTATCTACCTGGGATCACTTGCCGGGGAAGGGGAGGGCGGCTAAGTGATCTGGTGCCCTGAATATGAATGCATAGACCGAGAGTCTCTTGAGGAGCTGCAGCTCAGAAGGTTGCAGATGACGGTTGCGTGGGTCTACGAGCGAGTAGGGCATTATCGTGAACGCATGGAGGAACTGGGTGTCCGCCCGCGTGACATCCGGTCCTTAGATGATGTCAGACGGCTTCCTTTTATCGATAAGTCGGCGCTCAGAGACACCTATCCGTATGGGATGTTTGCGTTGCCCCTCGACGAGGTTGTGCGCATCCACAGCTCTAGTGGGACCACGGGAAAGCCCATTGTGGTCGGGTATTCGCGTGGCGACATAAACACCTGGTCCGAACTGACCGCCCGCGTCGCAGCTTCTGCCGGGGTCAAGCGCACCGATCTTGTGCAGATGGCCTTTTTGTACGGCATGTTCACGGGTGGCTGGGGAATGCACTACGGTATCGAGCGCATAGGGGCAACCATCATTCCTGCCGGAAGCGGGCAGACTGAACGCCATCTGATGATGATGCAGGACTTTGGCTCGACCGTGCTCGTCTCCACTCCCAGCTACGCGCTTTACCTAGCCGAGCAAGGAGAAGCCGCAGGGGTCGACCTTCGCAGCCTCCCACTGCGCCTTGGGCTTTTTGGCGGGGAGCCGTGCACCGGCCTTATGCGCAGGGAGATCGAGGGCAAGCTCGGCATCCGCGCAACGGACAACTACGGGCTTTCCGAAGTTGTTGGCCCTGGTGTCGCCGGCGAGTGCGAGTGTGCGTGCGGCCAGCATATCGCCGAGGACCATTTCCTGTTCGAGGTCATAGATCCTGCCACTGACGAGCCTGTTGCGCCAGGAGAACAAGGCGAACTGGTGATCACCTCGCTTACAAAGGAGGCGTTTCCGGTTTTGCGCTATCGGACTCACGACATCACGGCGATCGACACGTCGCCCTGCGAATGCGGTAGAACGCTTGCTCGGATTAAAAGCGTGCGCGCGCGCACGGATGATATGCTCATCATCCGTGGGGTGAACCTCTTTCCGAGCCAAGTGGAAGATGTGCTGTTCAACATCGAGGGCATCAGGCCGCACTATCTTATTGTGATTGACCGGAAAAAGAACATGGATGACCTCGAGGTACGTATTGAGATAGAAGAGGACGTTTTTTCCGATATCATGGCAAATATGGTTGCGTTTCAGCGGTCTGTGGCTGACCGGCTGCAATCAGTCCTTGGCCTTCGCGTGCGAGTGACTTTGGTAGAGCCGGGGACGATTGAGAGGACTGCGGGCAAAAGCAAGCACGTCTTAGATCTGAGAGGTTAGTGAGGGGAGCGCCTGTGCTGGTCTGGGCGATCATAGGGATAGGAACGGCGCTTGTTATTGCCGCAGTTGTTACCCTTGCAATAATACTCTGGCAGGCATACGAGCGTAGAATGCTCTTGCACCTTTTGGTAAGCACCGAGGCGGTAGAAGCCGCTGGGCAGGCACTTGCTGATGCGGTCGAGACGATGTCATCTGCTGCACCCGAGGATATTGCTGTGTTTGCCGAGGATCCGACTTCGGTCGACCGCCGCGTTGTGGAGGAGGTGCATAGCCGCGCCTTTATTCTCGCAGACGAACTAGACAACATCCCATTGCCAAGCAGGCTGATTCCCGTTGCTGAAGCGCTTTCCGACGCGGCTGTCACCGTGCGCGACCAGGCCGGTCGGATATATGAAGGCGAGACCGGCTCAACAGTCCTCGATAAATTCTTTGACACTGATATGGACCTTGTTCACGCATATCTTCACAGAGCGCGTACACTTATTGGAAGAACTTGCGAGGCCTATGGGCTTGCTGACACTGCTGTCTACGGTGGAGGGTTGTATCTGTGAATATCACGCCCCTAAATACTGCAAAAGCTGCTGCTGGCATTGTGATTATGGCGGTAGTACTGATAGTCGTTATAGGCTGGTATGGCGACTATAAGATCGGGCAGGCGCAGCTCAAACAAAAGAACGCGGCAAACCAGACTGCCGAGACCGGTCAAGAGGACAGTAATACGTCGACAGATGAGTCCGCACAACAGTCGAATCCAGGCGATGAGCAGCCGGCCGATGAAAGCGCTGATGCCGGGGACAACCCGTCCGATACGGGAAAGACGGTGATCGTGCTTGCCGAAGGACTGAGCCTACGAGAAGCGGCTCAGCGTAACGCGAAGGTCATCAAGCGGCTCAAGAAAGGCGATGAGCTCAGCCTGATCTCGGAAAAATCCGGCTGGTATGAGGTTGATGCTGGTGGTGGGGTCAAAGGCTGGGTTACTGCCGGGTCGCAGTACTCCGCGATTCAACAGTGAGCCTTGGGATGGGCATCATTGGTCCGGCAAATGAGTTCTGGCGTTTGCGCATTGTGAAAGTCGATACTGCAGACGAGTTCGATTTCGATTGGCATCCTGACATCCTCTTCCGAGAGCCGCCTGAGAAGGCTGCCGTAGAGACCGAGTTGTTTTTTGTTGAAGCTGTTTCTATGGACGACTCAAATCGTGTGGAGCGCCTTGGGTCATTCTCGGATAAGGCCGAGGCAGAGGAGTGCCTCGCTGATATGAATGACGATCTTATCTGCATGACCCGCTCCCAATTCGAGGAAGCTCATTTCTAAGTTCTAAGGACAACCGTTCTCTAGAGACAACCGTTCCTGTCAAGCAAAGAACAACCGTTTTCCAGGAACGACCGTTTAGCGGGGAGGTACTCGGCATGGATTGTGGATGCAGGGGTGGAAGCAGCGAGCTGACCGGAGAGCAGAAGGAACTCCTGAAAGAGGTGCAGGACCGCTACACCAGGGCTGCGCAGCAGATCATCGCGGCAGAGGCGATCGCAGCGCCAGAGGGGGCATCTTGTTGTTGTAGCTGTGGCGGTTCGAGCAGTGTGGGCAACGCGAGGGAAACCTCATCATTTGCGGCATCTGACTCATTGGGCGCAAAACTCTACTCCCATGAGGACTCACCGGAAGTTTCCGCATTGCCAGAGACAGCCCTTTTGGCCTCGCTTGGATGTGGAAACCCTACCGCCGTTGCCGATCTTTGTGAGGGGGAGACGGTCTTAGATCTAGGCTCCGGTGGAGGAATAGATGTCCTTTTATCGGCAACCCGCGTCGGAAAAGACGGGTTTGCATACGGGCTTGATATGACCGATGAGATGCTTGGCCTTGCGCGCAAGAACGCAGAGGAGGCCGGTGCAACTAATGTCGAGTTCCTTAAGGGGCAGATTGAAAGCATCCCTCTTCCAGAGCGCAGCGTAGATGTCGTGATCTCAAACTGTGTCATCAACTTAAGTGTCGACAAACCAGCTGTATTTGCTGAGATGTCTCGGGTGCTCAAAGAGGGTGGACGTGTAAGCGTCAGTGATGTCGTGGCGAAAAACGAGCTTTCGGCAGCAGACCGGATGGCCAGAGGCGACTATGCCGGTTGCATAGCTGGGGCGCTCTCATTTGAAGAGTACGAGAAAGGTCTCGTTGACGCTGGATTCGTAAACATTTGCATCACCCCGACGCACGAGGTCATTGACGGGATGTTTGCTGCAATTGTGAGGGCAGTAAAGGCCGGCTAGCAAAAATCGGTTAGCTAAGCGAGGTGCACATTGTGAAAGTAAAGGGCGAAGCGTTCTAAAATCATTAAGTTACATAAGATATATTATCATACATTTGTTTTGATTTGCTCCAATGAAACAGGGAATGAAGCAGGACATCCTATCGAGCGCAATGGAATGCATCGGCTACGCAATCACTCAGATGCCCGTGCTTCCAAACCCTCCCGTGCCCCTGACCGTTGAGTCCAACTCAGAGACTTCTTTAACGGTGACGGATTGCACAGGCTGAATCACGAGCTGTGCAATCCGGTCACCATGTGCGATCTCTATAGGTGAGCTTGTGTCGAGGTTAATGGCAATAACCTTGATCTCACCTCGGTAATGGCTGTCAATGAGCCCAGGTGAGTTTGCAAATCCAAGACCCTGTCGCAGCGCAAGCCCGCTTCTTGGTTGCACAAAACCGGCAAGCCCTTTTGGGATGGCAACTGCAACACCCGTGGGAATCAGCACACGTGCGCCAGGCGCAATACAAAATGAACCAGACGCATAAAGGTCAAGCCCAGCATCTCCCTCGTGCGCGTAGACCGGTAACGGTAATGTGGCATCAAGGCGTTTAACATGTATCTGCAACAGGTGACCCTTCATAGTTCCGTCTGCTGGTGGGCGCAGCTATTCTACTCAAATCCCATCCAGTGAGGTCAGCTGCTGTTCCTACCCCAGTGAATCTTTTAGGGCTTTTACCCTTTCGTTAATTGAGTTAATGTGTGCCTCATCCGTCATGCTCGGATCTTTCCAATCATAGAAAATCTGACAAGGAAGCTCGGTGCACTCAGCGCACGATTGATAGCCCTTCTTACTAACAGCGCAATCATACATAGGGCAGACTTCAAATCCAAAATCCTTTATGTAGAACGGTTTTCCCTCTGTGGCGCGGCACCCACCGCAGGTCTTGCACTCATCACAAATTTCGAAATAACCTTCACAATCTACGCCGCATGGTGACAACAGCATTGGCAACAACCCCCTCGTTATAATCCGCTGTCATAATCGCTCGTACCTGTACTTGCTCGTACCGTATTTCATTTAACCGAAAATGTGCAGAGCCTGCTGTGCGTAGTACCCTGTGCTTCGCAATGCGGGCTTTTTATTCGCTTCCCGCATTCCCACTTTTCCTATTTGCTGTTTTCCTACTTGAGCCCCTTGAGTTCAGATGTGAACTCATCAAGATCTTGAAACTCTTTGTAGACCGATGCAAACCGGACATACGCGACTTTATCGAGGTCTTTAAGACGCTTTAATACCATGTCTCCGAGCTGACTACTGTCTACTTCAGTGCGAAACTCGTTGTATAGCTGTCTTTCGATGGCATCTATCAGTGACTCCAGCTGCTCAAGGTCGACATTACGTTTTACCGTTGCGACAAGGAGCCCACGTCTTAACTTGGAACGGTCAAAAGGCTCGGATACCCCATCTTTCTTGAGCACCATGAGCGGCATCTCTTCTCGTCGCTCATAGGTGGTAAAACGCTCTGTGCAACCCAGACATTCACGTCTTCTCCGGACCGCGTCCTGCGACTCGGAGGTGCGCGAGTCAACAACTTTTGTCTCTTCGTGACCGCAAAATGGACAGCGCATCGCTCACCCCTATATCTAGGATAAGCACAACGCTACCATACTAGATATAGGGGCTTCAACTATATGTAGTGTCAGTATATCAACGACCCACTTACGGAGCATGGTATTAAGCCCGGTTGAATGATCGGAGCGTTCTCTAAAAAAACATGCCCTACGGATAAAATTGATACGGATAAATGGACATGCCCAAACCGACATTACAGGCCAAGCCCGCCATGGCCGCTCATCCATGTGGCCGTGAAAAGTGCCAGGAGGGCAATGGCGGCTATCAGAAATTCAATGCGTACTGTGTCAAAACGCACCGCTGTGAGCGAAACGTCCTTTTGTTGGGGACCGCTTTGCTTGGCGTACCTATGGTTGCCGTGTTTGCTGTGCCCACAGTATTTATAGCTGTTGTAGCAACCGTTTTGCCTGTTTCGACCCTTGTACATTAGTATCTCCCTGAATCGCGTTTGCCTGAGGTTAGCTCAGGGGTATGACATTCATCATGTGAGCTATGAACACCTGTTCGTGTTCATTATGGGGAACAAGTGTTCGGTCTGCAATAGATAATCGAACATTTGTTTGTAAAAAAATCTAGCCAGGGTTACACTGGCATACTGAAGCCCGAGTGCATCGAAGCCAGATGGCCAGATGGTTTGGAGATTCCATGAGATACGAGCGAGGATTGTCTCGGCGCCAGGAGCAGATCCTTGATTTCATCCGTGCCGAGATACACCTGCGTGGCTATCCCCCCAGCGTGCGGGAGATCGGAGAGGCTGTCGGGCTGTCCTCCTCCTCCACCGTTCATGCTCACCTGTCAACACTGGAGGAAAAAGGCTTTTTGCGCAGAGATCCATCCAAGCCGAGGGCATTGGAGGTCTTAGATTTCCGCGATAACGATGCTGCAATCGATATGGGCAAGGTGCGTGCTATCCCCGTTGTCGGTCAGATCGCAGCCGGTGAGCCGATACTTGCTGCCGAGAACATCGAGCAGACAATCCCGCTCCCTGCTGAATTCTCCGGCGAGCAAACCTACATCCTTCGGGTACGTGGTGAGTCGATGATAGATGCCGGTATCTTTGATGGGGACTTTGTAGTGGTGCAACAGCAACAGACAGCGGTAAACGGCGATGTCGTTGTTGCAATGCTTGAAGATGAGGCGACGGTAAAGAGGTATTACCGAGAGGCCGACCGTATCAGACTTCAGCCTGAGAACTCGGCAATGGATCCTATCTATGCACGCGATGTCATGATCCTCGGCAAGGTCATTGCGCTTTTCAGGCGCTTGTGACATCTGGAAAGATCCGGGTCTGTGATCTGGCCGTCAGCACCTCGACTGAGGCCGAGAGATTGAGCGTTTGAGACGCAGGTCGCAGCAGCTCGTCAGCGTGCTCTAATGCAACGTGAACTCGTTCTTCCGGTAGTCGATAAGCCCGTCTTGCCTCATGCGGGACAGCTCGTGCGAGAGCGCGCTCCGGTCTACACAGAGGAAAGCAGCTAATTCCTCGCGGTTTAAAGGAATGCTAATGGTTCTTCTCCCCTGCTTTATGGCGATGGATTTCAAGTAGGCCGAGACCTTCTTGCGCACGGTTTTTTGACTGATCACATCCATCCTGCCCTGTAGCAGGATGTTTTTTGTAGCGATCAGAAAAAGCATGTTCTCGATAAGCTGGGCGTGAAAAATGCAAGAGCTTGGGCAGGTATGCAGTATGCGCATGAACGCAGTCATTAGGACCAGTGTCTCACTGGTGGTCACAACGCTGACAGGGCTTTCCTTCACGCCTGCGCAGCAGAGTGCCTCGGCAAAGTAATCACCCTCAGAGAGCGTTTCAATGATGACCCGCTTGCCTTCCATGTTCTCTTGAATGACGTGTGCGCTGCCTTTTAGCAGGATGCCGATGTGCCTCGGCTCATTGCCCGCCATCAGGACAAAGCTGTTTTTGTCAAAGCGGATGACCTCCGCACCCAAACAAGACAGCATGGACAGGAGGTCTTTTTCCTCGATCCCGTCAAACAGCCTCACCGTTTTGAGCGCGTCATTTAGTGCGTCAACGTGTTTTGCCAGCGCGCAGCGATCCTGATGTGATCGTGCTTGGCGTGGCTGTGTGTGCAAGAGCGCTCTCCTTGTCCTTTTAGTGCGTCGAGTGTGCTGGTACGTTCCCTCAAGGCCCTCTCCACTGGACTTCTTAGATCTTTTGTACAGTTTCGTGCTAATTACCACGAACTTTTTAAACTCAGAATAGTATTTTGATTCAAAAACCTCAAAGCGTGCAACGCATGGCGCGAGGGACAACGGATGGAGGGAACAAATGATCCGCAAGATCATTGTCATTGACGAGAAAAAGTGTAACGGCTGCGGTCTTTGTGTCGATGCTTGCCATGAAGGGGCTATCGGCATAATAGACGGGAAGGCCAGGCTGCTGCACGACGACTACTGCGACGGGCTGGGTGACTGTTTGCCGGTCTGCCCTACCGAAGCGATCACTTTCGAGGAGCGCGAGGCAGAAGCGTATGACGAGGAGGCGGTCAGGAAGAATATGGGGAAAAGTGCCTTGGCCGCAGATGTCTCGACCTCATCGGTCTCGGTGCCAGGTGCCTCGGTGGTGGCGGCAGCATCGCACCTTAACCGGTGGCCGATACAGATTAAGTTGATGCCAGTAAGAGCGCCCTATTTCGATGGGGCAGACCTACTGGTGTCTGCCGACTGTGCTGCCTATACCTACGGGGCTTTCCACGGCAAGTTTATGCGTGACAAAGTGACGTTGATCGGGTGCCCAAAGCTTGATGAGGGAGATTACTCAGAAAAACTGACTGCCATTATGACCAACAACAACATTGCATCGGTGACCGTAGTGCGCATGGAGGTGCCCTGTTGCGGGGGGATTGAAAGTGCTGCGAGAAAAGCCCTGCAAAACAGCGGTAAGACGGTGCCTTTGCAGGTAGTGACGTTTTCCGTCACGGGAAAAATATTGCAGGGATGAGAAGCACGCAAGAGGCATCCAGACCCATAGCGGCGTTCAGGCCCACAGGGCTATAGGATGCCCCCCAGGCTTGGAAACGCTCGGGCTTGTTCGGGCTTAGAGCCGCCGAGGGTCGTTCAAGCTTATTGGCTGTTCAGGCTTATTCTTCGATCACAGGAGCCGAGAACTGCGCAAAAACCGTGGCCGTCTCCTGCGAAGCCCGAAGAACCATCTGCGTGCCGTCTTCTGTGTAGTGCTCGGCAAGCACCTGCGCGTGCTCATGGGCACGCTGGACGAGATCACCCCGCGTAAAGGGGATCAGGACGGAGATCGTCACCGAATCGCGTGCAGCTTCTTCGGCGATTCGTCCGATCAAGGAGTCCAGGCCCTCTCCGGTAAGAGCGGAAACCAGCTCAGCTGTCGGGTAGCGCTTGCCCAAAGCCTCGTGCTCCTCGGCGGGGAGCCCATCGGTCTTATTAAAGACCACGAGGTTTCTTTTCGCATGTGCGCCGATCTCACCTAGGACTTCGCGGACCGCCTGCATCTGCGACTCCCGCATAGGTGAGGTCGCGTCGGTCACGTGCAGCAGCAAGTCGGCCTCGTTGACCTCATCAAGTGTTGACCGAAAGGCCTCGACAAGCCCGTGAGGCAGCTTGTTGATGAATCCGACTGTATCGGTGAGCGTGATGAGCCTGCCTTCAGGAAGCTCAAGGCGTCGCGTGGTTGAGTCCAAGGTGGCGAATAGCATGTCTGCAACAAGGGCATCGGCATCGGTCAAGGCATTCAGCAGCGTAGATTTGCCCGCATTCGTGTAGCCGACGAGGGCGATTCTGAACACACCTGAGCGCGCACGCTGCTTTCTCTGCAGATCGCGCTCCCCTGCCACTGCGACAAGCAGGCGTTTAAGCTCCGCAATGCGTTTCCGTGCAAGTCTGCGGTCTGTCTCAAGCTGAGACTCACCAGCGCCGAACCGAGTACCGCGGCCACCGCCGAGACGCTCCCGTTCAAGGTGGCCCCACATCCCTCGCAGCCGAGGAAGCACGTACTCCTGCTGTGCCAGCTCGACCTGGAGTTTGCCCTCTCGGCTGACCGCATGGGTGGCAAATATCTCCAGGATAAGCGCTGTGCGGTCAATGACCCGCGTGTCGGGCAGGAGTTTCTCTACATTGAGCTGTTGGCTCGGGCTAAGCTCGTCGTCAAAAATGACGAGGTTTGCCCCGGTCTGCTTTACACGATCCGCTACCTCGTTGGCCTTGCCGGATCCGATGAAGGTGCGTGGGTTCGGCCGATCAAGCCGCTGCGTGAGCATGTCGGCCACCCGGATGTCGGCTGTGCGGGCCAGTCGCTCAAGCTCGGCAAGTGATTCCTCGATCGGCCACGTGTCGCCTCCTGAGTCGACACCCACAAGAACCGCTATGTCCTGATTATCCGCCTTGTCGCTTGCGGTCTCAGGGTATATGCGTTGGCGTCCTCCCAATAGGCTCCCAATCTTTTCTTGCGCTCTACTAGAACAGCACCCTGCCGGAATGCTGCCCTATGCAAAGAGCTGCAGTTATACACGAGCCTGTCTTGCAGGAACTGTTTCTTACAGGAACTGTTCTATGCGTGCGATGGCGGCTTCTAGCCGGTCATCAGGGGTGGTGAGTGAGATGCGGATGTACCCCTCACCACTTGGCCCGTATGCCGAACCGGCTGCGACAATGACATTGGCCTTCTCAAGCACCATCTCGGCAAAAGATGCCGATGTGTAGCCGTCAGGAACCTTTGCCCAGACATAGATGGTCGCTTTTGGCATCATCGGCACCTGTATCCCGATCTTGCCGAGCGCATTCAGCACAAGGTCGCGGCGGCGTTGGTAGAGTGCGTTCAAAGCCGCCAGTTCGGCCTCTTGTTCGCCGAGGAATGCCTCGATGCCTGCGTCCTGGACCGCAGTAAAGATGCCCGAGTCGATATTGCTTTTCACCGTGCCGAGCGCGTTTATAGCTTCCGTGTTGCCTGCCGCAAACGCAACGCGCCAGCCGGTCATGTTATACGCCTTTGAGCAGCTGAACAGCTCGATAGCAACATCTTTGGCACCCGGGCGCTCAAGGAAGCTTGGTGCATGGTAACCATCCATGCCGATCTCGGAGTATGCGTTGTCGTGCACGATCAAAAGATCGTGCTCTTTTGCAAAGGCGATCGCCCGGTCAAAGTACTCCTCATTAGCGACTGCCGAGGTCGGGTTGTTCGGGTAGCTCAAAAACATCATCTTTGCGCGTGCCAGCACATCCGCTGGAGTGCTCTCGAAATCCGCAAGGAAGCCGTTCTCCTCGGTCATCGGCATGAAGTAGCTCTCGCCGCCGCACATGATCCCGCCTGTGTGATAAACGGGATAGCCGCAACCGGGGACGAGGGTCACATCCCCCGGGTCGACAAATGCGAGGAAGATGTGCGCGATGCCCTCCTTGCTGCCGATGAGCGCTAAAACCTCCGTGTCGGCATCAACCTCTACGTCAAAGCGACGCTTCATCCATTTCGAGCATGCGTCCCGGTAATGTTTTGCGCCGATATAACTCGGATACTGATGGTTTTTAGGGTCGGCGACTGCGCTCTGGGCAACGCTGACAATCCGCTCGGGAGTCGGCTGGTCAGGATCGCCGATGCCCAACGAGATAACGTCGATGCCCTGAGCGACTTTTATCGCTTTCTTTCGGTCGATTTCTGCAAATAGGTATGGTGGCAGGTTGGCGATGCGCTGTGCGGTCCGCAAGGTGTCCTCTCCCCTAACATCAATAGACTGCAGCCGACAACACGTCAGTAAGCCCCTTCAGTCGTCCTGGCCTACCAGGAGGCTGATGAGACGCGCAAAACGTGTTTTGGATATGGTAACACTGTAGGCTTGGTAACACTGTAGGCTTGCTGATTTGTTGCCAAAACCGCTTTGTGTCGCCTTGAAATCATTGTTCCCGCTTTAGCCGATCTCAAGCGATCCCTTAAAGACCTCGGTTGCCGAGCCGGTCATGAACACCCGTCCCAAGCCCTGACCAGGATCCCGTCCCAACGCCTGACCCTGCGCAACAAATCTCTGACCAGGATCATTATTAGAGCCGAGAGCGTAACCGGAGTCATCACAACCTCCGTTCTCGGCTATGTGGATCACAAGGCCCCCTCCTGGTAGCTGAATGGCGCTTTGACGCTTAAGCCTGCCTGAGAGCACTCCCGCGACGGCCGTCGCACACGCCCCGGTGCCGCATGCAAGCGTCTCCCCCACTCCGCGTTCCCAAACCCGGAGCAGCACTTCGGTATCGGAGACGAGCTGGGCAAACTCGACATTCGTCTTCTGAGGGAATGCAGGATGGTTCTCGATCAGCGGCCCGATGGTCTCCACCGCGCAGTCGTATGCGTCGTCAACCCAAAGCACACAGTGTGGATTGCCCATGGAGACGGCACTCACACGGTAGATGCCCTCGCCAGTCACAAGCGGACGGTCAAGCACCGCCTGTGCACCGCCGCCCGCACTGAGCGCGGTGGAGATATCTGCCGAGGCGAGCACCGGCATACCCATATCGACCGTGACTTCCAAGACTCGGCCTGTCTTTGGGTCGCGGATGACCTCCATCGTCTTGACCCCGACAGCGGTTTCCACAGCAACCGAGTTGCGCTCGGCATCGATAAGCCCGTGATCCGCCAGGTACTTCGCGAAGCAGCGGATCCCATTACCGCACATCTCGGCAACCGAACCATCCGCATTCCTGAACCACCAGGCGTAATCCGCTTCGGGAGCCGAGGTGTTGCGTACGAGCATGAGGCCGTCGGCACCGATGCCGAAGTTGCGGTCGCATACCCACGCGACCGCCTCAGGAGCGAAGTCGAGTTCGCCTGCGCGATCATCGATGAGCACGAAATCGTTTCCCAGGCCATGCATCTTCACGAACTCCACGTTCATGCGCGAGATCCTCTCATGCGAGATCTGGTCTCAGTTAGACAAAAGCTCATCTAGTTCGTCCACGATATTATTCTTAAGCACGTTCGATTCACCATAGATCTGGATGTCTGGCCTCGCGCCTGCATACACATCTGGCAGGTAGCCGACCCAGTAAAGCGAAAGGGCATCAGGCGCGGTGAGCACGAGTATGCCCCCCGCTCGCCTGTTGCTACACCACCAGTGAGTGCGTCCGGGAAGTTTTGGCCGGTGGCGATGCCAATTGAGTTTTTGGCTACAAGCGAGTTTCCAAAAGCATACTCGGCGATCTTTTGTGCGGTCTCATAGCGGTCTTGTCCTTGAACGCGTCTTACTGTCGGGTGCGTGTCAAGACCCCGTATGGCACTCTCAACACAATGGGAGACTGCAGCAGAAGAGCCGAGTATAGTCACATCGGTGATCCTAATGTATTCGATGATATCTTCTGTGGGCTCGGAAAGGGCAGTGGGATGCGTAAGCAGCACAGGGATCTTGTTTTTGTAGGCAATCGGGGACACGGAAAGACCATCTGCGAAGTTGTCTCCTCTGGCAAGAAAAGCCCTTTGCTCAAAACTTACGCCGTTAAGCTCTGCAACTACATAAGCGATCATGGTGCTTGTTTCATAACGATCATCTCCGCCAACGCGAAAGACATCATGACCAGCATTTAAAAGCGTATTTTCAACGGTCTTTGAGACTGCTGCCTCTGAGCCCATGATCCAAACATCTTTTGCACCAAGACGTTTGATCTCTTCGAGCACGCCGGGACTCAATCTGCTCTGATGAGTGAGGCAGCAGCGGTACCTCAAGTGTACTGGCAAGGGCAGAGGCTGAAGGGGCATCCCCCCTGCAGCAATTGCTTCCCAGTCGTTATCAGCCCCAACGCGAGTAAGGATGCGCCTGCGTGTGGCCGTACCGTCGCCGAGCTGACCGCTGTCGTTGCTCCCCCATGCCCAGAGTAAGCCATTGCCCTTGATGGCAAGAGAGTGCTGATCTCCTGCACTAACGGTCTTCCACCCCACTGTTTCCGCAGACAGAAAAGTAGTCTGAGGCATCGCAGTGGCCAGAGTGTGCACCGCTGCAGCGTTCTCAGTGAATGTGGCTCCCGATAAAACGCCAGAAACAAGTGCCAAACAAAGCAGTGCCGAGAAACACGTCTTCCGTCTTGCTCCCGGTGCCTTTTTTAGAATTTGATTCACTTGCTTCTCCATTTTAGGTTTTGCGTACTAGACGTATACAGATCGAATGCAGACGGTACAAGCAGTGATCTTTCCGTTGCAGCATTTCTTAGAAGAGTATCAGTTTTCGAAAGGAGTCACCGAGGGGATTTTTCTGGTAACAATTGGCATCCGGGGGTTGCCGGTCATTTACTGGTTGCTTTTAGCAGAAAGATCTTTCGGCCCAGTCGGCGTTAAGAGGTGCGAACACCTATCTGCAACCATCCGGCCTATGCCAGGAGCGCCAGCACATCATCGGCTACCTGCGTCGCCGGCCTGTCGGCGACATCGATCCATCGGATGCGTGGATCCGCACGGAACCACGTCAGTTGCCGCTTCGCGTAGCGCCTCGTAGAGCGCTTGATCGACGCGATCGCATCAGAAAGCGCGACCGTGCCCTCCACCACGGGGACGAGTTCCTTGTAGCCGATGGCCTGCTGGGCGGTGAGGGCATCGGTGAACCCGGAGGCCATCAGCTGTTCGACCTCGGCGAGCAACCCCTCGGCGATCATTAGGTCGACGCGTGCATCAATGCGCTCGTAGAGCCTCGTCCGCTCGGCGTTAAGCCCGATGATCACCGCATCGTAGATGCTCTCACGCACGTCAAACCCAGACGCTTGCTCCGCATAGGACACACCGGCATCCAGCATCTCGAGCGCACGCACCACGCGCCTGATGTTGTTGGGATGGATCGCATCCGCCGAGGCAGCATCTCGCTGCTGCAGCCGCCGCCAAAGCGCCTCGCCACCCTCTTGCTCGGCAATATCCTCGTAGCGTTTCCGAGCAGGGCCCATCACGTCCTTCCCTGCGGGAAAGCGCATGTCGTCTAGGGCGGCCCGCACGTAAAGCCCGGTTCCCCCCGTAAGCACCGGAACGCTGCCTCGGGTGGTGATGCGGGCGATGGCGGTGCGAGCGGCCTGTTGGTAGAGCGCTGCCGAGAAGGGCTCACCAGGATCGACGAGGTCGATGCAGTGATGTGGCACACGCCGTGTGGCGGGACCCGGCTTAGCGGTGCCGATGTCCATCTGTCGGTAGACCTGCATGGAGTCGGCGGACACCACCTCGCTGCGCAGGCGGGCGGCAACCTCCATAGCGACCGCGCTCTTGCCGACCGCCGTGGGGCCGACGATTGCGAGTACGCGGGTGCTGCGGCATGAAGGGGGTTTCTCAAGGAGACCCAGGGGGGCAGCCAACGATGCGTCAGGGGGCACTACGCCCGTCGCAGCTGCACTGCTCACGTTATGCGGGCTGTCAGATGCCATGTGCGGGCACTTTCTATTCTCACCTGGAGCATCTTGCCAGCATAATCGGCGGCACAGCTGCCCTCAGGCACAGGGATGTGCACCACCTGGTTCGTGGGGATGCGTCCGGAGAGCATGTGCGGATCGCGCTTGCTCGCACCCTCAACCAAGATCTCACACGCCGACCCGATCAGGCGCTCGTTAAACGCCAACGCCGAGGACTGCACAAGCTCCACAAGCCGCTCAAGCCGCTCCTGTGACACGTCGTGCGGGACCTGGCCGTCCATGGATGCCGCTGGCGTGCCCTCCCTTGCCGAGTAAATGAAGGTGAACGCCTGCGCATACCCGACACGCTCGACAACATCAAGCGTATCCGCAAAATCAGCCTCCGTCTCACCTGGGAAACCGACGATGATGTCGGTCGAGAGCGCGATACCAGGGACATGCGAGAACAGCTTCTCGGTGAGCACAAGGTACTCCTCGCGCCTATATCGCCGGTTCATGCGGGCAAGCACCGCATTGGATCCTGACTGGATCGGCAGGTGCAGGTAGGGCATGACGCACGGCTCCTCGGCAATTGCCGCTATGGTCTCATCAGAGAGGTCCTTGGGATGGCTTGTGGTAAAGCGGATGCGCTCAATACCGGTGTGCGCGACGGAGCGCAACAGGTGCGCGAAACGAGGGGCCCCATAAAGGTCACGCCCGTACGAGTTGACGTTCTGGCCGAGGAGCGTGATCTCGCGGACTCCCTCGGCGACGAGTCGGACGGCCTCTGCGACGATCTCTTCAAGCGGCCGGGACCTCTCTGCCCCGCGGACGCGTGGGACGATGCAGTAGGTGCAGTGGTTATTGCATCCGATGGTGATGGGGACCCACGCGTGCCACGCGTGCTCGCGCACCGATGGCAGGTCGGTGGCAAACGAGGCATCTGCGTTCTCGCCGAGGACCTCGATCTGGGCGGCACGCGCCGCATGGGCGGCTTCGAGCAGCGCAGGAAGGCTTGCGATGTTGTGGGTGCCAAACACCACATCGACATGGGGAAGACGTTTAATGAGGTCTGCCCCATCGCGCTGGCCGATGCAGCCGCCAACCGCGATGAGCGGGCCAGCGTCACTACGCGGGCCGATGCCACCGTGTGGGCCGATGTCACCACGCGGGCCGATGTCACCACGCGGGCCGATACTGCTCGGTTTGCTGTGCTGCAATCCCTGATGCGACCGCGCACTGCGCGATCCGGCACGGCGGGATCCCTTGAGGGCTTTCAGGCTGGCGACCTGTCCGCGCAGCCTCTCCTCGGCATTCTCGCGCACACAGCACGTCATGAAAACGACGACATCCGCTTGCGGAGGTTCGGCAACCGCGGCAAGGCCAATGCCTTCGAGCAGGCCGGCTACCCGCTCTGCGTCATGTTTGTTCATCTGGCACCCAAAAGTGCGAATCAAGTAGGTTTGCATCGTGTTGTCCGAAGCGAGCTGGTGAAAGCAATTGGATGAGCGCACGCGTCACCCGCCATCGGTGCTATCTGTGCATATCCCTGGGCTCCACCAACAAACGGATTGCCGTGCGCTCCTCGCCGTTTATGACGATGTCAGCAAATGCCGGGGTGCAGATAAGCTCGATGCCGGAGGGCGCGATGAACCCACGTGCGATCGCGATCGCTTTGATGGCTTGATTGATGGCACCGGCACCGACCGTCTGGATCTCGACGGCACCTTGCTCCCGCACAATCCCTGCCAATGCTCCTGCAACCGAGTTAGGGTTAGATTTGCTCGAGACTTTAAGGACTTCCAATATCACTCCCTGCTGCAACAACTACTGCGTTTTAGCTGCACAAGCCGTGGCTGCTGACTGCTGTATTGCTTGCGGCGTTTGACTTCCAGTCGTGTTAACGCACGCTAGCCGACCTAGTATACGCGCTAACATACGTGCTAACCAGTGCTAGTCCTCTTTGTCGATCTCGAACCTAACACGGATCTCGTCTGAGCCTACTGATATTTTCGGTTCGGATTTAAGATGTATATAGTACTTTTCTGCCAACCTATAGAATGCTTCTTCGGCCTCGCGCTGAAAAACAGACAGATCGTGCGGGTCTATCCTAAGCCCGCGGCGGTCGCGGTAGAGGTCAGGGGCACCATCAGCTGCTCCTGACGGCTGATGTCTCGACACTCGGCCAAGCACCGTGTGCAAAGGCGTTACCTCCCCGATCAGGATACGGTGCGAGGTCCGCTCTGAGACCGGCAGCCCAAGATGCTCAGCGGTTTTTGTAAGCTCTGCGGCATCAGATGCTGCCCCCGGTCGTTGCCATATGCTAAGCCGATCCAGATCATCCCCGAAAAGCAGGTCGGACTCGTTGAGCTCAAAACGGGCGAGCATGACAAGCGTTGCAAGCACCTCAGCAGGACTGCCAAGGTAAAGGTCGATCCCCGGGTACTCCACGGCAAACTCGACCGCACGGCGGATGATGTTGTGTGGGCCTTTGGCCACGTGCAGCATGCCGCCCTCCTTGCGCTCAACCTTTGGCCATGTGGACTGGTCAGTCCGCTCGGCTAGCGCAGAAGGATCCGTCGTGATGGCAAGGATCGACCCTTTGTGCGGGGTGGACAACACGACGCGGGCGTTCTCAGAATTGCTTCGTGTGGAGAAAAGAGCCATTCCGCGGCCATGGATGCCCCACGGGTCAACAACCATTGTGTCGAGCTTGGACGTGACCCGTGGCTCGAAGATGAGTTCTTGCATCTCGGGGGGGATGCCGACCCCGTCATCAACCACCGTGACCGTACGCTGCTTCTCCCCATCTGCCTTCTCGCCGGTCGATGTGGCGATGAAAATGCGTTGGGCATGCGCATCGCGGGCGTTGCGCAAAAGCTCGACCACGATATCCTCGACGCAGCGGATATCGTGCTTTGCCTGTCTGCGCTCGGCCTCGGCTACTTTGAGCCGGACATACCCACCGCCCAGGCTCTCCTCGACCCTCACAAAGGCATCGCCTGACACAGCGCTCACAAAACCCATGAGACCCTCGTCGAGGCCCTCATCGGCAGCCGATGATCGCTTGTCGGCCATCGATGATCGCTTGTCGGCCATCAGAAGCGCTTGTATGGGTGAGGCGAAGGCAAGTGGCCAGGGTTGCTCGGACGATTATTTGGCGTAGTCGACCGCACGGCTCTCCCTGATCACAACCACCCGTATCTGGCCGGGGTACTCCAGCTCGTCCTCGATCTCCTTTGCGATGTCGCGTGCGAGCACGGTCGCGTCGCCGTCGTTGATCTGCTCAGGTTTTACCATGACGCGTATTTCCCGTCCGGCCTGCATGGCGTAGGTCTTTTCAACGCCACTGTGTGCGTTGGCAACGGCCTCCAACTTCTCAAGCCGCTTGATGTAGCTTTCAAGAGTCTCCCGCCGAGCCCCAGGCCTTCCGGCAGAAATGGCATCTGCAGCCTGGACCAAAACAGCCTCTATGCTCGTCGGGTCGACATCTGCATGGTGCGCCTCAATGGCGTGTATGACGGGTTTAGGCTCATTCATCCGCCGAGCAATGTCTGCGCCTATCACCGCATGCGGACCCTCTACCTCATGGTCAACGGCCTTGCCCAGGTCATGTAGTAGCCCTGCGCGTTTAGCAATTGCCGGATCGAGTCCGAGTTCCGCGGCCATCACGCCGGCCAGCCATGAGACCTCAAGGGAGTGCTTGAGGACGTTCTGCCCATAGGAGGTTCGGAACCGTAGGCGGCCAAGGACCTTCAATATCTCAGGGTGCAGGTTGTGGATCCCCGCGTCGAGGACGGCCTGCTCTCCCGCATCATGCACCTGTTGGGACACAAGCAGCTCCGCCTTGTTATACATCTCTTCGATACGGGCAGGATGGATGCGTCCGTCTGCAATAAGGGTCTCAAGCGTGATGCGACCGACCTCACGCCGCACAGGGTCGAAGCTTGAAAGGACGACTGCCTCCGGCGTGTCGTCAATGATGAGGTTGATGCCGGTGATCTGCTCGAAGGCGCGTATATTACGCCCCTCTCGGCCGATAATGCGCCCCTTCATGTCATCGCTCGCTATGTGCACGACCGAGACCGTCGACTCCACCGTGTGGTCTGCCGCCACGCGCTGTATCGCAATCCCAACGACCTGCCTGGCTTTGCGGTCCGCCTCTTCGCGTGCACGGGCCTCCGACTCGCGGATGAAAGCGGCAGCATCCCGCTTCACCTCATCCTTGATGCGGTTCATCAGCTCGGCTTTTGCCTCGTCCGCGGTCATGATAGCCACAGCCTCGAGCTGGCGTTGCTCATGCGCAAGCAACTCCTCTAGATCCTTCTCTCGTTTGACGAGCTGCCCTTGAAGCGATGAGATCTGGTGCTCCCGTTTGTCAAGTGACTCGGCGCGCCGATCCACGGACTCCTCCCGTGATGCAAGCCTTTGCTCAAGCCCCTGGATCTCTTTGCGACGCTCTTTGATCTCCGTATCAGTCTCTTGCTTCATGTGGAATATCTGATCTTTAGCCTCGATCAGAGCTTCCTTCTTCATCGTCTCGGCCTGCTTCTCGGCATCACGCACAACCCGGTCTGCCTCTTCGGCAGCGCGAACCGTACGATCCTTTAGTAGGAAACGATTGAGAACATAGCCGAGGGCTGCGCCGATAACACCGCCGATAACACAGCCGACAACGAAAACGAGTGACTTGTCCACGCGCCCCCCTTTCTTAGTCTGATATTCGCAATAACGTATTAGCGGTAACGCAGTCACAGGCACGTACTCAGCGCATGCGCTAGACCGCACTGCGTCTGAACACATCCTTCGAGCATCATGATTGTTATCGTCTGCAAACTTCTGCGAAAGCAAGGAGAGCACAACCACTCAGGGCCGCGTATCTGCTCTTGTGCCGGTGTTACAGACAACCGCAAACTGCAAAGTGCGCAGCTTCGCGGAGTAAAATTACGATGCTTGCTAAAATGATAGGGTTACCTGCGGTTTTCGTCAACTAAGCAGCGCTACGCTTTTGTGTAGATTATGTAGATTGCCGGCGGCGGCACAGGTTTCTTTGCGATGCACCTGACATCACCTGACATCGGGTTAAAAGGGTTTCAGTCCAGTAAAAGATCCCTCAGCTTCTCCATGACATTGTCAGAGACCACATTGTTTCCGCCATAGATCTGGATATCCGGTTTGGGCTTGGCGCTCCCATACGCACCGGGTAAATAGCTTGTCCAGTTCGCAGAGAGTATGTCGGGAGTGGTCAAGGCCAAGATGCCGCCATGCTTGCCTGCTGCAGCCCCACCAGCAAGTGCGTCCGGGAAATTAAGCCCCGTTGCGACACCGATAAAGCTCCTGGTGGCTAGCGAGTTTGCAAAAGCGTATTCAGCGATTTTTTGCGCGGTCTCATAACGGGTAGCCCCTTGTACACGCCTGACCTTCGGGTTTGTGCCAAGGGCTTTAACCGCATTCTCGACATCGACAGAGACCGCTGCAGAGGAGCCTAAGATGGTCACGTCTGCGATCTTCATATCCTTGATGATATCTGCAGCAGCCCACGAGAGGGATGTGGGACGGGTAAGGATTACGGGGATTTTATTTCGGTACGCAAGAGGGGACACGGCCAGGCCGTCTGCGAAGTTGTCGCCACGGGCTAAGAATGCCTTTTTGGCAAACGACGGGCCCGCAAGGGCCGCTACCACTTGTGTGATCTTGGCACTTGTCTCGTAACGATCGGCACCGGCGATGCGTTCAACGGAAAGCCCTGCACCGGAAAGCTCGTCCTTAACCGCTTTGGAGACCGCTGCATCAGAGCCCATTATCCAGACCTCACTGGCCCCTAGGCGCTTGACCTCGTCACGCACTCCGGCGCTCAAGATGTCCGACCGAGTAAGGAGGAGCGGGGCTTTAAGCGAGCCGGCCAGAGCAGATGCGGAAAGTGCATCTGCGTAGTTCATGCCAGTGGCAAGTATGACGGCATCCGCAGACTTGAAGTTCTTTTTACTCACGTCAATGGCGGTTGCGAAGCGATCAGCGCCATTGACGCGGGTGATTGAGTTCCCCTCGTCCTTCTCTTCCTCACCGCCGCCACCACCTGCGCCGTCGTCTGGGGTGACGGTAAAGTTAACCGTGTTGCGAGCCTCTTTGTTACCCGCATGGTCTTCTGCCCAGAACTCCAAGGTGTAGTTGCCTGGGGTTAAAACGGTGACGATCGTTGTTCTGCCAGTTGTTGTGACCTGTGCGCCGCTGCCCAGCACTGTGTAGCTGACCTGCTTGACACCGCTCACCACAGAGCCTGCAGGGCCCGTGTCTGTGGCAGTGATAGTGATTACCGCCTCACCCGTGTAACTCGCCTTAGCATCAGAGCTTGATACCGGCGGAGTGGTATCGGGCTCAGCCTCAGCGGCGAGCACCGTCGATGGAATGATCCCAAAGGCGAGCATCAAGCAAAGCAGTGTCGAGATGCGCATTCTCCAGTCCATGCACGCCTTCTTTTTGCCAATTTGACCCATGTGACATCCTTCTCCTATGGGCGGACATCAAAAGAAATCCCATCACAACAGGAGTGACACCAGGTTTATCGGCTATTTTTGCTGCAGCATTCACCCTGAAAAAATACTCGTCAGTCAATGTTGATGACGTGCTTCAACGACGCAGGTTCGCAGTTGTTTTCCCTGCAGCACGTGTGGTATGTGCTTAACGTGGTAATAAAGGAATGTAGCGGGAAAGGATTGTAGCGAGCCTGGGCTTCTCAATCGGTCTTTTCTGCCGCATCCGCCTCCTTTACCGACGGGCTTCTGGAGGACTCTGGTGCAGGAAGATCCAAGGTCTGTCTGATGCGGGACTCGATCTCGTCACGAAGGTCTGGGTTCTCGCGAAGCGAGTCTTTAGCTGCCTCGCGTCCTTGTCCAAGTCGGTTGTCGTTATAGGCATACCAGGCACCGGACTTCGCTACGATCCCCTCTTCCACGCCAAGATCAAGGATCGAGCCTTCTTTGCTGATGCCAAACCCATACATAAGATCAAACTCTGCTTGCCTGAACGGGGGAGCTACCTTGTTCTTCACGACTTTCGCCCGCACTCTGCCACCCACAACCTCGGTGCCCTGCTTTATGTGATCGATCCTGCGGACATCGATGCGCACGCTGGAGAAGAACTTGAGCGCCCTACCGCCTGTGGTGGTTTCCGGATTACCGTATACGACCCCGATTTTTTCACGGAGCTGGTTAATGAAGATACATGTCGTATTGGAGCGGTTCAAAGAGCCTGCCAGCTTGCGAAGCGCTTGACTCATCAAGCGTGCCTGTAAACCGACAACGGTATCCCCCATCTCCCCCTCGATCTCGGCGCGTGGGACAAGGGCTGCAACCGAGTCGATGACAACGACATCGATCGCCCCGCTGCGGACAAGCATATCGGCGATCTCCAGCCCCTGTTCACCGGTGTCTGGCTGACTTATCAGTATCTCGTTTATGTCAACGCCGAGGCGGGACGCATAACCAGGGTCGAGCGCATGCTCTGCATCAATAAAAGCGGCAACACCACCCATTGCCTGGGCTTCTGCAACAATCTGCAAGGCCAAGGTGGTTTTCCCGCTGGACTCTGGGCCAAAGATCTCGACAATCCTGCCCCGAGGGACACCGCCGATTCCCAGCGCTGCATCAAGGGCCAACGACCCTGTGGGAATCACCGACACCTGCTGTCCGGCGGCGTTTTCCCCGAGTCTCATCAAAGAGCCTTTGCCGAATTTCTTCTCGATCTGCTCTTTGGTGATCTCGAGCATCTTGTTCTTCTCGGTTTCCATAGTTCTTCTACTCCCTGTTCAGTGATTCCTAAAAGCCGGATAGTTTGGCTTGTCCAAGAGGCTGACTGTACCTGCTACCTTATACGAACATATGTTCGTTGTCAATCGACAGCATCAAAAACACGGTTTCAATTTCGCGTCTGCAACCAGCTCCGCAGTTTGCAGCTTCAAATCAACCGGTTTCCGCCCTGTCCGCCTTACCGCAAAGCGGCCATGCGCCGATCTCTGTGTACTTTGGCCCCCGGGGACTTAAAACGCTTGTGAACACAGTAACCGAAGCCACTGACACGGAAAGCGCTTGGCCGCCCATTGGGCGGCCAAGCGCTCGGTCGCTGCCCATAAGGGCGCTGTTTTCAGTACGCGCACTGCCGAGGAAAGGCACGCCGCCTGCAATGGCTTTCGGATGCCGCGCTCGGCACAGGGTGATATGTGGAACCGCCGTGCGCTCGTCAGGCAGGATGCCAAAGGCGGATGCAGCCTGTTGGATTTTGGCAACCAGCTCGGCAAAGTGATGGCCCTCATCAAGGTACTGAACCCACAGCATGCCGCAGCGACGGGAGTTGGGCACCGCCTGCACCTTCTCGGCATGAAGGGTAAATGGCTCGGTGGACGCAACGACCTCCCCGATCCCACTTTGCAGTAAGGCCAGGTCGTGCTCGGTAAGGGTTCCGAAGAACTGCACAGTGATGTGGTAGTTTTGCGGAAGGACCCACTTCTCATCGCGCCAATCCGGTGCATCGGCGCGGATGGCATCGCGAATCCGGGTAAGCTCCCGAACGGTGGTGTCGTTAAGGCTGATGCCTGCGAAACAGCGAGCGCCCATCAGCGGCGCATTCCCAGCGCCTCGCACCTCAAAAGGTCGAGCGCCGCGCTCGTTGCCCGTTGGCGCACGGATTCCCTGCTTCCCTTGGCGAACAGGTTTTTTGAGGCGCTGGCACCCCATGTGGAGCTGACCGCCATCCAGACAAGCCCGACGGGCTTTTCGACAGAGCCGCCCCCAGGCCCGGCAATTCCGGTCACCGAGACCGCTATGTCGGCGCCAAACATCCGGCGCCCCCCCTCGGCCATTGAAAGAGCCGTCTGCTCGCTCACCGCCCCGTGCTCGGCAAGCAGCGCGGCATCTACGCCAAGGATGCGTTGCTTTGCCTCGTTTGAGTAGGTGACGACCCCGCCGAGGAACACCTCGGATGCGCCGGGCACATCGGTGATAGCAGCTGACACCATGCCGCCGGTGCAGGACTCGGCACAGGCAACGGTCAGCCCGTTGGCGCGCAACGCGCAGACCAGCTCCTCGCCAAGGCTCTTCCCGGTCCGGGTGTAACACGCCTTCCCCAGCGCATCCGCGATCTCGGCGGCGGCACTCTCCATGCCGGACTGGTCAGCCCCATCATCCAGCAGCAAGAGACGCACGTCTCCCGGATATGCAAGGACGGTGAAGATGATGCCCGTGTGGGACTCGAGCACCCTGCTTGCAGCCGCCTGTGCGTCAGACTCGCCTTTTCCCACCACGCCGAGCTCGATAGGGCGGGTGCGCACAAGTGGGAACCGCTGCAGCCACGCGTCCAGCATGGGGCGCATCTCGGTTGGCGGGCCGGGCAAGAACACGACCGTGCCCTCCCCTACACGGAGCACTTGGCCAGAAGCCGTCCCTGTCTGGGCCGCGAGTATCTCCGCCCCTTTTAGGCAAAGTGACTGGTTGAAAAACCCTTCCAGTGCACGCGAGTCATCCAGATGACCGGCCAGGCGGCTGGCCGTGGTGTGCAATTCGTCAGAGACGAGTGGCAGGTCAAATGCACGCGCAGCCGCCTCACGCGTCACATCATCGTGGGTCGGCCCAAGGCCGCCCGTGACGACAACGAGGGAGTACGCATCAGAAAGGCGCAAGAACTCTGCCGCCAATACATCCACGCTGTCCGGGCAGAGCACCGATTCAAGGACCACAAAGCCCCTGGGGGCGAGCTTACGTGCGATCTCAGCGGTATTGGTGTCGACTCGCAGCCCTGCGGTGAGCTCTGTGCCTACGGCCACTACCGCAGCCGTTTGCATCCTGGCGTCACCCATGTGGGGTTTCCCGCACACCTGCAAGGCCGCCTGTATCATCTTCAGAGCCGCTCACATCGCCATTTGAGCCGTCTGCGCCATCTGCGGCGGGGTCATTCGCATCCGTCTCGGCGTTGTCCGCTTCATCTGCCCAAGGCCCGACCAGCACATCTGCTGCATGCCGGAAATAATCCGCCATCGAGACCATGGTCATGATGCATGCCGCCCCCATCACCGACCAAGCGACCGCTTGCGCAAACAGATGAAGGCCCATGCCGTTGGCATCTGAGAACAACCGGGAGTCTTTCACGATGAACAAGATGATCGCGATGACTTGGAGTACCGTCTTTACTTTGCCATACCATGAGGCAGCGATCACGATCCCCTCGGCAGATGCAACCATCCGAAGCCCGCTTACGATGAACTCCCGAGAGATAATGAGAAGCGCCACCCATGCAGGCAGGATGCCGAGGCTCACCAAAGCGAGCAGTGCTGCAGTAACAAGCAGCTTGTCGGCAAGGGGGTCTAGGAACTTGCCAAAGGTGGTTATCTCATTCCTGGTGCGGGCCAGATAGCCGTCGATCCCGTCTGTGGCGGCAATCAACGTGAATATCACCGCCGCGATCCATGGCTGCAAAGCCGCCATCAAGCGCGGGACCGCAAGCCAGCTCGGCCAGTCGACAAGCAGCGCAACGAGGAAGATCGGGATGAGCACGATCCGCGCAAGGGTGACCATGTTCGCCGAGTTAAGCTTGTTTTTCCGGACGCTCACCCAACGGCCTCCCCTTCAAGGTCATATCCTAAAGAATCAGTGATCCGGACGCTGGTAAGCCCGCTCCGCTGCCCCTTGGCAAGGAGCACGATGCCATCTACATCGGGTGCCTGGCCCTGGTGCCGCCCGACCCATCCCCCTTCGCCCTCGTCCATCCCCTCGACAAGCACTTCAAGCACTTTACCGACACAGCTGGCAGCCCGCTCAAAGCCAATGCGGTCCCCGATGTCTCGCAGCCGTTGTGCCCGGGCGATGCGCGTGCGTTTGGGAACCTGGGAGGGCATTCCATAAGCTGCCGTGCCTTCCTCTGGCGAGAACGGGAATACGCCCAGATAATCGAAGGAAGCGCGGCGTGCGAACTCCTCAAGCTCACGCGCATCCGAGCGCGACTCTCCAGGAAAGCCCGCGATAAGCGTTGTACGCAACACCGCACCGGGAAGCGCAGACCGGATCTTTTCGATAAGGGTCATGAAGGACTCGGCGTCACCGCTTCTGCCCATAGCTCGCAGAACCGACCCTGAGACATGCTGCAACGGTATATCAAGATAGCGGCAGACGTTCTCGTGCCGCGTCATCGCCTCAAGCAACCGGTCGCTTACGCCATCCGGCTGCACATACATAAGGCGTAGCCAGCGCACGCCCTCGACAGATGCAACCGCATCGACCACGTCGGCCAAGCCTGCCCCGCCTGCGCTGCCCGCTCTACCTCTGCCTGCTTCGCCCACACCGTCGGTTCCACCCGCACTGCCACCAAAGTCACGACCCCACGAGCTGGTATCCTGCCCGATCAGGACGATCTCTTGTGCGCCGAGGCGCACAAGCTGCTTCGCCTCGGCAATGATCGCATCAAGCGGTATGCTTTTGTAGGGTCCGCGAATCGTTGGAATGGTGCAAAACGCACATCGGCGGTGACACCCATCGGATATCTGCAGGTACGCCGAGACCCCGGAAGCGGTCCTGGTCGCAACCGCGTCCCGGCCCCGACGGCTCGCTCGGCCAGCTTTTTCGGGGCCTGCAGCTGCTTTTGATGTCGCCGCCGCCGCTTTCGCCATGCCCTTATCATCGCTGCCACTGCTGCCGCCGCTTCCGCACGTCGGAGCGCGCGGCACAAGCCTCTCAAGCGCAGCGACAAGCTCGGACTCCTGGTTGACCGGGACAAACGCCGCAACCTCCGGCATTGACTCGGCAAGCCCGTCGCCATACCGGCTGGGCATGCAACCGGCAACCACGAGCTTTCTGCCCTCTTTTGCAGGCACCCAGTCATGCGCTGCCTCAAGGACAGCGCATATCGACTCCTCGGTAGCCTCTTTAATGAAGGCACACGTGTTGATCACCAGGATATCTGCGTCCTCAGGTGAGCCGGCAACCGCAAAAGCGGAGGCGAGCACAGCTGCACGCATGCGGTCTGTGTCCACTTCGTTTTTTGGGCAGCCCAAAGTCAGGAACGCAATGGATGGGCTGCCGGGAAGCGCGGTCACATGCTCACCATTGCGCACCCATCATCGCATATCCCCATCGTGTGCTCATCGATAGTTCGTGTACTGCAAAGGAATGCCGTAATCCTTTTCCTTGAGGAACGCTATGATGTTTTGCAGCTCGTCACGGCTCGTGCTTGAGACCCTGAGCTTCTCGCCTTCTATCTGCACTTTTGCCTTGAACTTCTCGTCGCGGATATCCTTGTTTATCTTGCGCGCCAGATCGGTCTCTATGCCCATGACGAGGGTTCCGATAAGACGCACATTCCCCATACTGGCGGCCTGTGGGTCGCTCCAGCGCACCGCCTTGAGATCCACTCCCCTGCGTACAAACCGGGAGTTCAGCACATCAATAACCTGCCGAGCAATAAAATCGCTTGGTGCCGTAAGGGTAAAGGACTTCTCGCCCTTGTTGAACTCGAGCTTTGCACCGGAACTCTTTAGGTCGTAGCGCTGTACCAGCTCTTTTGCACTCTGCTGATATGCATTATCGACCTCTTGCAGATCAACCTCTGAGACCACATCGAAACTGTTGTCCTTAGCCATATGCGTCCCCCACAATCAGGTCGAAGTAGAGCCGGCATCACTTGTTGCCAACGCGTCCCGCCCCATGATGTCCGTGCATGTGCCTCTATTTTACCAAGGAGTCCCTAGGGTTGCTGTGCGAAGGGCATATCCACTAACTTGAGAGCAGCCGTACTCATGACATGGGAAACGCTTGACGCTACTCTCCCGGCCCGGGCTCGTCTGCCCTAATGGTCACTTCGCCGAGGTTGTTGACCCTCTCAACCGCTACCGGTTTGCCGTCCCGCGTGACCGTTGCCGCCTCCGGCTTCCCTACGCGGACCACAGCCTCACCGGTGACCTCGAAGTCCCTTTTCTGGCCAGCCGTCAACACGCCCTCGTACGCAACCTGTCCATCAATGGTCACCTTGAACCACGATGCCCCGTCCTGGGACACCTTGATGCCGAGGGTGAAGGGCGGGGAGTCTGTGGTCACAATAGCCGAGGAGGCCCCGTCGGTCCCGCCAGGGTCACTCGGCGTGCCAGTGGTCTCCGCGCTTCCCGTGCTTTCTACCGTGCTTGTTGCCGAGACGGTCCCGGTGATCTCGACGATCTTCGGCTCTTTGCGAGTCTCGCTGTCAGGCTTGCGGGAGGCAAGCCTTGCGATCCCCCAGATCGCGAGAGACAGCAGGACCACTGCAAGCGCGATAGCGACGGCCGCACGCCAGGGAACCGCATGCTGCTGCCCCATCGGCGCGACCGCAACACCTGACTGGGGCAGCTTGTTCAGGCTGCGACGTGTTGTAGCCCCTGTCTCAGCTCGGTACATGTTGAGCAGTGAAGGCGAATCAAGTTCCAAGAAACGGGCGTAACTCGATATGTAGCCGCGGACATATCCGGGGTTTGGCAAGCGGTCATACTCCCCCCGCTCGATGTAGCCGAGGATCTTTGCGCGGACTTTGATCGCGTCCTCGACCTGCTCAAGCGAAAGCCCCAGTTCAACCCTGCGTGCCCGAAGAGTCTCGCCAAGTTTACTCATGGCTCATCCCATTTGCTCCAGAGGCGTCCTCTCGCTCAAAAGCCTTGATCGCCTCAAGCTCTTCTACGTCAACGATTACCTCGCGCGGCTTGCTCCCATCCGGCTGCCCTACAACCCCGATGGCCTCAAGCATGTCCATAATGCGGCCAGCACGGGCATACCCTACTTTAAGCCTTCTTTGTAACATTGAAGTGGAGCCAACGCCACTTGTTACCACAATGTCAGCTGCTTCCCACAGTAAGGGGTCGTCGGCTCCTCCTGTGTCAACCCCACCGCCCGACGCAGCGACCTTCAGCTGCAATATCTCGTTATGGTAGTCCGACTCGGCCTGCGTCTTAAGGTGTTCTACTACCGCCTCGATCTCGCTTTCCGAGACAAAGCAGCCCTGGATCCGCTTTGGCTTCGCAAGGTCGGGGCGTGAGTAGAGCATGTCACCCTTGCCGGTAAGCTTCTCGGCACCTGATTGGTCGAGGACGACCCTGCTGTCAAGTGCACTTGCGACAGAGAACGCGATCCGGTTGGTTATGTTCGCCTTGATGAGCCCGGTGACCACATTTGCCTCGGGACGCTGTGTGGCGACGATCAGATGGATGCCCGCAGCGCGTGCAAGCTGGGCAAGCCTACAGATCGAGTCCTCGACCTCTTTGGCGGCAATCATCATGAGGTCCGCCAGCTCGTCAATGACGATGACGAGATACGGGAGCTCCTCGGCAGCTTCGGCACCCTTGCCCTGCTGGATCATGTCGTTGTACATCCCGATGTTCCGTGCCTTGGCAGCTTGAAATATCTTGAGGCGCCGCTCCATCTCCGACACCGCCCAGGCAAGCGCGCTCGCTGCCTCTTTCGCCTCCGTGACCACGGGGACATACAGGTGGGGGACCTCGTTGTAAGACGACAGCTCGATGCGTTTGGGGTCGATGAGGATCAGGCGCACCTCGGCAGGGGTGGAACGCATGATAATGCTCATGAGCATGGCGTTGATCGCAACCGACTTCCCCGAGCCGGTGGACCCGCCGATAAGCAGGTGCGGCATGTCCGCAAGATCCGCAAGCACGGGGGCACCGGTGACATCTTTCCCTATGCCGAGAAGAAGCGGGCCGTCTTTGCCTGCCGGAATGAGTACGTCGCCGAGCGTCACCGAACTCCGTCGGACGTTCGGCACCTCGACACCGATGAGTGATTTCCCTGGTATGGGTGCAAGGATCCGCACCGTGGAGGCCGCCAAGGCAAGTGCGAGGTCATCGGCAAGCGCCGTTATCTTGGAAAGACGCACGCCTTTGGCGATCTCGATCTCAAAAAGCGTGACCGTGGGACCCGCCACCCAGCGCTCGACCCTGGCCGGGACCTCAAAGAGACCGAGGGTCTCAACGATGACGTCTGCCGTCTCACGAAGCTCCTTTTCGGAGGCACGGTGATGGGATGCTGACTCCGATGTCTTTGTGAGCGCCGAGAATGCGGGGAGCTCAAAGCCCTCCATTGCCCGAGGCGCAACGGTTTTTGCCACAGGAGCCGTAGTGGGGGCATCCTCCGGCGCGGGCGATCGCTCCCTTTTGCGTCCTTTGCGCTGCGGCAGCACTTGCGTAAGCAGTGACTCTGGGGCGTTGGCACCGGTGTCCGTTGCGTCGTCCTCAAACACAACCGTCTGGGCAGCGGACTCCCCTCGGACGCGCTCGTTAAACGATTCATCGAACTCTGACTCCGGCCACAAGGACTCCACCAAGAAATCCCGCAGGTACGAGACGAGGCCGGTTATCGAAAGCCCCAGCACAACGAGGCCGCCAATGAGCATCCCCGCATACACAATCCCGGTGATCCACGGGCCAAACAGCTGCACTAGGACCCACGTGAGGCCCCCGCCGACCATGCCCCCATACGACGGTGCTGCCTCGCTGCTGACGTAGGCACTTAGGTCGCGGGGCATGCCCGTCAGGGTCGGCTCCAATGGGGTGAACAGCGCGGCAAAAGCGATAATCGCAAGCAGGACGATAGCGATCCCGATGCCGGTACGCGCCTGGTGCACATACTCGGCAACAAACATGGAGGCCCCCCACAAGACCAGCCCCACCGGTATGAGGTATGCCCCCACGCCAAAGGTGAATCTGAGCGCAAAGGAGATCGCCTGGGTCGCAAGCCCCGGCTGCTCGCCCGATTGCCCGCTTACGACCGCGATTATCAGGGCGACACCAACGACGCACAAAGCGATGGCGATGATATCGTGCCGAGCGCCCGCATCAAGGATGGGATTGCCCACAGCCGAGCGGCCACGGGCAGGCGCGGCCTTTTTTGCGGAAACACCTTTTTTTGAAGAGCCGCCCTTAACGGAAGCGCCCCTCTTTTTGCTGCCTTTTTTTACCACGTTAGAGAACTACCCGTCTCTAAAACGCCCCATGATAGACCAGCAGGAGAACTACTCCAACCATAGCGGTGTATGCGACAAACCACCAGAGGGAGTGCTTCTTTATAAAAGGAAGCAGCAGACGGATGGCCAGGTAACCGACTGCGGTAGTAGTGGCAACCCCGGCTATGATAACGCCTGCGCTCGGCAAGACATCCTTCCCCACTATGATGTCGAGACAGTGTTTTGCCGTCGCCGCTAGTACGATGGGTATGGACAAAAGGAACGAGAAGCGACCCGCCTCATCGCGCCTCATCCCGACCGCCTGCCCTGCAGCAATGGTGGATCCGGCACGTGAGACCCCAGGGAGTGCCGCAACGCCCTGCGCAAGGCCGACCATCAATGCCTTTTCCCACGACAGGCTCTCCGCGCCCACATCCGAGGCATCTCCCGCACCCAGGCCTTTGCCTGGGGAACCACCCTTGCTCGCAGCATCATCCGCGCCTGCGTCACCACTCTTGGCGCTGTACAGCCGGACGAACACCTCTGATCCACCGAGAAGCACCGCCGTACCAAGGAGCCCCCACGCCGAGATGACGATCTGCTGCTCGACAGGCCGCATCTCCACTCCCCCGACAAACGGCTCAAGGGCAAGCGCGATGATCATACTTGGCACCGTCGCAGCTATGATCAGCCACGCAAGCCTTCTATCACCTGCACATCCAGGGCCTCTTGAGAAAAGCGCCTTCGCGAGCCGGACGATGTCCTTCCAGAAATAGATGGCTATGGCAAACAGGGTCCCCACGTGAAGCATCACATCAAAACCAAGGCCAAAGCGCGGCCAGCCAAGCAACGAGGGCACTAATACGAGGTGGCCACTGCTTGAGACCGGCAGGAACTCAGTGATCCCTTGGACGATGCCGAGTACTATGGCCTGCAAGATGTCCACGGCTCAGACCTCCATGATCACAGGGATTATCATCGGGCGCCGCCGGAGGTTCTCCCAGACGTACTGGGAGACCGATTCCCGCAAGGCGTGCTGGATAACCGCCTGGTCAAGCACGCCTTTGCTGCTGTTCTTCGCAAGCATCCTGGTGATCCGGGCACGCAACTCCTCGGCCATTCCGTCCTCGTTGAGCGCAATGCCCCTTGCGATCACCTCAGGTTCTGCGGCCTGACGACCGGTTGCCCTATCGATCACAACAACGATCGAGATGAGCCCGTCCTGGCTCATGTGCTGCCGGTCCCGCAAGACCACTTGGCCCACATCGCCCACCGACAAGCCATCGACATAGACAATGCCGCTCTCCACTCTGCCTGAGACCCGTGCGCCCTGATCATCGAGCCGCAAGCAGTCGCCGTTCTCGAGCACGAACACCGATTTACTCGGCAGACCGACCGCTGTGGCATGTCGCGCATGCGCAGCCAGATGCCGCGCCTCGCCATGGATCGGCATGAAGTACTCTGGCTTGACCAGGTTGAGCATCAGCCGGAGGTCCTCGGCAGCGGCATGCCCCGACACATGCACGACAGACGAGCCCTTGTGCATGACGTTCGCACCGACCTTGGTCAGGCGGTTGATGACTCGGGAGACCGCCTTCTCATTGCCGGGGACCGGAGAGGCCGAGATGACGACCGTATCGCCCTTCCCGACACGCACCGTGCGGTGGTCGCCGCCCGCCATTCGGGCAAGCGCCGAGAAGGGCTCGCCTTGGCTTCCGGTGCAGAGGATCACGATCTCATTGGGTGCCAAGCCGTTCATCTGGTAGGCATCCAGGATGTCATCGTCCTCTATGTGCAGATAGCCCAGTTTTCTGGCCACCTTGATGTTGTTGATCATGGAGCGTCCGGTGACCGCTACTTTGCGGCCATTTGCCACAGCCGCGTCGCACACCTGCTGTAACCGGTGGATATGGCTTGCAAACGACGCTACTATCACACGCTCTTCGGCGTTTCCTATGATGTTGCGAAACGATTTCCCGACCTCGGCCTCAGAGGGCGTCGTGTCAGAGAACTCGGCGTTTGTCGAGTCCGACATCAGCAACCGCACACCTTTGCGACCGTACCGGGCAATAGCACCGTAATCGGTCAGGCGACCGTCGATCGGCGTTTGGTCGAGCTTGAAGTCCCCTGAGTGCAACACGTTCCCGACGGGTGTGCGGATATGCACGCCCACCCCATCGGGGATGGAGTGCGTGACAGCAAAGAAGTCGAGCCCAAAAACGCCGAGTGTAACGTGCCCTCCGGCCAAGATCTCACGCAGTTTCGACTTCTTTATCTTGTGCTCTTCAAGCTTGCTTTTGATAAGCCCCAAGGTAAGCCGAGTGCCAAGGATGGGTACGCTCGGCTTGAGTTCTTTGAGCAGGAATGGGATTGCGCCCGTATGATCCTCGTGGCCATGGGTTATGACGATGCCGCGTAACATGTCCTGACGCTTCAAGACATACTCGAAATTTGGAAGGATCAGGTCTATTCCAGGGTGATCGTCGCCGGGGAACATGAGTCCGGCATCGACGATAAACATGTCGTCGCCGTACTCGAAAACCGTCATGTTCTTGCCGATTTCGTCAAGCCCGCCGAGCGGGATGACCTTCAGGCAGTTGCGCTTGGCCATGCGAGCCGTCACAGCACCCCGACGCGGCGCATTATGCGCTCAAGCTCGGCAGTCTGCTCGGGGGTCGCATCGATAAGAGGCAGGCGGACACCGCCCACATCAAAACCTTGGAGCCCAAGCGCTTTTTTAACCATTATCGGATTTGCCGTCATGAACAGCGCTTTTATGAGTGGCAACAGTTCAAGGTGGGTACGGAGTGCCCGCGTATGGTCGCCGGATGCATGCGCCTCGACCATTTCCTTGAAGCGGGGGCCTGCCACATGGCTTGACACAGAGATCACACCGGTTCCGCCAAGGCCCATCAAGGGCAAGGTGAGCTCATCGTCGCCGGACAGCACCTCGAACCCCTCGGGAGCATTTGCAATAACCTCTGCAGCCTGCGAAAGATCAGAGTTGGCCTGCTTGAGGGCAACAATGTTCTCACAGTCATGTGCTATACGAAGGATCGTCTCAGGAGTGGCGTTTACCACAGACCGCCCAGGGATGTTATAGAGGATGACCGGCAGATCCACAGAACGGGCGATTGTGCAGAAGTGCTGGTAGAGACCCTCCTGGGGTGGTTTGTTGTAATACGGGACGACCGCCATGATCCCGTCGACACCAAGCGCAGTCACCTTTGCAGCGAACTCCACCGAGTCGTCCGTGCAGTTGTCTCCCGTGTTCGCAATGACCGGCACTCGACCGCCTACCGTATCAACGATCGTCCTGAAAAGATCGATTTTCTGGTCGTAGAAAACGGTGGGGCTCTCTCCAGTGGTGCCGCAGACGACGAGCGCGTCAGTGCCCTCGGCGATCAGTTTCTCGGCAAGCTCGGATGCCCGGTCAAGATCAAGCTCGCGTTCCGCAGTAAACGGCGTCACCATGGCGGTGAGCAGTCGGCCAAAGCGTGGTGTAGCCACTGTTATGCACCTCTTTCAGCAGGATCGCAGCAAAACGGGAACACTGCGAAATAATTACTGTTGCTATTCTGAGCGGTATTGTGACACAGTGGGCGGTGATTACGCGCCCGTCTCGGGAAAAAGGCTTGCGGTGTCTGCTTTCTCCGCCAAGCACATCTCGCTCGCTTATCCCATAAGCTTCTCAAGGCCGACGATCAGGCCTTTACGAGAGCCCACCTCTCGGCATGCAAGGACCACTCCGGGCATGAAGCCCTTGCGGTCAATTGAGTCATGCCGAATCGTCAATGTCTGGCCCAGACCGCCAAAGACGACCTCTTGGTGCGCAACAAAGCCCGGGAGCCGGACCGAGTGGATGGCGGGGCCCTCGTTCTCGGCACCCCATGCGCCCCGAGCACCCTCAAAACCCGCGACCGCGGTCTCAGGCCCCGGGGCATGCGGCGACCCCTCACGTGCGGCAGCGATCATGCGCGCCGTGCGCACGGCAGTGCCACTGGGCGCGTCAAGTTTTGCATCATGGTGCATCTCAATGACCTCGGCATGCGGCATATAGCGTGCGGCACGCTCGGCGAACTGCATCATCAAGACGGCACCGACGGCAAAGTTCGGTGCAAAGAACAGGCAGGTGTCCGGATCCTGCCGTTCGGCGGCAAGGATCGCCGCGAGCCTTTCCTCGGACAGCCCAGTGGTTCCCACAACGCAGTCGACACCGGCTGCAAGCGCCGTGCGCAGGTTCTCCTCAACGGAGTCTGGTCGCGTGAAATCGACCATCACATCCGGGCAGGACCGTTTGATGGCCTCGGCAAGCGATGGCTCGCAGATATAAGGATCGCCCTGGCCTGCGCCAGGCATGACCTCGCACGCCGCCGGATCCACGCAAGCTGCAACCTCTAGGCCATCGGCTGCGTGGACCGCCGAAACGACCTCGCGTCCCATCCGACCTGCCGCGCCTGCCACCAACACCTGAATCATCAGCTTAAACCCTCCTCGTATCGCCGAAGCCGCCGAGCGCCCAGGCCACAAGTCAGCGGTCAGACCGCACCGGCAAACTGATCTGCCGAGAAAGGCCCGATAACCGCAAGCACCTTCTGCTTTGAAAGTACCTCCTCGGACACCCGCCTGATATCATCCATGGTCACCGCATCGACCCGAGCCATGATCTCATTGGTGGAGAGGATCTCCCCACCTACAACTTCGTTCTTGCCAAGCCGCGTCATTCTCATGCGTGTGGATTCCATTCCGAGCACAAGATGGCCTTTTAGCGCCTGTTGAACGCGGTCGAGTTCCTCGGGCAAAACTCCATCCGAGGCGATCCTTTCCACCTCTGATGCAATGAGGCCGACGACCTCCTCGGCATTCGATGGCCGCGTGCCCACATAAACCGCGAATTCGCCCGTGTCTTGATAGAGCGCCGAGAACGAGTAGACGGCGTAGGCGAGCCCGCGCTTCTCGCGGATCTCCTGGAACAACCGAGAACTCATCCCACCGCCAAGGACCGCATCGAACAACGAGAGCGCGAAGCGGTCAGGGTGGTTGGCATCCATGGTGGCAAGCCCGTAACAGATATGGGCCTGCTCTGTCTCTTTTTCAAGCACCGCCAGGTTCGAGCTGCCAGACTCCTTGACCGCCGGACGTCCGATACGTTCGCCATGCGGGATACCCGTCAAGTACTTTTTGGTCAGTGCGACAAGCTCATCATGGCTTACATTGCCAGCTGCAGCGACCACACAGTTGCCGCTCAGATAGTGCTTGGCGCGAAACGCCGTCGACCGACCGTGATCAAAGGTCGCCACGCTCTCCTTGTCGCCGAGGACCGGCAGCCCAATGGGGTGTGTCGGCCAAAGCACACGGCTGAAGATCTCATGGATCTGGTCGTCGGGAGTGTCCTCCATGCGGGCAATCTCCTCGATGACCACCTCGCGCTCAGACTCACAAGCTGCGTTATCCAAGGCCGCATCGGTGACCATATCCGACAGTATTGAGAATGCCCTGTCCAGATGCTCGTCGACAAAGCGTGCATAGTAGCAAGTGTATTCCTTGGAGGTAAACGCGTTGATCTCGGCTCCTAAGCGATCAAACTCCTCCGAGATGTCCCGGGCCGAGCGCACGGAAGTCCCCTTAAACATCATGTGTTCTAGAAAGTGGGACATGCCCGCCTCAGCAGGCTCCTCATCACGACTTCCCACGCTGAACCATATGCCAAGGGCAATTGATCGCACAGAGCCCATTTGCTCGGAAATGATCGTTGTCCCGTTTGGCAACACGGTTTTTTCAAAAAACATCTATTCAGCTTCTTTCTTACTGGTTTCTTTCTGAAAACGTAAGCCTGTTCTTTCTGAAAGCATAAGCCTGGCTCTAAAAGTGCGCAAAGGCACGGTCTGAGTCAAAAGCATCGCCTAGATCGATCGGCCCGGGTTACTCGACTTTGAGCAACTCGACCTCAAAGATCAGTGTCGCATTGGGGCCGATATCGTAACCGATCCCCGGTTCGCCGTAGGCTAACTCCGGTGGAATGGTGAGCTTGCGTTTCCCGCCGACCCGCATCCCGACCACACCCTCATCCCAGCCTTGGATAACCGCGCCTTTCCCTACAACAAACTGGAAGGGCTTGCCTGCGTCCCGAGATGAATCAAACTTCTTCCCGCTGGTCAGCCAACCGGTATAGTGCACGGTGATCTTGGTTCCGCTTTTTGCTTCCGCGCCCTTCCCCACCGTAAGATCCTCGATCTTGAGTTGGGTCACAGAGCCGCCTGACGAGGACTGTGAGTCCCCCGGGCCCGCTGCCGAGCCCGCACCGCCCGTGCTGCCTCCCGACCCAGACGCGCTAGAACCAGCTGTTCCTGAACCGGTTGACTGTGTAGCAGACGACGATTTCCCTGAACCCGCTGCCGAGCCCGCACCGCCCGTGCTGCCTCCCGACCCAGACGCGCCGTCAGCGCTAGAGGAACCCGACCCTGACGAATCGTCTGCTGTGCCTTCCGGCGAGCCATCGGTGCCGTTTGAGCTGGTCGCATCAACCGTTCCCGATCCGCTTACTTGGCCTGCAGGGTCATCGGTCGTAGAGCGACCACCTTTTTTGCATCCGAATGTAGCCACCATGCAAGTGGCCAGGATCACTGCTAAAGCAAGTCTGAATAGCCTTCCGTGCATGGCCACCTCCATAGATCGTTCAACTGCATGCGCCTTGCGAGCAGAAACAACAGGCCGACCCGATGACAGACCATTGGATAACCACTGAGCGAGGTAGATAACCACCGAGCAGCACCAAACAACACATACTTTTAACTCGCAAAACACACACCTTATTCTGGCAAAATAGTCCAAACACAAGCAAAATCAGTTATACTACAGGAAAAGATATTTTATTGCGATCCGTCAGGAACCCGTCAACAAGAGCGGATAGGAGGAAACCGTGCCCGCGCTCAACAATATTACCAGACGTGATCAGATTGCAGCGATTGCTGATGATTCCCGCCTGCTCATCCTTCGGCTTTTGATGAAGAAGCCGCAAACACTCACCCATCTTGCCAACACACTTGAGACGTATCCTGCAAAAATAAGGTATCACGTTAAAAAGCTTGAGGATGTTGGCCTGATCCAGCTGATCCGTACTGAAAAAACCCTCGGTTACGTTGAGAAGTACTATAAGGCCACTGCGTCCGCATATGCCGTTCACTTCATGGTCGTCCCCGAACACGGAGCGACTGATGCTGCGGTCATTGCATATGGGGATGCCGCCCTGGACTCGCTGACCTCGTCTGCACAGCATTCCGGGGAAAATGTTTATTCACCGATCTACCTTAATAGCCTTGATGGGCTTGTGGCACTCAAGCAGAACCTTGCTGATGTGGCAGCCTGTCATCTGCTCGACAAGTCGACCGGTGAGTACAATGCGCCGTTCGTCGAGCGCCTCTTCCCAGGCCGCCCTATGATCTTAGTCACCCTTGCGCACCGCGAGCAGGGCCTGGTTGTCGCCGAGGGCAACCCCCTTTCGCTCCGCTCTATCGAGGATCTCGCACGACCCGGGATACGCTTCGTCAACCGCGAGCCAGACTCAGGCACGCGCATCTGGCTCGACAGCCAGCTCACAGCTGCAAACATCACGCAAGAGCAGGTCGACACCTATAGCGATGTTGTGCCCACGCACGCTGCAGTAGCCGAGAAGATCGCAGCCGGCGAAGCAGATGTCGGCATCGCAACACTTGCAACAGCCAGGGAAGCGGGCCTCGGGTTCATTCCGCTCTTCCACGAGCAGTATGACCTTGTGTTCGATGCCGAGAAGGGCAACGATCCGCATATCGTCCGGTTGCTAGAGGCTCTTACTACCCGCTCATTCCGTCAGCGCACCGGTGAGATGGGCGGATACGACATGACTCACGTTGGCAGGATCACCAGGGTAGGATAACCGCCGGCCCAAGGATCTCTTGTAGACGCTGGACCCGGACAAGCTCAGGGTCATCGGCAAAGCTGAACGACGGCCAAGCAAAGAACACCGCACCAAAAACGTAGGTCTTAAACATCGGCTCGATTGCAACCCCTGGGCGATTGTCCGCTGGAAGCACCTTTGACAAGGCCCGGATCATGTTTGCCGGGTCTTTGGTGATTGACACCGCCATGGCATCGGCGCATTCCGCGGCGGCACACTGCTTACGGCGGTACCAGCTCTTTGTGAACCCGATAACCATGGAGCCGCAGCTATCGGCCACCGCGTGGAGAAGCAGGAAATGTAATACAAAGGGGGTCAGCAGCCACCGTAGGGCCCACATGATAAGCATGTCAGGATCCTCATGGAAGAACCTTAGAAACCTGTCGCGCTTCGTTTTGATGTTGTCGGCGACCATGAACAGCTCGGAAAGGATCGTTGCCGTTCGGGCAGACCCGTCCTGAAGCCGAGCAACCAGATGCGCAAGCACACAACGTAGTTCTTCTATGCTAAGCGAGTCGACGAGTCCGGTGGTGACCCCGATCCAACCCGTTTCATTGTGATGGGATATTGCAAAAGCATTTATCGCCCGATCATGAACGACTACAAGCTTGGGTCTCGCTGCCCCCGTTGCGATCACAACGTCATGAAGCGCAGATTTCACCTCGCGGTACTCGCCAAGCGGCATGGGCTCTGCGTTGAGAGCAACGAGTAGCTTGTCCTCACCGCTTCGCAATGCAAGCCAGGTTGAGACCAGGAACTCCAAGACGAGGGCGATCCACGCAGCTAAGACAATAGCGGAGATCGACCCGTTTAATCTCTGCACCTCGGAGATCAGCCCGTAGAGGTTCTCCAAATAAAAAGGAAGCCTTACCTCAATGCGCCATAAGGCTATCCAGAGCAAAGCGGAGCCTGCACAGGCAACAACAGATAGAGCCACAAGAAAGCTTGCCACCACAACATAGAGCACCATGAAACCGATAACATGCCTCCGGTTACGTGCTATGCGCTCTGGGAGCGGCTGGAATCGTGCAACTAGCTCTTCGTAGTCTATGTTAACGGACGCATTGAGCACGGGATCCTCGTTTTCTTAGAGCCTAAAACCGACCGATCACCGACCGATCGCCGCTGGGCCAAGGATCTCTCGCAGACGCTGGATCCGGACAAGCTCGGGGTCATCGGCAAAACTGAACGTCGGCCACGCAAAGAACAGTGCGCCAAAGATATCCTCTCGAAACCTTGGCTCGCTCGCATCCCCTGGACGATTGTCAACCGGAAGCACTTTTGAGAGGGCCCTGACCATACTTGCTGGGTCTTTGGTGATTGACACCGCCATGGCATCGGCGCACTCCGCAGCAACGCTCTGCTGACGGCAATACCAGCTCTTAATAAACCAGATAACGATACGGCTGCACCCGTTGGTCACAAAGTGCAGGGATGCAAAGAGCAACGAGAAAGGAGAGCGGGTTTTCCCCTCGGCCTCTCCTTCATTCAGGACTTTCGGCATCATCGCTTTAGAATTAGCGGCGACCACATCTGGGTTCTCAAGGCAGAGCCTTGCAAACTCATCATCCTTCTTGACGAGGGAATCCTCTGCCATAAGCAGCTCAGAGAGGATCGTTGCTGCCCGCGCAGACCCGTCTTGAAGCCTCGCAACCAGGTGCGCGAGCACGCACCGCAACTCCTCTGCGGTGAGTAGGTCCACAAGTCCGGTGGTGACCCCGACCCAGCCGTTCTCATAACGATGGGATATCGCAAAGGCGTTTATCGCCCGATCCTTAATAATCGCCAGCCGAGGAAGGGGCACCCCCGTCGCGATTGCAACATCATAAAGCGCAGACTTCACCGCGCGGTACTCGCCAAACGGCGCAGGCTTTGCTTTGAGGGCGGCAAGCAGCCTACCCTCACCTCTTCGCAACGTCAGCCAACTTGAGCCCAGAAACAGCAGCATGAGAACAAGCCACATGGCCAGAATGCCTACAAGGATCAACTCGCTGTATTCCTGCAGGTGGACGAAGAGTTTAGGCATATCGTTCTCCGCAAACACATGGAGCAACGTAAGACCCACACCGAGAACAACCGACGCAGCCACAAGAAAGCTTGATATCGCTACATAAAGCATCATGAACCAAGCGGTGCGCCTCCTGTTACGCTTTATGCGTTCCGGAAGCGGCTGGAACCGCTTGATCAGCTCTTCATGGGTTATGGTACCTACCGTGCCCGTCATTTTTCCTTTGCTTGCCCCATCCGCCAGCCTTTTTCCATGACCATCTCAAAAATCCATTGAAGAATCGTGCCACTATGATTATCGGCAACCCGCTCCCCGATCCACGAGGGTTTCTTGACCTCACGAGGGTCTCTTGGCTGCCGAACGCTCGCTCAACGAACCCTTTCCGCTTCAGGTTTTTTACAGATCTGCCGAGCATTGCATAAAGGAACCCAAAGAGAGCCTCAGTGGATAAGAGTATACGTGGACGTTAGCAGGGACGACATCAGACGGATCCAGCGAGATGCCATCTGGAAATGGCGTTGGCTTGGATTCAAAAACAGCACGCCGGGGTTTAAGGCGAGCTTAGCGGTTATTGCATTCGCGGTTATCGGCTTCGCGATCCATTTGCTTGTTATCAAGACACCCTAAGAGTAGCTGAACCCAAGCAACCTAAGCAATCCAGCGATGTGCCTGTAGATGCGCCTCACGAAAAACCCCGCGGAATATGCCACGTGCCCTCGTCCAGGTCAGACCCTCAAAGCTTGAGGCTCTGTAACGACACCTGCTTGGTTTCGCCTGCTACCCACTGTCTTCCGATCTCGGCAAAACCGAACCCGCTGTGAAACGCGCTTGACCTCTCATTGGGGGGATCGATGTCGATCTCGCACGTCAGCATTCCAAAACCGGCATCCTTGGCCCAATCGATCACATGGATATACAGCGCCCGCCCGACCCCTTGCCCCTGATGCGATCCCCCAACAACAACGCGATCAATATAGAGAAAATCATCGAATTGCTGAGAAAACCAGCGGTAGTTGGGGCTGTCGTACTCTTCGCCAGGGCAAAGCGCCAGCAAAAACCCTGCAATGCCCCCATTTACTTCCACCACCACGCGGTATGCGCACTGCCGATGCAAAGCCGCAAGGGCTCCAGCGTCAAGCGGTGACAGAAACCGCACCCATGCCCGATTGAGTTCCAACATCGAGGGGAAGTCAGACGGCAAAGCCTCCCTGATGAGCAGGCCATCCGAATGAAGGTTCAGATCAAAGTCTTTTGTCTCGGAACCCTGCATGGGGTTTTCATGGGCATCGTTCCTATCCGTCGGTTTTGGCAAAATAAAATCGAAGCATAGTGTAGTGGCATCGTGCAGTGCGTCAGGCACACGCCGACATACGCAGGGCACCCGACTGCGCGGGTGCCCTGCGTATGTCGGCGTGCAGGCGCGATGCGGTAGGCATCAGTAGGCATCGGTAGGTTGACAGCGCCCGCTACCGTAGGTAGCATACCTTTTCGCGCTGATACAGTGCGCCTGGGTACTTGGGGTATGGTGTAACTGGCAACACGTCGGATTCTGGTTCCGAAGAGTCTAGGTTCGAGCCCTAGTACCCCAGCCATGATGGCCCGTTCGTCTAGTGGACTAGGACACCGCCCTCTCAAGGCGGAGATCACGGGTTCGAATCCCGTACGGGCTACCATAATCTACCAGCGGAAACTCCGGTTTCCGCTTTTTATTTGACAGACTGATAGGCGCAAATGGTGCCGCTATGGGCGCACGTGGTACCGTTTTCGGTGTCAATTTGCCGCCCTCGCAGCCTCCCTGCTCGTTTCCAAATTCGCTACGGCCTCGCACTTGCGCTTGGCTTGCTAAAGGCGTGCGTAACGGTTTGCCTACGTGCGAGTCCCCCTTGGTAATTCGTGTCTGACCGCTGGGTATACTTTGTTGGTGGCGGAGCAGAAGCACGCCAGCGAAACGTTCGCATGCACAGCTGGGGCAACCGTCGGCCATTGGGACAACAATGCGCCACAGCACGTTTATCGCCAGAAAACGATGCATCTCACAAAAGGTGTTAGGGAAACCACGGAAAATAGTGCCGAGCTCTCAAGGAAATGGTTTTGATATGGGCAAAAGAGAACCGTCGAGAACAGGGCTCTGTCTGGCTCTTCTTCTCGCACTGCTCTTGGCAATATCCGCATACGGCTGCACATCAAAGACGGATGAGCCTACTGTCAGCGAGCCTGCCAGCAATGACCTTTTCGCCAAAGAGCCTGACAAATTGGGTTCGTGGGGACAGATTAATCAGCATATTAAAAGGGGTGCGGGCTGGCAGCAGATCGTGATGGATAGCCCGTTTCAGCTTGGTGAATTCAAATTGATGAACGACCCGGATAACTACGCAGAGGATTACGGTGAAGTCGGATATGGCACATATCCCCGCATTGACGGGTCTACTGTTGCAGTTCCAATGGCAGTCGAATTCATACGGCAGCATCTCAAGTTCTCAGATGAGGATGCAAACGAGTTCGTGTTCTTTCGCACAACGCATAACGCTTATGTGAACCTGATAACCAAAGCGACTGACGACTCAGCGGGTGTCGGCATCCAACGTGATGGCGAAGAATACATGAATTTTATGGATCACAAGCATCCTGTGGACTTGCTCATCGCGACTGAGCCTTCTGCCGATGAGCTGGCCCTGGCAAAACGCCACAGCGTCGAGCTTGTTAAGAAACCGGTCTGCTATGACGCCTTCGTTTTCATCACCCACAAGGATAATCCTGTTGAGAGCCTTACCGTTGATCAGGTACGCGACATCTACTCCGGCAAGATCACGAACTGGAAGAAGGTAGGCGGCAAGAATATGGCTATCACCGCCTATCAGAGAGAGAAGAACTCCGGCAGCCAGACCGCAATGATAAACCTTGTCATGCAAGGCACGCCTATGCTTCCAGCCGAAAGGCTCACGGCTGTTGTGGATATGGATGAACTGATCGAGACTGTAGCTGAATACAAGAACGACAGCGCGAGCATAGGGTACTCTTACAAGTACTATGTCGATGCGTTATATAAAAACGAGAACATAAAGATCCTCAAAATCAACGACATATCTCCTGACGTGAAAAACCTTAGAACGGGCTCGTATCCGTTCACAACCTGTTACTACGGTGTCATCAGAGCCGACGACAAAGCTCGCACCGGAGGGCTGTTCTTGGACTGGATGCTCTCTGAGGAAGGTCAGCGGTGCATCAAACAGGCCGGATACATCCCGTATGCGGAGCATTAGACACGCGGAGCATTAATGCACACCGCCAGGCAAAACCTATGCTATTCTCGGTAGTTATGAATACGCCTATGAACACCGATGCCGGTGCCCCCTTAGAGCCACCCGCTGACCGGAGCGATTTCATCCGCGATATCATCGCCGCTGACCTGCGCGATGGCCGAGTATCTCAGGTGGTGACGCGCTTCCCGCCGGAACCGAACGGCTATCTGCATATCGGGCATGCAAAATCCATCTGCCTTAACTTTGGCGTTGCAGAGGATTTCGATGGACATTGCAATATGCGCTTTGACGATACCAACCCGGAAAAAGAGGAACTCGAGTACATAGAGTCGATCAAAGAGGATGTGCGTTGGCTGGGCTTTGACTGGGGAAAGAACCTCTTTCACGCCTCTGACTATTTCGAGCAGCTCTATGAGTGGGCAGTGCACCTTATCAGAGCAGGCAAAGCCTACGTAGACGACCTCTCTGCCGATGAGATCCGTGCCTACCGCGGAACGCTCACAGAACCCGGCAAGGAGAGCCCGTTTAGGAACCGCTCGGCGGAAGAGAGTCTGGATCTGTTCGGCAGGATGCGCGCTGGCGAGTTCGGGAACGGCTCACGGGTCCTGCGTGCGAGAATCGACATGGCCTCCCCTAACATCAACCTGCGTGACCCAGTCATGTACCGCATCGTGCACGCGCCGCACCCGATGACCGGAGACGCATGGTGCATCTACCCGAGCTATGATTTTGCGCA
>WRDS01000003.1 GCA_009779675.1 Coriobacteriia bacterium
CCTGCCAGATTGCTCTGGCGCGGCGCACGCGCTTGTCCACCGGGCTGTACGTGTGCTAGGATTCCATCCGCTTTGCGCAAATATGCAGCCGAGGTACGAGGCTCAAGGTTATTGCCTGTCGCCTCTGGACCGTTAAAGGAGACATGCAATGTCCAAAGTCTGTGCCATCTGTGGCAAGAAGCCTGCGGCAGGCCGTAATATCAGCCACTCGCATCGCGTGACCCCTCGCACATTCCGGCCAAACATCCAGAAGGTCACCGTGGTGCTTGAAGGACGCGTCAAACGCGTTAACGTCTGCACCAAGTGCATGAAGACCACCACGAAGGTAAGCCGCTAGCGCGCTGACACACTGGTTCGCCTGAACTGCCTGGCTGCCACCGTCTGCCACCATTACCTGGCTGCCACCGTCTGGCCGCTGCTGCCTGGCCGCCGCCGCGTGATCGCCGCCGCCGGACTCAGGCCTGGTTGACGATCCCCACAAACGCATCCACCACTTCGGGATCGAACTGGGATCCCGCCTTGCCCTGGATCTCGGCGATGGCATCCACCGGTGCCATGGCATTCCGGTACGGTCTCGACGATGTCATGGAGACGTACGCGTCCGTAACGGCAAGCACCCGCGAGCCCATCGGGATGTCGGACCCGGAAAGGCCGAGCACATAGCCGCTGCTGTCATAGTGCTCATGGTGGTGATAGACGATGGGGACCGCGCTCACAAGCGCCGAGGTCTGCCCCAGCACATCCGCCGCCACTGTGGGGTGCATCTTGAGCAGCCCCTGCTCAATGGTGGTAAGCGGGCGCTCCTTGGCACTCACGAAATCACTCGTGGCAGGCATGCCGATATCGTGCAGAAGCGCCGCCATGGCCGTCGCCTGCCGCTCCTCATACGGCAGCCCGAGCGCCTCGGTAAGCCGCTGCGTAAGCTCATGCACCCGGTCGGTCGAGCCCAACGAGTACGGGTCCGTCTTCTCAAACGCCAGCGCAAGCGCCCGGACGGTCTCCATGTGTCGGTCACTGGAAGCCGCAAACTCATGCGCATTGCGCAAAGAGACTGCGGTGACCTTCCCGAGAGCCTCCAAAGCGCTCGTAAGCTTGGCAGACCTCCTGGCATGGAACTTCCTGCTGCCCACATTAAGCACGCCGAGCGGCCCCAGGTCGTCCGTAATAGGTACGGTGATCGCCGAGATGACCTCGTGCCTGCGCGACGCAGGTCCTTTGCCGTTCAGGTTCTCGATCACGAGGGATTTCCCTGTTGCCAGCACCACGCCGGCAATCCCATCCCCGCTACGGATGGCTGCCTGCTCGATGACTTCCTCCGGCAGCCCCCTAGAGGCACGGATGCGCATTGCCCCATCCGGGCAGGTGAGCATCACTGACCCGGTATCTGATTTGGCGACTTCCAGCGCCTTGTCCAAAGTCGCCTCGATGATCGCTTGCGGGTCTACAAGGTGCACGATCTCTGACGCTGCCCGAAGCAACAATGCCGCTGACGAGGACTCGTCATTGGTCACATCAAGCGCCAACGCTGCAGCAAGAGCGTTATCGAGACCTGCTGCGACCTCGGCAAGCCTGGTGTCGTCCGGACTCGAGGTGAGCAGGTCGAGCGCTGCGACCCCTGCAGTATCGCGTGCGACTATAGGGATCGCATACTGAGAGACGCCAGGCTGTCCGCCGGGCATCTCATCGTAGGTGCCGACCGCAGGCACCCCGGAGCTGACAGCGCGCCCAAGGGCGCCTGTAGAGGCAGTCACAGGAATGGTCTGCGCCACGCCCGGGCCAACCGAGTCCAAAGGACGCAACGTGTCGGTCGCCTCATCGAAAAGCCAGAGGTGCGCCTGGAGGACCGGCGCGACTAGCCCGGCAGCCCTCATGAGGGCCTCCAGCACCTCCTTGGTGTCCAGCCCGCCTGGCTCCTTGGGTGTTGCCCCATTGGAGCTTGCGTTGCTTGTTGCGCTCTCGGCGCTTTCGATATCCTTGGCGTTCTCGGCGCTACTTTCGACGGCGTCTTCGGCCTCTTTTGCGGATCCTCGCCCCTTGGTGCCGCCTTCTGTGGCTGCCGCGCTGGCTACCGCGCCCACCATTACCGCAGTCGGAACTGCCGGCGCTACTGGAACACGCCACCACGTGCCTGAGATGACGCTTTCATCCATACTTGAGATGCCCGCGCCTGAGATGCCGTTGCCGGCACCAGCGGCAAAAGACCGGCCTTTCGGCTCAACAGCCAGAAAAGCGATAGGGGATCCCTGCGGCAAAGGCTCTTTGGCCGAGAGCAACGGAGGCTCGACCGTTGCGCCTTTTTTGCCGCCCTTTGCAGCCCTGCCGGAAAACAGCCGGCCGTTCGGCGGTTTTGACGGCTTCGATTCGCGGGCAGGGATGATCTCTGGAGGGGCGCTCGGCACCAGTGGGCCTGCTGGTCGGGTAACTGGCGGGCCCATCGGCACGGAACCGGGACCGCTCGGTGCAGGAGCTGGGTTGTGTGGCGCAGGAGTGGGGGCAGTCGGTGCGAGAGTGGGAGCGCTCGACACAACGGTGGGGGCGCTCGGTGCGAGGGCTTTGGCCGCTTGGCGTTTGGCGGACCTGCGTGCCCTCCCCCGCCGCCTGTCCCACAACGCCCAGCAGACACAGCCCACAAAGAACAGGAAGGCAGCCGCAATCGGCCCCCAGTTCATCAGCAGTTCGCGGGAGATCCCCAAACTACCCATCAAACTGCCCAGTGCAATGGCGGCTGGAACAGACGCTACTTCAATCGCGTGCATCCTAAAATGGTACTCCTAGTGTCTTTTCGGGTCTGGCAACCTCAGTTTTGCGCGATGCTAGGACCCGAATGGTGCCGTATTTACTTTGTCATGCGAATGCCCTGTGGCGTGATCTGACAGATACCTTCGTTGCCTCCTGCTCTGAGCCGTCAAGGTCGCCGGTTTCGTTGCTTCCCTGCTTCGAGCCGTCAAGGCCGTCAGGGCCGAACTGCTCTTCTACTACTCTTTCGGCTAACATACTGCGCAGGTTTATACCCTTCAGCCTTAGGAGAGAAAACACACATTACTCCATCGTGCACGGTTATTGCCATTTTTTCATCGGCAAGCACGTTGCTCATGCCGAGCGAGGCCGTACAAGCAAGCCTATGCCTTTCAAGCCCCCACTTCGCTCCGCGCACGCTCACAACCGCATCTGAGGGCAGCGCCAAGAGCGAGACAACGCTCCCTGCGCCGGACAGCTCCAAGACCTCCCCTGATCTGACTACCCAGCCTGCAAGCCCCGGCTCAACGAGAGCCACACGCAAAGCTGGCGTACGCACTACACTCCCCAGCGCCGCAAGGGTGTGATCCGCCCGCCCGCCAACGACCCCTGTTACCGTTACCTCCTGCGCGCCGAGAGAAACCGCCTCGGCAAGTGCAAGATCGAGGTCGGTCTCGTCCTTCTCGGCGGGAAAGCGCACGGTCTTGATGCTATGCTGCTTCGCGTACTGCATGTCTTGAGCCGAGGCCGAATCGAGGTCGCCAACGACCATGTCTGCGACTACGCCTGCCAGGATGCACGCGTGCAACCCGCCGTCGATAGCCACGACGCGGTCGTGCGAAGGAGCGAGCGCGCCGACGATGGCGGGCGTCTCGGGCTCCCCCGCCGCACCGACAAGGAGGAGGGTGCCGCTCATGAGATGCCTCGTTGCGAGGAGGCTGCACGCTCAAGCACGCTTCGTTGCAGCGGGACCGTGCGCTCGAGCACCGGGTACAGGGCGACCGCAAGGACCGCGCAGGCAAGCGTCGAGGGGATCATGTAGCTCAGGTTATAGATAGCCGAGAAGAGGAGCACCGGCTGACCCGTCGGCGCATTCGAGGCGAAGAACACCGCTCCAGAGATGAAATGGCTTACGAAGCGCCCCGCCCCGCCAAGTATGACAAGCAGGGTGACAAGCGAGGATGCCTGGAGCCTCTTGCCATCCGCAAGCGTCTCCCTGACGCGAGATGTCCCAAGACCGACAAGCCCACAAAGCGCAAATGCAAGCGGGTAGTCGAAAACAAGTTGCACCGGATGAATGATATAGGGATCAAGCAACAGGCTGCCAGCACCCCAAAGCGCACCGGTGATAAGCCCCGGGACCAGGCCTCGGCGCAACCCGACGACCATGATCGGCAGCATATCGAGCGCGACAGTGCCGCCTGCAATGTTCCATGGGAGTTTAACGCCAAGCAGCCAAAGCGCGGCTGAAAGGGCGACCGCAAGTGCCATCTCGGCAAGAAGGCTGACCCTGTCGCTTCGCATGATCCTCCTACCTCTCTGGATGCACAGACACCCGCTTGGCCGAAAGACGGCAACGGCAGCGCAAAGGCAGGCGGGGACAACAGCGAAACAGCCCCGCGCCTAACAGACGACCCGCTTTGCTGGCCCCGCATTACCGGAACCGTCTTTCGGTCGCGACGCTTGGAACGCCCGTCGCCTCTCAGCTACCTGTGCAGCTCCCGACACGGTATTGATGACACCGATATGATGGCATAATGGAGCGTGATCGGCAATCGCCCGCACCCGATGCACATATGGCGCACACACGATGCACACAGGCAATAGCGCGCACGATGCATGCGCGCACGGGCGATGGTGCACACAATGTATGTGTATGCGGACTGATATATCCGATGTGCCCAGCCCTAGAACAGGAGATCCCGCAGCTTGTCCATGACGTTGTCGGAGACCACGTTTTCTCCCCCATAGGTCTGGATGTTTGGCTTCACATCGTTGCAAGCACCTGGTAAATATGTGCCCCAGACCGACGAAAGAATCCCGGGGGGCGGTGAGGACAAGGATGTCGTTACACGCGCCTATCGCGACCCCACCGGCAAAGTTCAGGGAAGTCCAATCCAGTCGCGACACCGATGAAGCCCCTGACCGCAAGGGAGTTGTTAAACGCGTAGACCGCGATCTGCTGTGCGGTCTCATAACGATCTTGGCCACCGACACACCTGACTGCCGGGCTCGTGCTCAAGGCATTCAGCGACACCTCGACCCCCTGAGGAGACAGCTGCCGGTGAACCGAGTATGGTCACATCATCGATATTCAGGCTTGTAATGGTATCTGCTGCAGAAGCAGAGAGCGTCGCTGGACGGGTAAGCACGACCGGAATCCTGCTTATGTACACGCAAGAGGGGACACGGCGAGGCCGTCCGCGAAGTTGTCTCCTCTGGCTATAAGCGCCTTCTTTGCAAAGTCCCCGGTCGCAAAGCTTGCAATCTTGTTCGCAATAAGAGCACTCGTCTCATAACGGTCATTGCCCCCGATGCGCTCAATGCTGAGCCCAACATCTGTAAGCAAGCCCTCTACTATCTCAGAAACGGCTGCGGTAGAACCCATGATGTAGACTTTGCTGGCCTCTAAGCGCCTGACCTCATCAAGCGCACCGGGGCTTAAGGAGCTCGGTCTCGTGAGGAGAAGCGGGGCTCTAAGCGAGCCCGCGAGCGCGGAGGTGGAAAGCACGTCTGCGTAATTCATGCCAGTGGCGAGTATGACCGCATTAGCACTCTCAAAGTCAAAGTTCTTCTTGCTAGCGTCAATCGCAGTCCCATAGCGGTCAGGGCCAGAAACGCGAGTGATGGGGTCGCGGGACCCGTCGATGAGGATGGGGACATTGGTCGAGCGGCGTGTGCCGTTGTCAAACTGCCCGCGACCGTTAAGCCCCCACGCCCAGAGCGTGCCGTCCTCCTTGATGCCGAGGGAGTGGCTGTCCCCTGCGCTCACGGCCTCCCATCCCACGAACCCTGCAGACAGGGACGTACCCCTGTCCGCCGTGAGAGCCGAACCCGCAGCTTCCGGTGTCGCGCCGCCCGGAGCCGCGACCGCCAGGGCACCGTTGCCCGGGACACCAGCAACCGTCGGGGCACCACCGCCCGGGACACCGCCTGCCTACGTTGCCCCCGGTAGAGCGCCCAGAGCGAGCGCGAGGCAAAGGAGCGCCGAGAGGCGTGCCCGCCGCCTCGTGCCCGCCGCGCTTCTAAAGACCTGATCCACGTAGCATCCCCCTCGTATCTTAAACATCGTCGCCATTTGACGGATTTTGTCCTCGTAGAAGCCAGCTCACGTGACCACGTCTTGTTGCCTCGTCAAGCGTTCCTATTTTGATTGTCCTGGGACAAGCCAGCCCATGCAGGCGCGTAGGGTGTCACTCCATCGCCCGCAGATACGGGTACGGGTTGACCGGCGCGCCTCCGCCAGGATGCATCTGGAAATGGAGGTGCGGGGCGTTTGCCGTCGCATTGCCGGTCGAGCCCACGTAGCCTATGACCTGCCCGGCACGCACCTGTCCGCTGCGAACCGCCCAACCATTGAGGTGCGCATAGTAAAAAGTCCACCCGCCGGTCCCCCTAAGCCAGATGGTCTTCCCCCCTAGCCCACCTTCTTTGGAAGTGACCGTGCCATTTGTGACCGCAACTACCGGGGTGCCATGGGGAGCCATGATGTCAGTGCCCTGGTGCCTGCGCCGGCCTCCAGAACGGGATGCGCCCCAGGTGTTTGAGTAGTAATACGAGCCGCGCACAGGAAACACCATCCCATTCGGCCCCGGACGCGACATGCCCCCGGAGGAGCCCCCAGGCGAACGGGCGTTATCAAGCTGCGTCTTTACGCGGTTGAAGTCGGCTTCGGCTAATTTGAGATCCTTTTGAAGCTGATCTCGCTTGGCACGCAGCTGCTTTGCCCGCTTCTCTTTTGTCGCCTGCTGCGCGACAAGGTTCCTTTTTTTCGCAAGCAGGTCCTCGCGAAGCTCTTTTACCTCGGCGATTACCTCTGCGTCGGCCTCGCCGATGCGGGCTAGATAATCTGCCCTGGTGACAAACGCCTCGAAGGAGTCCGCTTCGAGAAGGACGTTGATTATGTCGATGTTCTGACGGCGGTAGATGCCGTCCACCCGTGCGCCGAGCCGTTCCTGCGCAACAGCCAGCTCCTCTTCCGTCTGCGTTATCTCTTTCTCTGTCTTTGCAAGGGCGACTTCGGTCTCATCCAGCTCCCAATATGCTTTGGAATAGGCATCTCCGGCCTTCTTTGAACGCGTCTTGAGCGTCTCAAGCTGCTGTTTGAGCTCACTGACCGTGGCCGCGTTGGCAACAGAAGGCATCACCAAATAGAGGGTGAGCGCTGCCGTGGCCAGATAAGCTGATGAACGCCGAATGCATGACATCATGGTTGTTGCCTCTCGCCAAACACCTCGCCTAAACCAGTGTATATCGCTTGCGCGACCCGGTCAGCCCATTTCGGGTCGATAAATGAGGACCTGTCAGACCCCGAGTCAAGAGCCCCGATACCAATCCTGAGCGCAGCGTACTCTTGACCGGAGAATACCGGGTCTATTGAGGAAGGCACCTGCACCGCAGGCGATACCGCGGCATTAAGTTGCTCGGTCAGGGTCTGCGCCAACGTTTGTGAGACGGTCCCCGCACCCGATACCACCATGACCGTGCGACCGCCCTCTCCGGTTGTCGCCATAGAGATCCCTATGCCGACGGTCGCGGTGGCGACCCTTGCCGAGGCGGCGCGCTCGGCCTCCGGCATGTTGGTCGCAACGCCAGACCTGAGCAGCCAGGTCGATGCCCCCGATGCTTCAAGCAGCGCCCGCAGCCTTCGGGAGACCTCCATTGCCGTGTCAGGTGCCCCTGTGGGAGGAGAGCCAGGGTCGATAACGACTATCACGCCCTCCAGCGAGTACGGCTTGAGCCCCTCCTCACGCACTGTCGGCGTTGCCACCTGGACGTATACCACATCGCCGGTGGTGAGTATCACCCCTGGCGACGGTGTCGTGAGAAGCACCGTCCCGCTGGCGAGCTCGGAGGACACCAGCTCGATCTCAAGCGCAAGCCCCAGGCCATCAAGGGCCTCTCGGGCAGACGCTATCCCATCCCCGACCACGTCAGGCATCACAACTTCTTCGGTGCCCGCCGAGACAATCAGCTCGATCACACTTCCCCGAGCAAGCCTTGCTCCGGGAGCGGGAGACTGGCCGAGCACGGTCCCTTTTGGCTCGGCGCTGAACCTGCTTCCCGAGATCCCTGCTTCAAGCCCAATCTGGGTGAGGAGCGTTTTGGCCTCTTCTTCCGAGCGTCCAAGGACATCAGGTACGTTGATACGGCTCTGGGCCCTGCCAAAAAGCCCGCCGACGGTGCCAAGCACCAGCACCGCCACAACTATGCTGACGGTGAGCCAGACTTTGCGGGGAATCACAGGTTGGCGGATCGGGCGATCCCTCTTAAGCGCCGGCACAAGCCCTTCGGCCTCGGCTTCGCCCTTTGTGTCGGGCTCCGCCGCCGCCGATGCCGCCGCGCCGAGAAGGCCGCCGCCTGGTGCCGCCGCGCCGACCGTCTCGCTAGCGGAATGCCTTGGCATCAGCTCCGCGGGAGTCTCTATTGCGGCAAAATCGATCTTGCCAACAGGCTCGGCGACAGGCTCGCTGGCAGGCTTGCGGGCGGGCGTGGGCTCCGCAGCAGGCCTGCGGGTGCCCGCCGCACCCTTCGTGGAAGCCCTCTTGGACGGCGTTTTTTTGCCCTTTGCGCTTTCTGTCTCTTTCGTGTCCTTTGCAGAAGCCTTTTTAGAGGGTGTTTCTGTGTCTTTTTTGGGGACATTTTCTGGGGATGCTGTTTTGTCCTTTGCAGAAGCCTTTTTTGCAGGTGCCTTTTTGCTTACGCTTTTGCTTGCAGCTGGCTTGTCTGTGGCTGATTTTCTTGTCGTTGCTTTACTTGCAGCGGCGGGTTTCTCTGCGGCTGCTTTGCTTGCAGTTACTTGCTTGCCTGCGGCTGCCGGCTTTTTATCTTTTGCCGAGGTTTTCCCGGATGCCGGGGCGGATGCAGGAGCCTCCGCTACCTCCGATGCAGGCTCAGGCTTGGCCTTCGGCTTTTTTACCCTTGGCTTTGCCGCCGGTTTTTTCTCTGGTTCGCTTCTTGATGACTCGTTTTTTGACTCGCTTTTCGCAGGAGCTTTTTTGGGGGGCTCAGCATCCTGCTCGACGACTTTGTCTTGTTTGGCAGCTTTAACCTGCCCGGCAGCCTTGTCCAGCTCGATGGGCTTGGGCTTGGTTGCCTCGGCCTTGGTGGCCTCGGGCTCGCTGGCCTTAGGTTTGGTGGCAGCTTTGGGTTTGGCCACAGCAGCCTTAGGCGTGGCCTTGGCAGCTTTGGCCTTAGGCTCGCTGGCCTTGGCCTTAGCGGGGCTCTCGGCAGCCTTCTTCTTTTTGCTGGTTTGCTTCTCCTCATCCATACTGTTGTATTTTAAACGAAAAAAGCCCTTGCGCTTGAAGTGAGTTGGCAGGTAACCTGTTTTATTTGTGCGCCCTATTTGAGATTATTGGAGAGAAGGGAGCCCGCGTGCCCATCTACGACTACCACTGCGCAGCATGCGAGAAGACGTTTGAGATCGTGCGGTCAATGGGATCCAGTTCCGATGTCAACTGTCCCGAGTGCGGAACTCTTGCGACACGCGTGTTCACCCCTGTCGGCCTCTCGTTCAAGGGCCCGGGGTTCTACAGCACAGATTACCGAGGCGTTCAGCCCATGGGCTGTCCCCAGCCTGGCGATATGCCTGCTGGCGCATGCCCCTCCTGTGATGCCTGTCCGCCGCCACCGTCGGCAGCCGAAAAACCGAAGCCGATGAAGCCCTACGATTTTGCGCAGCAACTGATGGGCAGAGCAGCTCCGAGCAGCAAGTAGCCACAGCACGCAGCACACCAGGCAGCGGGCAGTTTAAGAGGCGGGGCAGGACCAGCAAGGAGCACCTGGTATTCATCTTAATCAAAGTTGTTGCGAAAATAGGGTGTTCCGCCTATTTTCATTCTCGGCACACAGCCTGCGTCGTTATGCCTGCATCGTCATAGGGTCTGCGCCGTTCCTGCGTCGTTATAAGGTCTGCACTGTTTCCACAAAACGGACGGTCTTGCTCCCACTGTCCATCGCGACGGTATGCGTGCGCGTGCCCTCGGCGCTGCACTTGACCCCGCGAAGCATCTCCCCATCGGTGACCCCGGTCGCGATAAACACCGCCTCATCGGTGTTCACAAGGGTGTCCATGGTAAGCACCCCGTCTATGTTGGGCGTGCCCATCTCAACCGCACGGGCCTTCTCCTCATCGCTGCGCCAGGCAAACCTACCCATGAAGCATCCACCGATGCACTTCATCGCCGTGCATGCCAAGACCCCTTCCGGTGCGGCCCCGATGCCGAGATACAGGTCGATGCCGGTCCCCTCGATGGCGGTTGCCGCTGCTCCAAACACGTCCCCATCGGTAATAAGCCGGATGCGCGCCCCTGCTTCCCTGACCTCGGCAATCAGGTCTTTGTGCCGGCTGCGGTCCAGGATGCACACCATAAGATCGGACGGGTCTTTGCCGAGCGCCTTCGCGACGTTCTTGATGTTCTCGGTCGGAGATGCATCGATGTGGACGATGTCTGCGGCCTTTGGCCCGACGGCGATCTTGTCCATGTATGTGTCAGGCGCATGAAGGAGCGTGCCCTTGGGGCCAAACGCAAGGACTGCGAGCGAGTTTGCCTGGCCGAAGGCGGTCAGATTGGTCCCTTCAAGCGGGTCAACCGCGATGTCGATCTCCTCTCCACCGGCCCCGACCTCTTCGCCGATGAAAAGCATGGGCGCCTCATCGCGCTCGCCTTCGCCGATGACGACCGTTCCGGAGATGGGCACGTGGTTGAACGCCGAGCGCATAGCCTCGACAGCAGCATCGTCCGCCGCGTGCTTGTCCCCTTTCCCCGTCCAGCGGCCCGCTGCGAGGGCAGCCGCCTCCGTTACCGCAAGCATCTCCATGATCTGTGTGTTCAGCACCGAAATCCCCCCTTGTCAGACAGTTAAACAACCCCACCGTTCTCGTTAACGCTGCCCGGCGGTGCCGGGCACCCACTCAAACTTGTTGCGCATCACCCGCTCGACCGTGCGCATCACCCGCTCAAGCCTTGCGTATCAGGCGGGCCACAAAATGCCCGTCCGCACCTTCTGGCTCGGGGAGCAGCTGAAGCCATCCCGCCGGGTCAACAAAACCCTTCCAAGACTCAGGGACATCTCCTGCCAACGAGTCCAAAACAAACCCGCTGCCCGCCTTAGAGCCAAGGAACCCCCGGACGATGTCGCGGTTCTCGGCGTTTGAGATGGTGCACGTCGAGTAGACCACGAACCCTCCGAGCCTCACAAGCGCCGCAGCATTCACAAGAAGCAGCGCCTGGAGTCTTTGGAGGGCCCCGCAGTCGGCGGGGGTCAGGCGCCAGCGCCCCTCCGGGTGCCTGCGTAGCGTGCCGAGCCCGCTGCACGGAGCGTCCACGAGCACGGCATCGGCACTCCCGGGAGGGATCCCGGGTATCGTGAGCCCTGCCGAGGAGGCATCCGCCGTCACCGTCACGATCTCGCTGAAGCCCAGCGTACGTGCATCATCGGCGAGGACCTTGAGCTTGAAATCGTGCAGGTCTACTGCGGCAAGCCGAGCAAGCGGCCTCCCATTCGATCGCGCCATGGACGCGAGCATGAGGCTCTTGCCCCCGCGCCCGGCACCTACCTCTGCAAGCACCTGCCCTGGGCCAGGCCGCATGGCGCGCACAACGAACTGGGCACCGAGGTCCATCACCCGCGTATGGTGGCCCTGGAGCGACTTGATCCGCCGTGCGACAGCCGGTTTTCCTACACGGACCGACCCAGGCAGCGAGCCTGGCGACGGCTCGGCCCCTGCTGCTGTAAGCTCGGCGATCAGCCTTGCAAGCGCATCCGCACCCGGGAGGGCCGACGCGAGGAACATGGGCGGTGCCTGGTTGTTGGCAGCCATCACGCCTGTGGCCTTCTCGCTGCCGAGCTCGGTCTCCCACATCCCGACGAGCCAACGCGGGTGGGCATAGAGGCGTGCACGCGCATCCAGGTCGGTGTCCGGGTCCCCCCAGGGGAACGTGTCTGCGGCGCGGGCCACCTTTCGGATGACGGCGTTGGCAAAGCCGGCCGCTTTTGGCTCGACGGCCTTGGCGAGCTTCACCGTCTCGTCCACCGCCGCATATGCGGGCGTTCCGCCAAAGAGCACCTCCCAGGCACCGAGCGCGAGGACCTCCAGCATCGGCGACCACAGCGCGGTACCGGGGCTGACGACGATGGCGAACGCGTCTTCGAGCACACCCATCGCCGAGAGGGTCCCGTACGCAAGCCGAGCGGCACTGGCCGCCTCTTTGGGCTCGAGGTCTCGCTCGGCAAGCACCTTGTCGAGCGTCTGGTGCGCGTAGGCCGAGCGCTCGCGCACGCGCTTGACGACCTCGAACGCAGCTGCTCGTGCGGGTGTGGGAGCTACGCGGGCCAAGGCTAGGGCCCTCCCCATGTGACAGCGTCGTCGAACCGGGCGCCGCGTGCCCAGTCAGCACCCGCCATCTCGCCCTTCCCGTCCGGTCTGACCCGCTCAAGGACCGCGTAACCGTCAGAGAGCCCTATGATGAGTTCCCGCTTGCTGCAAAGCACCGCGCCGGGACGCGGCGGGGTGCTCTCTGGCGACGCATCGTGCGCCGATGATGTGTGTGTTGGCACCACATTGTGTGTCTGTGGGGTGTACTTTGGCGAGATATTATACGTCAACTGGGTACATCCTGACGATGCATCGTGCGCCGACGGCTGGGAGGCCAATCGCCGCATCTCGGTTACCGCCGCAAGGCGACCGGCGAGCTGGAGGCGCGACGGTGCCTGTGGCGAGGACGCCCGCACCCGCCTCAGCCCGTCCTCAAGCGTCAGCTCGGGGAAAAGCGTCACCTCCGCCTTGGTGATCTTCTCGGCGTAGGTCGCAAGCGTCTCATCCTGCACCACCCACGCAGCCGTGCCCTGCCCGATGGCATCAAGCGCATCCACGAGCATATGGGCACCTAGCTCAGCGAGGCTGCCGAGAAGGTCGGCACGTGACCTGTCGTCAACAGAGACGGTGGCTTGGGCGCAGTAGGGCCCGGTGTCAAGCCCGGCCTCCATCTGCATGATGGAGACCCCGGTCTCGGCATCCCCGGCCAGGATCGCCCGCTCGACCGGCGCAGCACCGCGCCAGCGTGGAAGCAGGGACGCGTGGATGTTCACGCAGCCGAACCGCGGGATCGCAAGCACCTCTGGCGGGAGGATGAGCCCGTAGGCGGCAACGACTATGATGTCTGGGGCAAGCTCGGCGATCCCTTCGATGACCGCCGAGTCACGCAAAGTCTGTGGTTTGTGCAGCTCAATGCCCAGCTCGGATGCCAGCAGGGCGACGGGCGACGGGCGACGGGTGCCCCCTCGGCCTGAAACGGAGTCCGAACGTGTGTAGACCGCGAGGATCTGATGGGATCCGGACTGCCGGACGGATACGAGCGCACGCAAGGCGCTGACGGCGAACTCAGGCGTGCCCATGAAGATGACGTTGATGCTCCCACCCCCGTTTGACGCAGTCGAAGCCGTGCGGTTGTTGGCCAGAATGCCGCTTTCGAAGTCAGGGTCGCGCACGTGCCTCGGCGTAGCGCTTCAGCGCAGCCCGACGTTCCTGCGGAGTCGCCCTGTCCATGATAAGGACGCCGTCCAGGTGGTCGATCTCGTGCTGGAACATCCGGGCAGTGAGCCCCTCGGCCTCTATGCGAAGCCTCTTACCGCTAAGCGTAAGCCCCTCACAGGTTATCCGGCATGCCCGCTCAATTGGAATGGTTATCCCGGGGAACGAGAGGCAGCCCTCGTCATCGGTCTCGCGCTCCTCGCCCTCTTCGACGATGACGGGGTTGCACATCGCCGAGAGGCCGTCGTGTTCCTCGGAAAGATCGAATACGATGACGCGCTTCATCACACCGACCTGTGGCGCCGCAAGGCCGATGCCCGGTGCCTCGTACATGACTTTTGCCATCCGTCCGACAAGCGAGCGAAGCGTTGTATCGGTCGTTGGGTCGACCTCTGATGCCGCTGTGCCCAACGTGGGGCTCGGGTGAGTGAGGATATTCATGACAGACAGTCTACATGTTGAACGTGCGCGGATGTGCAATCCGCGGGTGAACGGTGTTTATCCATGCAGACAGTCTACATGAGGTCAAGCGGATCCACATCGACAACAAGGCTCACGCCGCGGGCGGGCTGCGCGCCGGCAAGCACTCGCGCAAGCCACTCGTGCAGGCAGGCGTTGGTTGGTGCCTGGGGTGCTGACACCCGGGGGGCTGACCCGCCGCTGGCCGAGGTGTCCGCGACTGGTGCCTTCACCAGCACGTGCCACCGATGGAGTCCTTTGAGCCGTGCGAGCGGTGCGGGGCTTGGCCCAAGCACTTTAATGCCCTCCCGCTTGCGACCTTCCCCCTCGCAGCCTTCGCCCGCCTGCGCCCGCATGGCTTCTGCAAGCGATGTCGCAGCAGCCTCGACATGGGGCTTGCTCCTTCCGCGCACCACAACGTTGGCAAGCCGCCCGAACGGCGGGTAGCCGAGTCCTCGGCGGCTGATTGCCTCCTGCCCATAGAAGGCCTCCGGGTTGTGATTGGCGACCGCCTGGACGGCAGGGTGGTCGGGCCAGTACGTCTGGAGTATGACGCGCCCAGGCTTGACCCCGCGCCCTGCGCGACCGGCAACCTGCTCAAGCAGCTGGTAGGTGCGTTCGCCGGATCGGAAATCCGGGACGTTTAGGGTTGTGTCTGCGGCTATCACCCCGACAAGCGTGACCGAAGGGAAATCCAGCCCTTTCGCGATCATCTGCGTGCCGAGCAACACCCCGCCGGAGGCCTCCTCGAACTCCGCAAGCAGCCGCTCATGGGCCCCTTTGTGCTTCGTGGTATCGGCATCCATACGCACGATGGGAAGCCCGGGCACGAGGGCGGATAGCTCGGCCTCGACCCGCTGGGTACCGGAGCCGAACCGCCGCAGGTACGCGCTGCCGCACTTAGGGCAGCTTGGCGGGACCGGACGCAACGCACCGCAATGGTGGCACATGAGCGATGCGCGGTCCTCGTGGTACGTCATCGATGTAGCGCAGGAGTTGCACATCGGCACGTGCCCGCACGCTCGGCAAAGCAGGAACGACGCAAACCCTCGGCGGTTCAAGAAAAGCACGGCCTTGTCGCCGGAGTCCGCTATCTCTTTTAGCGCAGCGGTCAGCGGGCGCGAGAACATCGAGCGATGCCCGGCCTCGAACTCGGCGGCCATGTCCACCACCTGGATCAGAGGCAGGCTCCCCCCTGCCACCCGTTCGGGCATCCCGACCAGCGCCCAATCGCCCGCCGAGCAGCGCGCACGCGCCTCCATCGACAGGCTTGCGCTGCCAAGGACGAGTGTGACCCCCTCCTGCTCGGCCATTCGCACGGCCACATCGCGGGCGTGGTAGCGCGGTGCCGAACCCTGCTTGTAGCTGGGCTCATGCTCCTCGTCGATGATGATGAGCCGTAAGTCCTTGACCGGCGCAAAGAGTGCCGAGCGGGCCCCGACAACAATGCGGGCCTCTCCTCGGCGCGTCAGGTCCCACTGGCCGAAACGCTCCCCCGCCGATAGGCGCGAATGGAGCACGGCGACCTCGTCGCCAAACCGGGAGCGGAACCGGCCGGCCGTCTGGGGAGTGAGCGCGATCTCAGGGACAAGCACGATCGCACCGCCTCCCGAGGCCATCGCCTCCTCGATCGCACGCAGGTAGACCTCGGTCTTCCCCGAGCCGGTCACCCCATCGAGCGCAACAACCCCTCCCCCCTGGGCGCAGAGGCTGCGTATGGCCTCAAGTGCCCTGCCCTGCCCGTCGCTGAGCCGCTCATGGCGCGGGGCGGCGCTCCTTGCGTGATGGGCTCCCCGGATCCTCCGACGGCGCTCGATGAGCACCGCTCCAGCCTGCTCAAGGGAGCGCAGGCTCCCGTCGATGGAGCCAAGATCAGCTGCGAGCTCTGCTGCACGCACCGGGCCAGCTTTGAGCGCACCAAGGATGGCGCGCTGCCGAGTGGCGTTTTTACGAGGCGTGAACTGCCCGCCTTCGGATCCGCCTTCGGATCCGCCTTCGGGCGCAAGCATGACCCAACGGTCGTCAACCGGCCCGACATCTGCGCGCTTGAGCACCCAGGTGCTGGTGCCTTCCGCATCCTTCCGCACGGCCTTCGGGACGGCTCCCGGCGGCAAGAACAGCCGAAAAGCCTCAGAAAGCGGACATATATAGATCGCGGCGATCCAGTGCGCAAGCCTCACGCTCGCAGCGCTGAAAAACGGCCCGCCAAGTACCGCACGCACCTCTTTTAGCTCAGCATAGTCGCTTGCCCCGACAAGACCGACGACGTAACCGACAGCCGGACGGCCAGCGAAATCCACAAGGGCGCATGATCCGACTGCCACATCTCCGATATGATCGGGAATGCGGTAGTCAAAGGGCGCGCCAAGTGCCCGAGTCGGCACATCGACAATGACTTGGGCGATGTGCCGTGACCCGTGTTGCGCTGGATCCAACAAGACCCTTCCTTGTCCGTCTGCCCCAGCCTGACCGGGACGGCTCAGCATGACCGGCCCGGTCCGGCTTGATCCGACCGGGCCGCCTCAACCAAGTCGGCCCCGTCAATCCGGCTCGACCCGATCAAATCGACCCGCTTATAGGCCTGCGGCTTTCACGAGCTCCTCGACACGGTTAACGCGCTCCCAGGTGAAGTCCCGATCCTCGCGCCCGAAATGGCCATACGCTGAAGTCTTACGGTAGATAGGCCGACGCAGGTCAAGATCTGCAATGATGGCACCTGGGCGCAGATCGAACACCTCGACCACCGCCTGCTCGATGCGGGAGACCTCGGTTTTTTCTGTGCCGAACGTCTCGACAAGCACCGATAACGGGTTCGCAACACCGATCGCATACGCAAGCTGTATCTCGCAGCGTTCGGCAAGGCCAGCGGCGACCACGTTCTTTGCCGCCCATCTGGCTGCATACGCAGCCGAGCGGTCCACTTTGGTACAGTCCTTGCCCGAGAACGCACCTCCACCATGCCTTCCCATTCCCCCGTACGTGTCCACAATGATCTTCCGCCCCGTGAGGCCGGTATCGCCCATGGGGCCTCCGACCACAAAGCGTCCGGTCGGGTTCACAAAGACCTCTGCGTCCGAATACGACATCCCTTCATGCTCAAACACCGGTTTTATGACCTGCTCGATAAGATCCGATCGCAGCAGGCCGCTGATGCTCACATCGCCAGCATGCTGCGTCGAGATCAGGATCTTTTCTACCGCAACAGGCTTATCATCCTCATACCGGACACTTACCTGTGTCTTGCCGTCAGGCCTAAGATACTCAAGCACCCCGGCCTTGCGTGCGGCGGTGAGGCGCTCGGCTAAGCGATGTGCAAGATAGATGGGCATGGGCATGAGCGCGCTCGTCTCATTGCACGCATAGCCAAACATCATGCCTTGATCGCCCGCGCCAATGAGGTCGATCGAATCGGTCCCGCGGCCATGCTGCACCTCGAACGACTCGTCAACGCCCAACGCGATATCAGGGCTTTGCTCATGGATGCCCAAGACCACACCGCATGTCTCGGCATCAAAGCCATACTTTGCGCGGGTATAGCCGATCTCGCCGACCACCTCGCGGACTATCGAAGGGATCTCGACGTACGCGTGGGTGCGTATCTCGCCACCGACCACGACAAGCCCCGTAGTGGTGAAGCACTCGCATGCGCAACGCACATAGCCCGGATCCGCACCGGGGACCTCTTGCTCGGCAAGCGCGACCTCACCGGCAATGATCGCATCAAGCACCGCATCCGAGATAGCATCACACATCTTGTCAGGGTGCCCCTCGGTCACTGACTCCGAGGTAAAAAGGTAGTTCCTCCCGCTCATATCGCCCTCCTGACCATCTGCACTGCGTGTCACGTCAAAACAAACCTGGTCGAAACCGTGCCTTTGACCGCATAAGCCTTCAAAGCAAGCACCAAAAATCAACAAAGCCCCGCCTGAAACGACGAGGGCTCGAGTTCGCACGCAACCATGCGATCGGTCTTCCCTCATCTTTCAGGCATATCTGCCTGCCGAGAAGTGGCACCGTGCGCTTCTTTCAGCGCCGGTTGCCGGGGCGTCAAAGGTCTCGGTCCCTCGACCCTCTGCAGTCAGCATGTGGACTGGCTGCCTCTGGATGAGCATCTGCACGATAGCACTCCACAGGCAATGTGCCAAATCGCAGTCGTCGATTTGCACCGCCGGTCACGGTTGCCAAACACCGAATGCCGCACTGATGACGTAGGCTGCAACCCGAAGGGAGGGTCACAGCCTACGTTCTGGTCGTGCTGATGCCAGATCCTGCGGTATGTCAGGTCTTGCAGGTCTTTCCTGTGTCAGACATGCTACGCGTTGCCCGACATTGCCATGCAATGCCCGACCTTACAGCAAGAGGTCTTCCAGCTTGCCCATGACATTGCCGGAGACCACGTTCTCTCCGCCATAGATCTGGATGTTTGGCTTGGTGCTCCCGTACGTGTCAGGCAGGTAGGTGACCCAGTTCGCCGAGAGCGCGTCAGACGCGGTGAGCACGAGGATGCCGCCCCGCTCGCCAGTTGCAGCCCCACCGGCGAGCGCATCCGGGAAGTTCGTGCCTGTTGCAACCCCGATAAAGCCCTTTGTAGCAAGGGAGTTCGTGAACGCGTGCTCAGCGATCTTCTGCGCGGTCTCGTAGCGTGTGGCACCGGCGACGCGCCTGACCGTCGGGCTCGTGCCAAGGTTCCGTACCGCCAGCTCGACATCTGAGGCGACGGCGGCAGTAGAGCCGAGTATGGCCACGTCGGTGATCCCAAGGCCTAGGACGGCGTTCGCCGCAGGGGAAGGGAGTTCTGCCGGGCGGGTAAGGATGACTGGCATCTTGTTGCGATAGGCGAGCGGGGAGACGGCGAGGCCGTCCGCGAAGTTGTCTCCACGAGCCAGAAACGCCTTCTTGGCAAATGACGGCCCCTCAAGCTCCGCGACCTTGTCTGCGATAGCAGCGCTCGTGCCGTAGCGGTCGGTACCGGCGATGCGCTCGACTTGAAGCTTTGCGCCGGTAAGCGCACTTTCCACCGCATTAGAGACCGCTGCAGGAGAGCCCATGATGTAGGCCCTCTCCGCGCCGAGGCGCTCTATCTCTGCAAGCACGCCGGGACTCAGAGCATCCGGCCTTGTGAGGAGGAGGGGTGCTTTCTCCGAACCTGCGAGCGCGCTTGCCGAGAGCGCGTCTGCATAGTTCATGCCGGTGGCTATGATGACCGCTTCCGAACCCTCGAAGTTTCTCTTGCTCACCTCGATGGCGGTCGCGAAACGGTCTGCGCCAAAGACGCGGGTGATACGAGTGGTCGGGTCACCGGGGCCGGAGCCGTCGACGAGGATAGGAACGCTCTTGTCGTTGCTCCGCGTCCCGTCCCCGCCAGTGCCGTCGCCGAGTTGGCCTTGAGCATTGTTTCCCCACGCCCAGAGCGAGCCATCGTCCTTGACACCGAGGGAGTGTCGTCCCCCTGCGCTCACGGCCTTCCATTTGTCGGCAGCGCTTCCGGTGAGGATAGGAACGTTCTTGTCGTTGCTCCGCGTCCCATCCCCGCCAGTGCCGTCGCCGAGCTGGCCGTAGCCGTTACTCCCCCACGCCCAGAGCGAGCCGTCGCCTTTGATGGCAAAAGAGTGCTCGCTTCCGGCGCTGACGGCCTGCCACCTGTCGGCAGCAACCCCGACCTGGATGGGGGCGTACTTGTCAACGATCGGGCCTTCTAAGTCATCGGAACCGCTCTCGCCGTTGCCAAGCTGGCCGGAGCTGTTACTCCCCCACGCCCAGAGCGTGCCGTCGTCCTTGACACCGAGGGAGTGTCGTCCCCCTGCGCTCACGGCCTTCCATTTGTCGGCAGCACTTCCGGTGAGGACAGGAGTGTTTGCGCCCGCCGTCGAGCCGGTGCCGAGCTGGCCGGAGCTGTTACGCCCCCATGCCCAGAGCGATCCGTCGTCCTTGACACCGAGGGAGTGGTAGTCTCTTGTGGTCACGGCCTGCCATTTGTCGGCAGCGCCCCCAACCTGGACAGGGGTTCTTCTTACCATGTCCTCCGTCGAGCCAATGCCGAGCTGCTCGTAGATGTTACTCCCCCACGCCCAGAGCGAGCCGTCCTCCTTGATGCCGAGGGAGTGGTACTGCCCTGTGCTCACGGCCTGCCACCTGTCGGCAGCCTCCCCAACCCGGACAGGAGTACTCGTGCTGTTAGCACCCGCATCCATGTACATGTCGTCGGGCACGATCATACCGATGCCGAGCGCAGAGCCATTGTTATCCCCCCACGCCCAGAGCGAGCCGTCGCCTTTGATGGCAAAAGAGCGGTCGACTCCGGCGCTGACGGCCTTCCAGTTGTCGGCAGCAACCCCGACCTGGACGGGGGTGTTTGTGCTGGTACCTGAGCCGCGTATGCCAATGCCGAGCTGGCCGTAGCCGTTACTCCCCCACGCCCAAAGCGACCCATCGTTCTTGATGGCAAGTGAGTGGCTGCTCCCAGCGCTCACAGCCTTCCATCCTACAGATCCTGCAGAGAGCGAGGCGACGGGCAGCGTGGCTTCCGGTGCCGCACCGTCCGCGACCGCCGGAGCACCAGCGACCGCCATTCCACCACTGCCCGAGACACCGCCTGCCCACGCCGCCCCCGGCATGGCACCAAGAACAAGCGCGAGGCAAAGAAGCACCGAGAGGCGTACCCGCCGCCTCGTGCCTGCTGTTTTTCTGAGGGTCTGATCCATATGACACCCTCCTTAAAAAGTCGCCTTACATCCTTTGCGGTGAAAACCGCCTTGCGTAACAGATCCACGTAAAAATCTGTCCCTGTATTGGTGATACTACCAGCAGTTATGCGTAGGCTGTCAAACAGTAGCGGCTACGACGCGCCCGCACGACGACATGCGATGTCTACAAAAATTCCTAAAATTCTCAGGTATTATGGTTTTTACACAGAACAAATTACGTGCGCGTCATAAAAAGCAATCAGACAAAACCGCAAGGAATCGCACTGATAAAAACCCATTGCTCCTTTGATAAAAGCAGCCGAACGGAGTGAGCAACGTGCTCAAAGCCCTTATGGAGAAGCACGACCGCCGCATGACACAAGTAACCACACTGCTTGAGTTGACAGTCGTGTGGGCAGAGCTGGTGGTCGCGCTCATCCTTGCAGCGGTGGTTATCGGCATGGTCGTCCACATCTCCGGAGCCACATTCGAGATGTTTCGCTCAACGATCCAAGCTGGAGAAAAAACGCAGATAAGCTCTGTTATCAAGGCAGTGCTCGACACTTTTATCGTAATCGAGCTTTTCCGCATAACTATCGCGTACGTCAGGCACCATGAGGTGGTTGACATCGTGCTTGAGACAGCACTTGTAGTGGCCGCCCGTGAGATAGTCGTCATTGAGGCCGGTGCAAAGGACCCCCTTGCGGCAACCGCTGTCGGCGGCACGCTGCTTGCTATCGGCATTACGTGGTACCTGCTTCGCAAAAGCCTCACACAAAACGATAGGGGGTAACAGACCGTGCCTACCCAGATCTCGCCTGATACCCAGGCCACATCCACCAAGACCACACCGGCGCAGGCCGTGCCCGGCGGTGCGCCCCGTGTGCGCTTCGCCCCCTCGCCAACAGGGACCCTGCATCTGGGGGGTGCACGCACCGCTATCTACAACTGGGCATTCGCCCGCAAAGAAGGCGGCGCGTTTATCCTGCGCATCGACGACACCGACTCCGAGCGGTCGACTGCCGAGAACACCGCGCAAATCCTGCATTCGCTCAAATGGCTCGGGCTTGACTGGGACGAAGGCCCAGAGGCAGGCGGTGCATCCGGTCCTTACTTCCAGACGCAGCGCTCGGCAGGTTATGCGACCGCCTTGGAGCTTATGAAGGCCACGGGAGCAGCTTACCCATGCTTCTGCTCGGCCAGCGAGCTTGCCAGCAAGCGCGAGGCGGCACGCGATGGAGGAGGCATGGTCGGCTACGACCGCGCCTGCCGAGGCATCGGCCCGGATGCCGCAACAGAGCGCATCGCTGCCGGTGAGCCTCACGTCTGGCGACTCAAGGTCCCTCTTGACCGGAAGCCGGTCGTTGTGGATGATGCCGTGCGCGGGAAGACCGTGTTTGCAACAGAGGCCATTGACGATTTTGTCCTCGTGCGAAACGACGGCTCGCCGACTTACAACTTCGCAACGGTAGTCGACGACGCGGACATGCGGATCACCCACGTTATCCGGGGCGACGACCACCTCACCAACACCCCCAAGCAGATCCTGGTCTTTGAGGCGCTCGGCTACCCTGTCCCGCAGTTCGCGCACCTTTCTATGATCTGGGGGCCGGATGGCAAAAAGCTCTCCAAGCGGCACGGGGCAACCTCGGTCGAGGCGTACGCCGACGCGGGATACCTGCCAGAAGCGCTGCGCAATTATCTTGCACTCCTCGGTTGGTCGCTTGATGGGGAGACCACGATCATCTCCGCAGATATGCTGACCTCAAACTTCTCGCTTTCGCGGATCAGCAAGAACCCCGCGATCTTCGATGCCGAGAAACTCGAATGGATGAACGGTGCCTATATCCGCGGGATGGCACCTGAGGCCCTCGCCGAGCGCATGCTTCCCTGGCTTGAGGAGGCAGGGTTTGCCGACGGTGCTGACCTCGAGGCCCGCCCCGAGTGGTATGCGCACCTCGCCGAGCTGATCGCCGAGCGCACCAAGCGGCTGGACGAGGTCGCGGGCAAGGTCGCGTTCCTGTTCGAGGATCCGGCGATCGAAGAGCCAGACCGCTCAAAGGTGCTCGCAAAGCCTGGCTCGCTTGAGTCGCTTAAGGCCGCTCGCCAGGCACTCGCGGCGTGCGAGTGGGATGCCACCGCCATCGAGGAGGCGCTGCGCCGCATCCCGGAGGCAGTGGACATCAAGCCCAAAGTAGCCTTTCAGGCCGTGCGCGTGGCCATTACGGGCTCGGCGGTCTCTCCCCCGCTCTTTGAGTCGCTCGAGCTGCTCGGACGCGAGCGCGCACTTGGGCGCATCTGCGCAGCCGAGCCACTCGCCGAGGTACCCTGAACGATACCGACCCTGCTCCAACGGCTCGATCGGTGTTGTTTTTTCAGCCCTGATCCAGCGACTCGGTCTGCTCGGCCATGCTTTGAAGGTACTCTTCGTACCGCTTCCTCTGCGGTGAGAGTTCTTTTTCGGTCTGGAAAAGCCCGGTCGGCTGCGCACCTTCAAACCATTTGAACAAGGCGAACATGCTTGCCGGCCCATTGACCCCGATCCCTACAATCGGAGAGGCTATGAAATTAAGGCTTTTGTCGCCGCCTTCGGCCACTTCGTCGTCAGCCAGCTGCTCGCGAAGCAAGATCTCGTAGCCACCATGCTCTTCTAACTCTGGCTCCATCATCTCACGCGCCGCCCCTAGGCGGATCGCATCATCAGGGTTCGAGCAGAGTTCCCCTAGCACAAACTCCACACTCTCGTCTTCGTGGTCAACGACTATCTCAATGATCGGGGCCGAGTTATACGGGAACGGGTCATCAAAAAACGGGTCGGCTATCTTGATCATGCCCATCAAGGCAAATTCGCTGGCATCTATATCCGATGCCTCATCCACCGTCCAACTTCCATTCAGCTCTCGCAAATTCAAGACGAAAAGCACCTCCTATTGAGCGTCAATACGTCACTTTCCCGTGATGCGTAATGCACTATGCGCATTTGTTGGTACATCCTACCGCATCGCAGACGAATCCGGCTGCCGTTTCAGGTAAGCTGATAATAAACGCACAAGAATGACCACAGAATGACCACAACGTATACGAGCACACAGAAGTGTCAGCGCGGATGCCAACGCTGCACGAATAGCAGCACCGCATGGGCATCGGCACTAATACCAACGCTGCATGAGCGCATGCCGCGCACGAACACATGAGGGGGTGTCTTATGAAATACCGCACAGATCCCAAGACCGGCAAACAGCTTTCCGTCCTCGGCTTTGGCCTGATGCGCCTGCCACGGACCCGCGGCTCGATAGACGTCAACCGGGCCGAGGCCATGATCCTTAAAGCAGCCGAGCAGGGGGTCAACTACTTTGACACCGCCTATGTATACGGCGGCAGCGAAGAGGCGTTTGGCAAAGTGCTGGGCCGCAACAGCGGACTCCGCGAACGGATCAACATCGCCACAAAACTGCCGCACCAGCGGTGTAAGGCCTACGATGATCTCGACCGCATCTTCGCCGAGCAGCTTGAACGGCTCCAGGTCAGCAAGATCGACTACTACCTCATCCACAACCTGCCGGATCCCACAATGTGGCAGCGCCTTACCGAGCTTGGCATCGAACGCTGGATAGCCGCCAAGAAAGCCGCCGAGCAGATCGGGCAGGTGGGGTTCTCCTTCCACGGTAAGCAGAACGACTTCCTCAATGTGCTCGATGCGTATGACTGGGATTTTTGCCAGATCCAGTACAACTACCTGGATGAGAACTACCAGGCTGGCCGAGTGGGCCTTGAGGCAGCACACGCCAAAGGCCTGCCGGTGATCATAATGGAGCCGCTGCGGGGAGGGAAGCTGGCCGGCTCCCTGCCCAAAAAAGCAACTGAGGCGTTCAAGGCTGCTGACCCAGATGCATCAACTGCCTCCTGGGGGCTCAAGTGGATATACAACCAGCCTGAGGCAACGGTCGTTTTAAGCGGCATGAACAGCGAGGAGCAGCTCTCCGACAACATTGCGACCGCCAGTTCATCTGAGGCCGACATGCTTGGCACTGATGAGCATGCGTTGTACGACGCGGTCATCTCGGTCATCCAAGGGAGCTACAGGGTGCCCTGCACCGGATGTAACTACTGCATGCCCTGCCCGCACGGGGTGAACATACCGGGCTGCTTCTCCGCCTATAACGCCCGTGCGTTCCAGGGCCTGGCAACCGGGCTTATGCAGTATGCCACCAGCACCGGCATCAACCACAAGGACCGGTACAGCGGCGCGAGGAGATGTGCCGAGTGCGGAGCCTGCCTGAAGAAGTGCCCGCAAGACATTGCGATCATTGATGCGCTTAAAGAGGTGCGCAGGCATATGGAGCCGTTCTGGTTTGGCGCGGTGATGGCTGTCGCGAGAAGGATCATGACGTGACAGGTGCCGAATGGCGGACCGTGGCGCTGATGGATACGAGCGCGGGAATCCGGGGTGCGTAGGGAATCCGGGTATTCAGAGAATCAGAGGTGCTTGACTTGATAGAAAGACTGGCTTGCAAGCTGGGGCGCAATGATGAGACACCCAACATCGAGCTGGCAGAATACCTGCACCAGCACAATGACCGTGCTGGAATCAAAGAGATCGTTGATGGGCTTACAGGGCCAGACCGAGCGGTCGCAAGCGACTGTATCAAGGTGCTGTATGAGGTTGGCGAGAGGGACCCGGAGCTGGTCTCTGGTTATGCGAGCGAGTTCATCTCTTGCCTGGGCTCAAAGAACAATCGGCTGGTATGGGGAGGCATGACTGCTTTGGTAAAAATTGCCGAGCATGCTCCCCAGCCGATCTTTGAGGAATTACCTGCGATTATATCGGCGTATAAAAGCGGAAGTGTTATCACTGTTGATAACAGCATTAGCGTTTTTGCGGGACTCGGCAAGGCTGGCGAAGGCTACATGGAAAAGGTCTTGCCGATACTGGTTGAGCATCTGCAAGCATGTCGGCCAAAAGAGGTTCCCCAGCACGCTGAACGGGCCTCCGTCTGCTTCAGCAGTAAGAATGCACCTGCGTTTATTGAGGTTCTGGAGCGGCGGCGATCACACCTGACACCATCGCAGGAGACCCGAGTGAAGAGACTGCTCAAGAAGCTCCACGGTTTGCAGCGGTTATAAGCAGGACCTCTCTTCGCCTAACCGCGTGCTGCGCACTGTCATCGCTTTTGCCAGCTCGGTAGGCGGCGAGCTTGTGATCGGTGTGGCGGATGGCCAGACACTGGCCGGCATTGCGGATCCGTTGATGGAAGAGGGGTGCCTTGCAAACCTGATCACGGGTTCGATCCGCCCTCAACTTGCTCTAGTTTTTGATTTGATCACGCGCAACGGAAAGACCCTCTTGGTAGCCAGGGTAGCAGCTGGGTCTCAGCGTCCTTATCACCTGAAATCGACCGGTCGCCACGAGGGCACCTATTACCAAACGCAACCGGATGGTGGAAGGCATCTGCGAGGTCTGTAGGCATCGCAGACCCTGATTCCAGTCAGGGTCTGCGGGAGGTTTTAATGGTCGGGCTGACAGGACTTGAACCTGCGACCCCTTGACCCCCAGTCAAGTGCGCTACCAAACTGCGCCACAGCCCGACGCGCTACAAAGCGGCAAGGATGTAGTCTACGATGAGTGCGCACCGCATTCAAGCAAAAAGCGGGAGAGATTCAACCGAGGGCTCAAACAGAGACTCAAGCGCGACCTACCGCGGCAGGGTTTACGGGCAGCAGGACGAGGAAAAGTCAGGAACAGCAGACTAAATGGGAGCCGAGAATCTGTTTGAGAGCATACGCGTGCGCCGAGCATGCCGCACATACGACATGGCACCGCTGTCTGCGAGCGCACTTGCGCAAATCGCCGAGCAGGCCGCAGCAATCCCGGTCCTTCTCGGCGGGCAGGATTTGAGCACAGAGATCCTGGCGTTTGGGCAGGTGCGCGGGCCTCTGCGCGCCAAAGCCCCCCATTACCTGGTCATTTACGGCTCTGGCGACCAGTGGGATCGGCCGAATGCCGGATTTGTGTTCGAGCAGTGGGTCCTGTGAATGGCGGCGCAGGGCTACGCGACGTGCTGGCTCGGCGGCGTAAAGCCGTTGCATGCTGACGGCAAGCCCCGCCTCGCCCCATCGGGGATCAATGGTCAGCTGTGGTACTTGGCCGCAAGCGAAGCGGGTGTGCATCGCACGGTGCACGTCTACATGCAGACCAGCGGGCTCCTGTCACTTGTGTACCGGCTGCGGGAAGTCGATATGGGCATCGCGCTCGCCCACCTGTTTGTCGCATCGGGAAAACACGGGTTGCCGTTCTCGTTCTCTGCCGAGCCAAATGAGCGCGTGGGTGCGCCCGAAGCGCCAAAGGGATACAGCTGGCTCGGAGTCGTCAGATAGCGGCGCCGTCGCCACTGGCATCTTCGCTTGCCTGGTAGGAGATGACCTGCACGTCCTGGATGGTGATAAGCCCACTCGGCACCATCGCCGACCAGACCTCGGCAAGCGCTGTGATGCGGTGCGCCTCATCGACCACAGACACAAGCACCGGACGATCAGTCGACATGCGCAGTGCATGCTTGGCGACATTGCGGCTGGAAGCACCAAACCCGACCATCCCCCGAAGCGCAGTGCCGCCAGCCATGCCTTGAGTGCGCGCCTGCTCGATGAGCGCCTGGTAGAGCGGTTTGCCATCGTAAAGATCGTCCTCCCCGACATACGCCGAGAGGCATTTGGCCTGTCCCTCAAGCAAACGTGTCACCATCTGCGTTACTTCCCTTCTGCGGTCGCGCTTCCGTGTGTGGCTGCTGCGCTTCGCGGCGCGCCTCTCGGCACAGTGCGATGCGATCCCATAATGCCCGCGCAAGAGCCTGCTTGTCCATGACGGGCAGCTCCTCGATGGTGGGACGCGTCTCGGCAGCAGGACGCTCGGCGGTGGCAGGGTGCGACTCGAAAGCAGGATGTGCCTCGGGAGCAGACCCGCCTACCACCCAGACCTTGTTGTCATCGCTGCCAAAGCCGAGCCCCTCTGAGGCAACGTTGTTCGCCACCACCAAGTCGAGGTTTTTTGCCGTCAGTTTTCTTGCCGCGGATCCCAGCACATCGCTTGTCTCGGCGGCAAACCCGACTAAGAGCTGATGGGCGGCTTTTCGCGCACCAAGCTCGGCGAGGATGTCCGGTGTCCGCTCGAGCTCGATCACAAGCGGTGCCCCATATTTCTTGGCCTTGCCAAGCGATGGGCTCTTGGGGCGGAAGTCGGAGACGGCCGCGCAGGCGACGATTACCTCGCTTTGCGGAGCGCGTGCGATAACCACGTCGTGCATCTGTTGGGCGGTCGTCACGCGTACGACATCCACGTCAAAAGGATCTGGCAGCGCGCTTGGCCCGGTCACAAGCAAGACATCGGCGCCCCTGCGTGCTGCCTCGTCGGCGATCGCAAAACCGGTCTTGCCGCTTGACCGGTTGGTTATCACACGCACGAAGTCGATGGGCTCCTCGGTCCGACCGGCGTAAACAAGCACGCGGGCACCGGACAGGGCCTGGGTGCGGCGCACCTCTGCGTGAACCGCCTCGGCGATCGCCTCGACTGTTGCCAGGCGACCCTCGCCGACATCCCCACAGGCAAGCTCGCCGATGCCGGGGTCGACGATGCGGATACCACGCGACTTGAGCTGCGCCAGGTTTTTTTGCGTGATCGGGTTCCGCCACATGTGGACGTTCATGGCAGGCGCAACAACGAGAGGTGCCTCGGTTGCGAGCGCGACCGTGGTGAGAAGGTCGTCTGCCCGCCCGCTCGCAAGCTTCGCGCACACGTTCGCGGTCGCTGGAGCGATCACGAGCACATCCGCCTCCTCGGCAAGCCCCACGTGGTGGACCTTGGCCGACGGCTCATCCCAGAGCGAGACCGCCACCGGATCGCCTGTAAGCGCACGGAAGGTGGCCGGGCCAACGAGGTGCGTGGCGCTCTCGGTCATGACCACTTTGACGCGACAGCCGCCTTTTTGCAGCGTGCGCACAAGCTCACATGCCTTGTAGGCAGCTATGCCGCCGGTAACGCCAACGAGGACGAGCGGCGGCGCAGGCTCCCGAGGCGCGGATCCGGGGGGCGCAGGCTCCTCGGCGGGCAGCTTAAATCCTGCTGGTGGCATCGCAGGCCCACCAGCAACGGGCATCTTGGGCTCAGCTGTACGCTCAATCATGCAGTCATGATACCAAGCCGAGCCGCTTGCCGGCGCTCTCAAATGCCTCCAGTACCTGTGCGATGTCCTCGGCGGTGTGTGTCGCCATAAGACAGGTGCGCAGGCGCTCGGTCCCCTTTGGCACAGCGGGATGCACGATCGGGCACACGAACACCCCGGCATCAAAAAGCATCCGCGTAAGATCCATCGTCTTATCCTCATCCCCCACGAGGACCGGCACCACGCAGGTGTCGGCAAGCATCGTGTCCCACCCCTGCGCACGAAGGCCGAGTACGTAATCGTCTGTGACCTGATGCAGCCGCTGAACCCGCTCTGGCTCATCCTCAATCACGTCGAACGCCGCGATAGCCGCTGCCGCCGATGCGGGAGGCAGCGCCGCAGAAAAGATAAACGGGCGGGAGTTGTGGCGCAAAAAGTCAATGACCTCTGCCGAGGCCGCGCAGTAGCCGCCCACGCTCGGGATCGACTTGGAGAGCGTCCCCATCTTGAAGTCGATCGAACCGCACATACCAAAATGCTCCTCGACACCATGCCCCGTAGCCCCAAGCGCACCGACCGAATGGGCCTCATCGACCATCAATCGCGCACCATAGCGCTCGCAAAGCGCCTTCGTGGTTGGCAGATCCATGATGTCGCCATCCATCGAAAAGACCGAGTCGGCAACGACAAGCACCGTCGCGTATCTGCCCTCGGCACCTGCAAGCAGCTTTTCTAGATGCGCCATGTCGTTGTGCCGATAGGTGCGCCACTTCGCGCCCGAAAGCAGGCAGCCATCGACGATCGAGGCATGATCGAGCTTGTCCATGAGGATCAGATCCCCAGGGCCGGTCAGCCCAGTGATGATCGCGATGTTGGTCGCATACCCGCTCGAGTAGACGCAGGAGTCCTCTCGCTTGGCAAACGCCGCGATGCGCGCCTCCAAGCGCTCATGAAGATCGGTCGTGCCAGTGAGGAGACGTACCCCACCGGCCCCTGAGCCATATTCATCGATAGCGGCTTGAGCCGCAGCATCGACGCGTGGATGTCCGATGAGCCCGAGGTAACTGTAGGATGCCAGCATCACCATGTCCCGACCGTCGGCCATCATCACGCGGTGGTTCGTCTTGCCTGTGGTCGCCTGCAGGTAAAAGTACCTGTCGGCCTCTTGCATGTCAGTCCTTCTCGATGCGAACTCGGCTACTTTGGCTTCGATACCGTCACGGACGGGTGTGGCCTCGGGCATCTGGTAGGTCCCTTCTCGTGTACATCGTTGTTAGAGCATGTGCACAACTTTGTACACATCATAACATGCCCCGGGACGCGCAGCCCAGCCGGATCGGCAAAGCGGGGCACACATGCAGCGTGACGGCGGGCGTGGGTGCGCGGCGGGTGCATGCGATGGGCGACGTGAGCGCGCGGTCGGGCGGCATTACGAGTGACGCACTGCGCCTGCTACTTCCTCAAAAACGCTTTCAAACCGAGGTGCGAGGCGGCCCAGCGTGAAGTCCTCGGCGATTGAGCGTGCCTGACCGGGCATCGGACGGCTCAATATGTGCTCCCTCAGCCGAGCAACCAGCCCATCCGCGCCTGAATAGCGCATCGCAGGCGGATACAGCCCGGGATAGGCCAGCCGGTCTGGGACAAGCGGCATGCACCCTGCGTATGATGCCTCGATCATCGCCAGGCCGAAGAACTCGTTTCGCGCAGTGGAGACCGCGATATCGGCACTTGCGAGCAACCGTGCATACGCACCACGGTCCGCCGGCTGCTCGCAGAACACCAGCCGGTCACCCAACTCGCCAGCAGCCGAGCGGATCAGCGTCTCGGTCTCCTTAAACGCCTGACCCGCGATCACAGCCTCGAAATCCAGCCCCTCGGCAGCAAGCTCGCCCAGAGCCGCAATAAACCCCTCCGGATCCTTGTCATGCTCCCAGCGATGCGGCCAGATGATGCGGCATCGATCCCCGCGAACGGTCGGTGCCTGATCGAACTCGGCCGGATCAAAGGGCGGCGGGACCACGTGCGACTTCTTAGCAACCGCCTCGGCAACATGTTGCGGACGGTAATCAGGAAACCGAGCAAGGAACCCGGGTATCTCGGCGATGAACTGCTCGAGGTTCCAGCGCGTGTTGAAGAGGCAGCGCTCAGCAGAAAGCGCCGAGGTGATGTTGGTGAGCGGGAACTGGTAGTCCCATTCAGCCGTATGGCGGTTCGGGTAGACGAGCTGGTTCTCGTGGAAATAGACGATCGCAGGAACCGGCGCGATGGCTGCGCCTGCAAGCCCACGGAACTCGGCGAGGTTCACGAAGGTGGAGGCGAATATGAGATCCCAAGGAGCGCGGGAGCCGAGATCGGTGGTGGTAGTGTCGGCGGCGGCGGCGGCGGCGGCATGGGTGGTGGCGGCGCGGGAGCGTTCGGTCGCCAGGTGCCGTGCCTCGGCAGCCATCGTCACGCCTGAGCCGCGCATCCGCCATTTCCACTTGCGGGCAGGGAGCGTGAGCAACGTCCACTCGGCATCAATCGCACCGACGAGCCCATCGAGCACCGCACGGTGGCTGCCACCGTAGTAGGGCTCGAGCGCTAAGATGCGCAGGGTGTGACCCGGAAGGCTCATCGCGCCCGAAGAATCCATCGCGCCCGGAGGGCCACCGCGCCGCCAGGGAGGCCCATTGCGCCTGAAGCGTTCATCGCGTCCAGGTTTTGGGCGGTCGGTAGGCAGGGCAGTCAAAATCAACCCAGGAAAAGTTCGCAAGCGCGTCGGCGACCATGCGCTCGACATCCAGCGTTCCCCACGCATCAAGCACCACTGGAAGCTTGGCGTGCGTCTCTGGGTTCCTCGGCATGAAAAGCGTGCAGCAGTCCTGATGATCGCACGTCGACAGCTCGTAGGTGTCGAGCCGACGGGCCTCGGCCATGATCTCAAGCTTGTCGCTGCCTGCAAGCGGACGCAGAACCGGAAGCGTGGCCGCCTCGTCGACCGCTGCGATGTTCTCAAGCGTCTGGCTCGCTACCTGGCCAAGCGACTCCCCGGTCACAAGCGCCTTTGCGTGCTCGGCGCGGGCGATGGCCTCTGCGACGCGGATCATGAGGCGGCGGTAGATGAGCACGCGCAGGTCGGGCGGGACAACAAGCGATACCTCCCTTTGCAGGTCGCCAAAGGGCACGAGGTAGATGCGCCCAAGCCCACCGAAGCGTTCGAGCATCCCGCCGATCTCGGTGACCAGGCGCTCCGACGCGCCATCGGTGTGCGGGCGGCCCGAGAAATGCACGCCGACTATCACGGCACCGCGATGCATGATGCGCCACGATGCGACCGGTGAATCGATGCCCGCCGAGAGAAGCGAGACCACCTTGCCAGCGGTGCCGACCGGCAATCCGCCGACACCCAAGATCTTGCTTGAGCCGATGAAGGCCACACCTTGGGTCACCGTGGCCGTTACCGTGACATCCGGCACGGTGAGATCGACACGCAACCCGGTCTCTGCCTGAAGCCGAGCGCCGATCCGCTGGTTCATCTCCATGCTTGACTCGGGCCAGTCGGTATTCGACCTACGTGCGTCAACCTTAAAGCTCGTGACCGGGTGTACTGCAGGGCGCACCGCGGGGCGGGCTGCAGCGGAGCGCGCCTCGCACGCATCGGCAAGCGCACGCAGCGCAAACTCCTCGATGAGTGCGGGGTCGCGCTCTATCTTGTAGGTGAGCGAGACCGAGTGCACCCCTGGGATCCGCGAAATAGCCTCTGCGACCTCTTCAAATCGGCTCGGATCGTTCACGGTGACCGCCAACCGCGAAGCAAGGCGCACGGCTTTCTGCACCGGAAACACGCCGAGCGCCGCATCAAGATTGCCTTGAAGACAGCGCTCAAATGCTGACCTATTGCGACCCTTGAGACCTACCTCATGATAGTGGACCAGGCAGACGCGTTCTGACATGGATGCTATTTGTAGCTGTCCTTCGCACGCTCGTAGCCGACATCGGTCTCGGCGATCTCCTCAAGCGCAAGCGAAAGGGGTTTGGTGCTCGTGATCCTGGAGATCTCGCTCATAGGCATAGTAAGCAGCGCTTGGTCACGCACGCCATGGACCATGTTGTTTATCTGGCGGGCTCGCTTTGCTGCAATGATGCAGAGTGTGTACTTTGAATCGACCTTGGACAACAGGTCATCGATGGGCGGATTGATCACTGACATGATTTGGTATTCGACTCCTCGCCTCGGGCATACGAACCGATCAGCCGCGCAAGCTCATCCGCGGCTCGTTCAACATCGTCGTTTATTATCACATGGTCGTACTTTCCTACAAGTGCAACTTCCTTCTCGGCGGTCTGCAAGCGCACCGCGATCTGCTTCTCCGTCTCAGCTCCACGCTTCTTCAGACGCCGCAAAAGCTCCTCTTCAGAGGGAGGCATGACAAACACCAGCACGCTTTTGGGCACAAGCGCGCCTACCTGGAACGCCCCTTGCGGGTCGATCTCTAAAACGACCTGCTTGCCCTCGGCGAGCCTCCGATCCACCTCCTCACGCGGCGTACCATACCGGTTCCCATGCACAGAGGCCCACTCCAGCAAGCCGCCTGATGCAACAAGCCCATCGAACTCAGTGTCCGAGACGAAGAGGTAATGCACGCCGTCCTCTTCCCCCGGGCGAGGGCTCCGCGTCGTCACAGAGACAGACACCCAGGCAGCAGGGGCGCGAAGAAGAAGCTCCTTTACAATCGTGCCCTTACCGGCACCAGAGGGGCCAGAGACTATGAAGAGGTTCCCTGTTCCGGACAACGGATAAACAGCAGCAGGCTGCCCGCCTGCTTTTACCCGAGCCGGCTCAAAAGCTGCTCGCGCTGGCGTGCACCAAGACCCTGGACGCGGCGGCTCTCAGATATCCCAAACTCTGTCATGAGCTTGAGCGCTTTCGCCTTACCGTAGCCAGGAAGGGACTCGAGCAGCGCAGAGACCTTCATCCGAGCAACAATGGGGTCGTCTGCGGCGTTCATCACCTGGGCAAAAGACTTGCTCCCGCTCTTGAGTTCAGCACGCAGCTGCGCACGTTTCTTGCGTGCCTCGGCAGCCACTTTCAGCGCAGCCGCGCGATCAGCATCAGACAGATTCGGCAATGCCATGGATCCTCCTCAGTCTCCCAGTCTCCCTTAAGGCGGGGCTCTATTCAGGCCGTGCGGCACGCTCGCGGGTGAACCCAGCCAGGCTGCTTGATCCAGCAAAACAGCCGGTTGTGGAACCGCGTTTACGTTACCCTACACCTGACCTGCGAAAATGCCAAGCAATTACGCAGATCTAACATATATTGAATCTACGTGAACTCTACGCAGCATCCTACCCGAATCCTACGCTTCCAGGGAGAGAGAGCCGATAAGATCGGTCACCGAGACCGAATGCGTTTTGCACCACTCCCCCAGCCCATCGAGTATCTGCATCATGGCCCTCGGATCCGTGAAGTTGGCCGTACCAATACCGACAGCGGTGGCACCCGCTATCAAAAACTCCACGGCATCCTCTGCCGAGGTGATGCCACCCATGCCTATCACCGGAATAGCAACTGCATTCGCTACCTGCCAGACCATGCGCAGCGCCACCGGCTTGATTGCAGGACCGGAGAGCCCGCCAACCACACGCGCCAGCCTGGGTCGGCGCGTGTGCGCGTCAACAGACATCCCGAGAAGTGTGTTGATAAGCGAGATGCCATCAGCGCCAGCAGCCTCCACCGACCGGGCAATGCGGGTGATATCGGTGACATTCGGGCTCAACTTTACGATGAGTGTTCGGTTGGTGACCGCTCGGCAAAGTGAAACGACTTCTGCCGCCGAGGTACAGTCAACCCCAAAGGCCATGCCACCCGCATCGACATTGGGGCAGGAGATGTTGAGCTCATAGGCGGCGACCGACGGCTCCCTCTCAAGCCGTTTGATAACCTCAGGGTATCCTTCAGCGCTATGTGCCACCACGTTCACGATAACCGGGGCATCAGGGGCGTTTTTTGAGAGCCACCACAGGTCACCTATGCAAAACGCCTCTACTCCAGGGTTCTGGAGGCCAATGGAGTTAAGCATCCCCCCGGAAGTCTCAGCGATGCGTGGGCACTCATTGCCCGGCCACGGCTCAAGCGACACGCCCTTGGTCACAATCGCCCCAAGACGGTTGAGGTCGAGAAAATCCGCGAACTGCCGTCCTGATGCGAACGTCCCCGAGGCAGGCATCACGGGGTTCTTGAGGTCGAGGTCTCCGATCTTGACCTTCAAGTCAACGTTTAGGTTCATGCCCTCATCGGTCACTTCAGGACCTGCTGAGGTCGCCTCACAGCCTTCGCCATCTGCCATATGATCCTCAACTGTCACCCCAGCACACCTCTTCAGCGTCAAAGACCGGCCCGTCCACACAGGCTCGCATCTGCCCTGACCGAGTGGGCACGATGCACGAAAAGCATGCCCCGATCCCGCATGCCATCAGTCGTTCAAGCGATGCCTGACAGGGCACGCCGAGTGTCTTCGCATGCCGAGCAACCAGCCGTTGCATCGGCTCAGGGCCACAGCAAAAGACAGCGTCGAAGCCTGCCTCGGCGAGCATGCGCTCGGCGAGTACGGTGACGAACCCCTGATGGCCAAGGCTGCCATCATCGGTCGCTACCTCCACGCGGTCTGCTAAGCGCCGAAAGAGCTCCAGGGCGATCAGACGGTCTGCGCTCGCCCCCCCAAGCGCAACCTCCACGTGCCTGCCCTGCGAGGCAAGTTGCTCGGCAAGCATGCCCAGAGGTGCCGCGCCGAGACCGCCACCTACAAGGAGCAGGCTTTTTGCGTGGGTCGGGATCTGCCATCCTTTTCCCAGCGGGCCCACGATGTCCATGCGCTCCTCGCCCACCGGCAGGGCGCTAAGGAGCCCCGTGCCCCGACCGACAACCTGGTAGAGGATCTCGATGCACCTCCCCCGCACTCGGTGCACAGAGAACGGTCGTCTGAGCACGTGATCATCCGCACGGGTGATACGCAGGTGCACGAACTGGCCCGGGAGGATCGTAGCGGCGCAACGCGGTGCTTGAAGCAAAAGCCGCCAGATGCCGTCGGCAAGCTGCTCGTGTTCCGTGATGCGCACCTTCTCGATGCCCGGCGCGGCCGCGGCAGGCGGCACCGGCACCTCGGCGGGCAGCGACCCACTCATCGGTACTGCTCGAAATCCTGCAGGGCACAGACTTCCAGACGCCCTTCCTTGACCGCCTCGATGCCTTGCACCGCCGCAGAAGCGGCCGAGATCGTGGTGATGTTGGGGATGCCGTGCCGTACGGCAGCCGAACGGATATGGTAGCCGTCGCTGCGGGTCTGCTGCCCAAACGGCGTGTTGATGACCAGCTGCACATTGCCGTTGGCGATCTCGTCGACGATGTTCGGGCGCCCCTCGTGCTTCTTGCGCACCTCGACCACCGGTATCCCAGCAGCGCGCAACGCACGGGCGGTGCCTTTGGTCGACATGATCGAGAACCCAAGCAGCTGCAGGTGTTTGACAACAGAGACCGCCTGACGCTTATCCCTGTCTGATACCGAGACAAACGCCGTCCCCGAGACCGGGAGCGAATAGTCGACGGCAAGCTGGCTTTTCGCATAAGCCGCCGGGAAGTCATCGGCGACACCCATGACCTCACCGGTCGATTTCATCTCAGGGCCGAGCACCGAGTCCGCGCCCGGGAACCGCCCGAACGGCATCACCGCCTCCTTGACGCAGAACCGCACCATCTCGCGCTCATCAGGCGGAAGCCCCATATCGGCGAGCTTCTCACCGGCCATCACGCGGGCAGCGACCTTTGCGAGCGGCACGCCGGTCGCCTTAGAGACAAACGGCACCGTGCGGCTCGCCCTTGGGTTGACCTCGAGCACATAGATGCCCTGGTCCTTGATAGCAAACTGCACATTCATGAGCCCACGGACCCCAAGCCTCATGGCAAGCGTCTTCGTGTGCGCACGTATCTGCGTGACCGTCTCACTGCCGAGCGAATAGGGCGGAATACAACACGCCGAGTCACCCGAGTGTATCCCCGCCTCCTCTATGTGCTCCATCACGCCGCCCACATAGACGCTCTCGCCGTCGCAGACCGCATCGACATCGACTTCGATAGCACCCTCCAAGAACTTATCCAGCAGCACAGGATGCTCAGATGAGACCGCGACCGCCTCGGCCATGTAGCGCTCCAGGTAGCTTTCGGAGTACGCGATCACCATCCCCCTACCGCCGAGGACATAGCTCGGCCGCACCAGCAGCGGGAACCCGACACGCTCGGCGACTTGAAGCGCCTCATCGAAGCTCTCGGCCGTACCGGCAGACGGGTATGTGATCTTGAGCTCGTTTAATACCGCCGAGAACCGCCGCCGGTCCTCGGCAAGATCGATAGCCTCAGGGCTTGTCCCCATGATCGGAACCCCGGCCGCCTCAAGCGCCTTTGCAAGCTTTAATGGGGTCTGGCCACCAAAGGTGACTACGCAGCCTATCGGATCCTCGGCATCCACGATATCAAGCACGTCCTCAAGCGTGAGCGGCTCGAAGTACAGGCGGTCGCTTGTGTCGTAGTCAGTCGATACGGTCTCGGGATTGCAATTGACCATGACGGTCTCATAGCCCATCTCCGAGAGCGTATAGGCCGCGTGCACGCAACAGTAGTCGAACTCGATTCCCTGGCCGATGCGGTTGGGGCCGGCACCCAGGATCACCACCCGCGGCTTTGTGGCAGCGACGACCTCGTCCTCCTCCTCGTAGGTCTTATAGTAGTACGGCGTTATTGCGGTGAACTCTGCCGCGCAGGTGTCCACCACTTTAAAGGTCGGCAGCACCCCGAGCGATTTGCGGGCGGCGCGCACGGCATGCTCGCTTGAGTCGGTGAGCCAGGCGATCTGGACATCCGAGAGGCCGGCACGCTTGGCGCTGCGAAGCTCCTCGGCATCTATCCTGGAAAGATCACGTCCCTTGATCTGCTGCTCGATCCCGACGGTCGTGCGCATCCGGTCTAAGAACCACGGGTCGATATGGGTTATGGCATGCAGCTCCTCGATCGAGCGACCGCGCCGGAAGGCCTCGGCAAGGTAGAAGAGACGCTGCTCGTTAGGGATCGCAAGGTGCTCATCGAACTTGTGCTCGACAAACCGGTCGCGACCATCGGCCCCGAGCCCGCCTCGGTTGTTCTCCAGGCTGCGCATGGCCTTGCCGAGCGCCTCTTCGAAGGTGCGCCCGATCGCCATGACCTCCCCCACGCTTTTCATGCGCGTGGTAAGCGTCTCATCGGTCCCGCAGAACTTCTCGAACGTCCAGCGGGGCACCTTCACCACCGTGTAATCGATGGAGGGCTCGAAACACGCCGGCGTCTCGCGGGTGATGTCGTTCTCTATCTCATCGAGCGTATAGCCCACCGCAAGCTTTGCGGCGATCTTTGCAATCGGGAAACCCGTCGCCTTCGAGGCAAGCGCGGACGATCGTGAGACCCGCGGGTTCATCTCGATGACGACCATGCGCCCCGTTGCCGGGTCGATGGCGAACTGCACATTGCTGCCGCCGGTCTCCACACCAACCTCACGCAGGATCGCTATCGAGGCATCCCGCATCTGCTGATACTCCCGATCAGTGAGCGTCTGGGCAGGCGCCACGGTGATCGAGTCCCCCGTGTGCACACCCATCGGATCGAAGTTCTCAATGGAACATACGATCACCGCGTTGTCCGCAGAGTCACGCATGACCTCCATCTCGAACTCTTTCCAGCCGATCACGCTCTCCTCGATAAGCACCTCACTGATCGGCGAGAGCGCAAGCCCCTGGCTCACCGTGTCGACAAGCTCCCCGCGGTTGTACGCGATGCCGCCGCCGGCCCCGCCGAGTGTAAAGCTCGGTCGCACAATCACCGGATAGCCGAGGTCGCCTATCAGCTGCTCGGCATCGCCAGTCGAATAGGCGTAGCCGCTTCTCGGGACCTCAAGGCCGATCCGCTTCATCGCCTCGGCAAAAAGCTTGCGGTCCTCGCCCTTGCGGATAGCCTCGGCCTTGGCACCGATAAGCTCCGCGCCCCACTTCTCAAGCGCCCCGCTATCCACCAGCGCCATCGCACAGTTCAGCCCGGTCTGACCGCCGAGCGTGGGCAGCAGCGCATCCGGGCGCTCGACCGCTATCACCTTCTCGACGAACTCGGGGGTGACCGGCTCCACGTACGTGCGGTGCGCAAGCCCCGGATCGGTCATGATCGTCGCGGGGTTGCTGTTCACGAGCACGACCTCATACCCGTCGTCCTTGAGCACCTTGCACGCCTGCGCGCCCGAGTAGTCGAACTCGCACGCCTGGCCGATGACGATCGGCCCAGAGCCGATAACGAGGATCTTTGAGATGTCTTTACGTTTTGGCACTTACGCACCCGCCTTCATCAGGTTCACGAACTCTTTGAACAGCGACCGGGAGTCATGCGGCCCCGCCGCTGCCTCAGGATGGTACTGCACGGAGAACGCCGGCACATCGAGCAACCGGATCCCCTCACACGTCATGTCGTTGAGATTCACGTGCGTCAGCTGCACGCGCCCGAAACCCTCTGAGCGCACCACAGGTGCCACACCCGCCTGCACCCACGCCCGAAGGTCGGCCGTGTCCATGTCAAGCCCGCCGCTCTCGGCCACGTCAAGCCTGCCGACACTTGCAAAATCCAGGCAGAACCCGTGGTTCTGGCTCGTGATCTCGACTTTGCCGGTACGCAGGTTCTTGACCGGCTGGTTCGCTCCTCGGTGACCGTATTTGAGCTTGAACACCGATGCCCCGACCGCAAGCCCAAGCATCTGGTGCCCAAGGCATATTCCAAAGACCGGACGCTTGCCAAGAAGGATCCGTAGCGTCTCGAAGAGGTAGTCGACCGCCGAGGGGTCACCCGGCCCATTCGCGACAAAGATGCCATCGGGCTTGTGCTCAAGGATCGTCTCGGCGGGCGTGGTAGGCGGCACCACAATCACTTCGCAGCCCACTTCGGAGAGCTGCCGGGCGATGTTGTACTTTATCCCGGAGTCAAGCGCGACCACCCGGTAATCCGGCTTTATGGGCACCGCACCGATGTCCGCCGGAACACCACCCCCGGGCACCAGGCCGCCCCAGCGATATGCACTGCTCACGGCTACCTCGGCGACCAGGTCACGCCCCACGAGGCCCGGAGAGGCTTTTGCCTTGGCAACAACCGACTCCTCGTCGAGGTCCACCGTCGAGATCACCGCTTTAAGCGCGCCGCACTCACGGATGTGCCGCACAAGCCTGCGCGTATCCACTCCTTCGATGGCGACCACGTTGTGCCGCACGAAAAAGTCGCGCAAAGACCCCTCGGCACGCCAGCTTGACGGGCTCCTGCTGAGCGCACGCACCACAAAGCCCCTGGCGAAGACGGCACGCGACTCCATATCTGCCGCATTCACGCCATAGTTGCCGATGTGCGGGCTTGTCATCGTGATGATCTGCCCGGCGTAGGAGGGGTCGCTGAATATCTCCTGATAACCGGTCATCGACGTGTTGAAGCAGATCTCCCCATCCACCTCGCCGGCCACACCGCATGAGAAGCCGTGGAACACCGTCCCATCCTCGAGCGCAAGCAGTGCTTTTGAACGCGTCACGTGCCGACCACCTTTCCGTTCCTAAGTGCAAACCGACCGCCCACGAGCACCTCGGTCGCCTTTCCTGAGAGCGTGGTACCCAAAAACGCAGAGTTCGCCGAGCGGCTCTCGAAAAACTCTGGAACCACCGGGACTTCTGCCTCCGGGTCAATGACGGTGATGTCTGCAACGGCTCCTTTTTCAAGGTGCACCGGCGAAAGTCCGAGGACCTTGCGCGGGCCGTGGGCCATGAGCTGCACCAGGGTGCCCCAGTCGAGTCGACCTGCGCTGCCAGGCAGGTTTGAGCCGCCGAGCGAGCCTGCGGTGCCACACGAGCTGGAACCGATCAGGTTCGTGACCATGAGCGGCAACGCCGTCTCAAGGCCGGTAGTCCCAAACGGTGCCAGCTCGAACTCCAACGCCTTCTCATGCGGCGCATGCGGCGCATGGTCACTTGCGATGCAATCGACCGTGCCATCGAGCAGCGCTGCCACAAGCGCCTCTCTGTCTGCAGCGGTGCGCAGCGGCGGGTTCATCTTGAGGTTCGTGTCATATGCATCGCCGAGCGCGCCCTCGTCAAGGAACAGGTGGTGCGGCGTGACCTCGCAGGTGACCGAGATGCCTCGCTTCTTGGCCGCTCGCACAAGCCCGACCGATCCTGCGGTTGAAAGATGCGCCAGATGCAGGCGGCAGCCTGTCAGCTCGGCAAGCCTGATGTCGCGGGCGGCATGGATCTCCTCGGCAGCAGCCGGCCACCCGGGCAGCCCGAGCCTGGTTGAGGCCGAGCCTTCGTTCACCACGCCTCTGCCAACAAGCCCCTCGTCCTCGCAGTGGCTGATCACCGTGGCACCAAACTGCTTTGCGTAATCCATGACAAGCCGAGTCATCCCCGCACTCTGCACCCCATGCCCGTCATCGGAGAAGGCGACCGCGCCCTCGGCGAGCATATCGCCCATCTCGGCCAGGGCCTCGCCCTTGCTGCCGACGGTGCACGCGCCTATCGGGTACACCCGCACCAGCCCCTCGGCCGCCGCACGCTCCCGCAAGAACCGGGCCTTGCTGCCGGTATCACAGACGGGCGAGGTGTTGGGCATCGCGGCGATGCCCGTGAAGCCGCCGTGCGCAGCTGCACGGGTGCCCGTTGCAACTGTCTCCTTGTCCTCGCGCCCAGGCTCGCGCAGGTGCACGTGGATGTCGACGAGGCCGGGCGCAGCGATCTTCCCGGCGCATTCGACAACTATGGGTGCGCCATCTTGGCCATGGGCATCCGCAGCCGATCCGAGGTCCGGGCCGATGTTGGCAATACGTCCGCCCTCGATGAGGATGTCGGCGACCTCGTCACGGCCAACGGCCGGGTCAACGAGGCGTGCGCCCCGAAGCAGGACCGGGGCCACCGGGATCCCCGAAGCCACCGAGGTCATCGGGGTCATCAGGGTCCCCGGGATCCCCGGAGCCACCGAGACCGCTTTGCCCGAGCCTTGCGCCCGTGCCATCTTCTCTCGCGCTGCTTCCTCCCCCATCAGTCCTCCCCCCCGAGCAGCAAATACATTGCCGCCATGCGCACAGCAACTCCTGCATTCACCTGGTCGAGCACTAATGAGCGGTCGCTGTCGGCTACCCCCGCCGAGATCTCCACACCGCGGTTCATCGGGCCAGGATGCATGATGATCGCATCTGGGCGCATGCGCGCAAGCCGTGCCTCGTTCATACCGAACAGCCTCGCGTACTCACGCAGGCTCGGGAAAGGCATGCCCTCGGCCCGCTCCATCTGGACGCGCAGCAGATAAACGACATCGAGCTCGGGGAGCACGTCATCGAGTGAGGTGACAGCCTTTACGCCAAGCGCATCCGCACGCGCAGGAAGCAGCGTTGGCGGTGCGATCAGGACCGGATGCGCGCCGACCGCGATAAGCCCCCGCACAAGCGAGCCCGCGACACGCGAGTGGCAGACATCACCCACGATCCCCACACGGAGCCCATGAAGCCGCCCCAATCGCTCCCGCATCGTGAAAAGGTCGAGCAGCGCCTGAGTCGGGTGCTCGTGCATCCCGTCGCCGCCGTTGATGACGTGCGCGTCCATGTGGCGGGCGAGTATCTGAGGCGCTCCCGCATAGCGATGCCGAACGACCACCAGATCGCACACCATCGCCGAGAGCGTCTCGGCGGTATCGGCGAGCGATTCGCCCTTCACCGTTGCCGAGGCATCCCCCGAGAAGTTGACTGCGTCCGCCGAGAGACGCTTTGCCGCTATCTCGAAACTCGTGCGCGTGCGGGTCGACGGTTCAAGGAAGAGGTTCACGATCGTGCGGCCACGTAGCGTAGGCAACTTTTTGATGCGCCGCTCGTTGACCTCCTTGAACGACTCGGCAGTATCTAGGACTAGCTCGATCTCGGCAGGAGTCAGGTCCTCGATGCTGATGATGTGCTTGGTGGCAAGCATCCTCGATCAGCCCTCCCCTACAAACTCAAGGATCTCGACCATATCGATCCCATCGTGCGACTCCAGCCTCACTGTCACCCGCTCCCGCCTGGAAGAAGGGACGTTTTTGCCTACATAATCGGCACGGATGGGAAGCTCCCGATGGCCGCGGTCCACAAGCACCGCAAGCTGGATCGAGCACGGCCTGCCGTAATCCATGATCGCGTCCATCCCCGCACGCACCGTCCGCCCCGTAAAGAGCACATCATCTACTAGGACAATGTCGCGTCCCTGCACGTCAAAGGGGATGTCGGTACGATGCACCTCCGGATTCAGCCGCATGCCGGCATCATCGCGATAAAAACTGATGTCCAGGATGCCGACGGGGATCTCGGCCTTCTCGATCTCGCCCATCTTCTTTGCGAGACGCTCGGCCAGTGCCGCCCCACGCGTGGCGATGCCCACAAGCGCCAGGTTGTCGGCGCCTTTGTTGGCCTCAAGGATCTCGTGTGCCATGCGCGTGATGGTGCGCGAAATGGTCTGGCCGTCAAGCACCGTGGCCTTAGTGCGATACTGCACGCCATACCTCCATTGCTGAAGAAAAACGCACCCTCACCGAGTCCGGCAACAGGCGCGTCAATAGCGTGCACCGCGACATGTCAAAACACGACATGCCATAAGCGAGCACTGCGATATTAAAATTCGCCCTTGTCGGTCTCACAGAACCGGACTTAAAGGTTCGATTCAGAATAGCTTAAAGCGTGGACGGAACGCAACTACGCTTTGCCTTTCAATTAGGCACGCAGCAGGAATCGGCGGGGATCACTGTTTTAGATACTCCACTCTTTTACAGTTTGAGTAGCTGATCTCGATAACGTTCCCGCAGGCTGGAATGCCTTTTCTTTTGTCAAGTCTTCAGAATGTTTTTCATTGCATAATCTTGTAGATTTGCTACC
>WRDS01000004.1 GCA_009779675.1 Coriobacteriia bacterium
CGTTCACCATGATGACGAACCCGGCACCAGCAGGGCCCGGGTTCCCCCTTGAGCCGCCGTCGGTCGAAAGAATCGCACGCGTCACTTGCTTGTCCCCTGTGCGTTGTCCCCTGTGCGAACGACGATAAGGCGGCGACAGGCCGGACACACGCCCACGTCGTCCCCCTCTTCTAGCTGCCTCACCTTGGTTGCGGGAAGCTGCATATGGCATGCCGAGCAGGCCGCCTCGGCAAGCCTGCCCACACCGATCCCGCCCTTTGCCGCCCGCATGGACTCGTAGCGGGCAAGCATCCCTTCTGAGACCATCTTGACAACCTCTGTCCTGGCAGCCTCTTTTGCTGCTATGTCTGCCTGCAGCGCACCGCCGGCCTTTTTGAAGCGCTTCACGAGTCCCGCCTCCGAGTCGGCCATCTTCACCAAGGCCTCTTCAATAGTGGCGATCTGGGCTGTCGCCTTCTCGATGCGCTCCATGAACTGCAAGGACTCGACCTCGAGCTTACCCGTCCGCCGTTTAAAGCCATCAACCTGACGGGTGATCATGTTGACCATCCGGTGATCGGCGATCTGAGTGAGTTTCTCCTGCTCCGCCGTGATCTTTTCGACAAGCAGATCGGTCTCGTCCTGACGGGCTTTGAGTTCTGCCTCGAGCTTGCGCAACAAAAGCCCGGCTTTTTCACGCAGGGCCGTTGTCTCTTTGATCTTCTCACGGGCGGCTAAAATAGCAGCCTTTTCCGGAAGCCCGTCCAGGCGACGTTTTGCCTGTATGAGCTCCAGGTCGATCGACTGCAGTTCAAGCAGTGCAGCGGGCTCTGTCATAGTCTGTGTCCTTAAAATATCCCTGCGCCCCGTACAGCAGGCGGATCCAACGCATCCGGACTGAACCAGTGCGGACGCGCAGGCAAGACCGTCACCGGCACCCCACTCGTGCCAACAGCGACAGACACCGCCTCTGCAAGCAGCCCGACAAGTGGCCACTCACTCACATCATGGCCGAGTTCCACCACAGCCAACCCACCCTCGGAAGCCTTCAGCGCGTCATGATAGCGCACCTCGCCGGCAAGGAGTACCTGCGCGCCGGCCCGGACGGCATCGCCGATCAGCGAGCCGCCTGACCCCGTGACCGTCGCAATACACGAGACTGACGATGCGGGGTCACCCCACACCCGCGGAGTGACCTCGAAAGCCGCTGCAGCCCTGCGGGCGAACTCGGCAAGCGTTATTGACGCATCCGGCGCATCTGGCGCGCCCGCCCCGCCTGTCCCGTCTGCTGTCGCCACCTTGGAGAGCATGCCGAGCGCCGAGGAGTTGCGGGCCATACTCATCTCGGCGGCGGTCACCAACGGCTCCTCATACGGGTGCCGAGCAACCGCAGCGGCGATCACAGAAGGCACCAGGGCCCGCGGACACACCATCTCAAGGCGGGCCTCCGCAGGCTCGGTGAACTCACCAGGGCGGCCAATATGCGGGTCGGTCGTTTCACCGGCAACAAACGCCCCGTGGCCAGAAGCGGCAAAACTGCATCCGCGGTACTCCCCTATGCGTCCCGCCCCGGCCGCTGCCATCGCCTCACGGACAGAAGCGAGCGCGTCCGGCGGCACAAAAACCGTCACCACTGCCATAGGCATCGGAGCGCTCTCCAGCGCATGAACCGGTTTTAAGCCAAGCCTTTCCGGCAACAGACGTTGTGCGCAGGCGTCGCGGTCAAGGTTCGTGTGCGCACTGATGAGCGCGACACCCTTCTCAATCGCCGAGAAAACCAGTGCGCCGCCGCCGCTTTTACCTGCGGTAAGCTTCTTGGGCGGTTCAAGAAACGCCGGATGATGGGTGACAAGCACGTTTGCGTCGGCATCAACAGCAGCCGCGATCGCCGAGGGCGTCGGGTCAAGCCCTACCGCTACCCCCGTGACCTTTGCCATGGGATCCCCCGCAAGGAGGCCCACACGATCCCATGGCTCGGCGCGCTCAGGCGGGAACCGCTGGCTGATCGCCTCATCGATGTCGCTCACCCTGAGCGTCACAGCGCAACCCACCTCGCCTTTCCTGATCCAAGCGGAAAAGCAGCCCGCTCATAGCCGGCCTTTGTGATAACAGTATAGGTCTCGGCAATCTTAAACCCCACCTCTGAGGGCGCGTGAGCATCCGAGCCGACTGTGACACCCACGCCTGCCTCGGCAAATGCGGCAAGCAGCTCCGGGCCCGGGTAAAGCTCGCCGACAGGCTTCCTGAGCCCTGCCGTCGAGACCTCCACGAATACCCCGCCCTCAGCAGCAGCACACGCCGCCTCACGGTAGAGCGGCTTCGCGTCAAACGTCGGCCGATGTCCGAACTTCTTGGGCAGGTCCGGATGCGCCATCACGTCGAAAAGCCCGCTTCTGGCCGCATCGCACCATCGCTCGAAGTACGCCCGCCAAACCTCATCCACATCCCGACGCTCCCATTCGTCCAGGCTTGCCGGGTTGTCAAACGCCCAACCATCCAAGAAGTGGACGCTCCCAAGAAGGACCTGCACCCCTGCGCCTCTGGCGATGGCAAGCTGCCGCTCCGTGTCTTGGAGCCGCCAAGGGAGCCAGTCTGCCTCGGCACCGAGCATGATCATAGGCTTGCCATTAGCCCTGATCGCATCCGGGGCGGCCACGTTCGCAGCCGAACGCACACGGGCAGCGTAATCGGCAAACGCCTCTGCGGATGGCGCAAGGTCGCCGAGCGGATCGAGGTCGTCGGGCAAGGGCAGGTGCTCGGAGAACACGACTCCTGTCAGGCCGACAGCACCTGCGGCTGCGACCATCTCCTCGACACTTCCCGTGGCATGCCCGCAACAATGCGTGTGGATATGGCAGTCGATCAGCTCGCGCACTCGATCACCCCTCCGCCGATGACGACATCCTCACGGTAGCAGACAAGCGCCTGCCCAGGGGCGATTCCTGTCACCGGGGCCGACAGCTCCACATCAAGGCCCCGCCGGCCACCGCTCCCGCTGACCCGCACCGATGCGGCGACCGGGCGCATACGGTACCGCATCGCAACCATGATGTCGTCTGCCGCGGCCTCGGCAAGATGCCAGACCACGTCGCTCACGTGTATCTTCTGCACGAGGAGCGCCTCACGCGAGCCGACAACGACACGGTTGGCCTTGGTATCGAGCAAGACGACGTACAGCGGCTCGGCAAGCCCCCCGATGCCGAGGCCTTTGCGCTGGCCGATGGTGTAGTGCGCAAGCCCCTCATGCCGACCGAGCACCCGACCGCTTCCGTCCACAATCTCCCCGCACGCGCCGGCAGAGGGCGCACGCTTGACGACCACGGGCACGTGGTCACCGTTATCGGCGAAACAGGTCTCCTGGCTTTCCGCCTTGTCCGCCACGGGCAGCCCGAGCCGCTCGGCAATTGAGCGGACCTCGGTCTTGCACAGCCCGCCTACAGGGAAGAGCACGTGACGTGCTTGCTCGCCTGTCAGGCGGTAAAGAAAATAGCTCTGGTCCTTACCAGGGTCTGCGCCGCGGGCAAGACACGGCTGATCCACAGGATCTGCCACGAGACGGGCATAGTGCCCGGTAGCCAGGTACTCTGCACCCTGGGCAATGACTTTGGTCAGCAGGTGTGAGAACTTCACCTGCTCGTTACAGGTCACGCAGGGGTTTGGCGTGCGGCCAAACGCATACTCGGCAGCAAAGGGCGAGACGACCTCCCGCTCAAAGACCTCGCGGCAGTCGAGCGCATAATGCCCAATGCCGAGCAGGTCACACACCCTTTTCGCGTCACGGATCGCTAAAGCGGAACAGCATCCTCCCGTCTCAGCCGAGGACTCGCCGGAAATAGGCCCGCTGACGGACCGCTCGGCACACCCAGGGCCGTCGGCGTTCGCAAAGAGTGACGGCCAAAGCTGCATGGTGATGCCTGTCACCTCATGACCCTGCTCAAGCAGGAGGGCCGCTGCAACACTCGAGTCGACCCCACCGCTCATGGCAACAAACACGCGTGCCATGAGCTACCCATCATCGTGCAGTCCGTCTCCGTGACCGTCCTCATCCCCGTGGGGATCGTCCTCATCGGCATGGGGATCGTAATTGGGGTCCGCACTCTTGATCTCCCCTGAGATGGGCTCGCGGCCATGCCTTTTCAGGTAGTCGTCAACCGCCACCTTGAGCCCATCTGTCGCGAGTACCGAGCAGTGCATCTTCGCAGCCGGAAGCCCGCCAAGCTCATCGGCGACCTGCCTCTTGGTGATCGCCGCCGCATCCTGGATGCTCATGCCACGCGCCATCTCGGTGACGATCGAAGAGGTTGCGATGGCCGCGCCGCAACCCAGCGTCTGGAAACGCAGGTCGTTAATGCGGTCATCATCGCCGACCTTGATGGTGATCTTCATGATGTCCCCGCAGGTGGGATTGCCGACCTCGCCCACCCCGTCGGCATCCTCGATCACCCCGACGTTACGCGGGTTGTTGAAGTGTTCCATTACCTTCTCTGTGTAGAGCACTGAGCAATTCCTCGTATTCTAATCAGGACCGCTTTCCGTAATCGCCTTTTACGAAGAGCCGAACATGCGGGTATAGACCGGCGACATCGCACGCAAACGTTCGACGATCGGCGGAAACACCTCGAGAAAGTAGTCGACGTGCGCGTCGGTCGTCTGCCTGCCGAGCGACAGGCGGAGCGAGCCATGGGCGACCTCTTGAGGGATCCCGCACGAAAGCAGCACATGGCTTGGCTCAAGCGAGCCTGAGCTGCAGGCCGAGCCGGTCGAGACCGCGATCCCCCTGTTATCGAGCTGCAAGAGCATCGCCTCGCCCTCGACACCTTTGATGAGCAGCGGCGCGATGTTGGGAAGCCGCTCGCCCCCCTGCGCCGTCGCCTCGGTGTTCTCGAGCTGGGAGGTGATCCCCTCGATCAAGCGGTCGCGAAGCACCGCCAGGCGCGGCATCTCCGTGTCCTGATCGGCGAGCATGAGCTCAAGGGCGACCGTGAAGCCCACGACTCCGGCCAGATTCTGGGTGCCACTGCGCTTTTTGAACTCCTGCCCGCCGCCTTTGAGCAGCGGGTCAAAGCGCGTACCGGCCTTCAGGTACATGCCGCCCACGCCCTTGGGGCCATAGATCTTGTGTGCCGAGAAGGACGCGGCATCCACGCCGAGCACACCCACATCAAACGCCGCCTTGCCGAGCGTTTGCGCGGCATCCGTGTGCATGAGCGCGCCGCCCGCATGCGCGACCTCGGCAAGCGCCTTGATATCGTTTAAGGCCCCGATCTCGTTGTTGCCATGCATGATCGAGACGAGCTTGGTGTTCTCCTGCATCGCCGCGGCAAGGTCATCGGCATGGATGTGTCCGTCGCTCCTCGGCTTTAAATAGGTGACATCATAGCCACGCTTCTCAAGCCAGTGCGCGGGCTCTAGGATGGCGTGATGCTCATATGCCGAGACGATCAAATGCGCTCCTCCGCCCTTCGCTATCCGCGGCAGGATGCCGATAAGGGCGGCGTTGTCAGACTCGGTTCCCGCGCCGGTGAAAAGCACCTCGTCAGGCTTTTTGGCACCGATGGCCGCAGCAAAACGCTCTCGATACTCCTCCAGCCCTCGGTGCGCATCCCTGCCGAGCGAGTAGAGCGCGTTGGCATTGCCGAAGCGCTCGGAGAAAAACGGCAGCATCGCCTCAACCACGCGTTCGTCGACAGGGGTGGTGGCTGCGTAATCAAAGTACACGTTCTCCATGGCGATACTCTCCTAACCGTCTCTTGCCGCTGGATCCGCTGTGACTGGATCCTTTTATCTTCGGGCGTGGCACCGTCACCGATGCTACCGCCTCATCAACTGTCCTGTCGGGGACTGGCTCATCCAAGCTTGGCCTGTCGGGGGCCTCACAAAGCCCAGCAAGGGTGGCCGACGAGAACACCTCCCGCAGCGCGCTTGTCGCCCGCACCCAAACCGGAGCAGCTGCACAGGTTGCCGCCTGCTCACACTCCAGGCCGCGATCCGTGTCGCACACGCTCGCAGTAAGCGGCCCCTCCAGCGTCTCCACTACCTGCAGGACCGTGATCTCAGCCGGGTTGCGTGACAGCACGAACCCCCCGTGGGCACCGCGCACCGCACGGACGAGGTCAGCTCGGCGCAATGCTGCGAACAGCTGCTCCAGGAAGCGAGCAGGAATCAGCCGCCGCTCGGCGATCGCACGTGCGCTGACCGGCCCCTGCCCATAGCAGCAAGCTAGCTCGATCATCGCAAGGAGCCCGTACTCGCTTTTTGCCGTAAGCCTCATCAGCCGCCGATCCAGTCTGCCGACCCAGTCGCCGGACGATTGACCCAGAAGTGAGCTGCCCGACCAACTGTCCGGTCGAATCAGCCTCAGCCGAGTTAATCCCGACTATTCCGACTGATTCAGTAGTAATTATGGGATTCAGTTTTCCAGAGGTCAAATTATTTTTTGCGCAGAACCCAGAAGTCACCGTTAAGGAGATGCACAGCCCCCGCCGTCGGCGGATATCGCACACAGGGATGCCAGTGAAGCCTAAAAGGATCCTATGGCCTTGGCCCCATGGCCTTCTCATAGACAAACCCTTTCAAACCGCTCGCTTTATCCTCCATCTCCCCGACCCTCACGTATCCCAAAGACTCATAAAACCGATGAAGCCCATGGCTTTCAGCAAGGGTATCCAACTTCCATCTGCTCACTTTAGGATACAACGCCTCTATCGTCAGCATCGCTTGTCTTCCATAGCCCTTGCGTTGCTCTTGCGGGTCAAGAAAAATCGAGCCAAGCACGCCTTTCTTGCCCGATGTCATGACAAATGCACCACCGATTATCGCGTTATCAGCAAGAATGGTCTTCCCGAACATGCGTGGCGGCAAGAACTTCTTTTGCTTCAACCGCATAAACGGTGGGTAAACGCCATACTTGTCATAATCTGGCCGAAAAGAGCGCGATGCGATGTTGAACAGTATCTCAACATCATCCTTTTGCATTTTTCTAATGGAGAGCAATGCTCGAGTCCCCAATATTGTTATGCGTTTCCCTTAAGTGTGACCCCATGCATTTGATCTCATATGCAGCCTCAAAAAAGTCAGCTGTCCTTGAGCGCCTTGCCAAGGTTTGCCATCTCTATAGCCGAGAGCGCCGCGTCCCAGCCCTTGTTCCCGGACTTCGTGCCCGCACGCTCCACCGCCTGCTCGATGGTGTCAGCGGTGATAACGCCGAATATGACCGGCACCCCGGAATCAAGCGCGACCTTCGCGATCCCCTTGCTCACCTCGGCGGAGACATACTCGAAATGAGGGGTCCCGCCGCGTATGACCACGCCAAGCGCTAAAACGGCATCATAACGCCCGGTGGCCGCAAGGTTGCGTGCCGTGTACGGGATCTCAAAAGCCCCCGGGACCCAAGCGACATCGATGTCGTCCTCGGCGACCCCATGGCGTATGAGCCCGTCTTGTGCCCCGGAAAGCAGCTTTGCGGAAAGCAGCTCATTGAACCTGCTTACCACGCAGGCGACCTTAAGTCCCGTGCCAACCAGGTGGCCTTCAAATACTGTCATTGCTGTTGCTCCGTCCTCGTGTCATCTGCTTGCGCCAACCCCGTCGCCTGCCGGCTGCAAGGTGCCCCGTCCGTCTCGTCAGACGTGGCTCCCGCACCTACCGCAGCGCCGCTGGGCACGAGCGCCCCATCCGTCCCACAGCCGAGCGTGAGCATGTGGGCGAGCTTCTCCTTCTTTGCGCGCAGATACCGGTAATTGTCCGGGCAGGGCGCGATCTCTAAGGGCACCTGCTCGGCAACATCTAGGCCGTAGCCCTCCAGCCCGACGATCTTGCGCGGGTTGTTCGTGAGCAGCCGGATCGATCTAAGCCCCAGGTCTGCAAGGATCTGCGCGCCGATCCCGTAGTCGCGAAGATCCGCCGGAAAGCCGAGCGACTCATTCGCCTCGACGGTATCCTGGCCGGATTCCTGCAGCTCGTAGGCTTTGAGCTTGTTGCCGAGCCCGATGCCCCTCCCCTCGTGTCCGACGACATAGAGCACGACACCGCAGCCTTCCTCCTGCACGCGCCGCATCGCCTCTTCCAGCTGCGCCCCGCAGTCACAGCGCAGCGAGTGGAAGACGTCACCGGTGAGGCACTCGGAATGCACCCGCACAAGCACCTTTTCGCTGTCAGATACGTCCCCGACGGTGAGCGCCACATGCGTGCGGCCGTCGAGCGCAGACTCATACCCATACGCGACAAACTCCCCGGACCGCGTAGGTAAGGTGACTTTTGAGACGCGCCTTACGAGCCGTTCGGTGCACCGACGGTATGCAATCAGACTGGCAACGGTGATCATTTTGAGCCCGTGCTTCTCGGCGAACGCCTCAAGCTCAGGGCGGCGTGCCATCGTCCCATCGGGGTTGATGATCTCGCATATCACACCGGCAGGAGCAAGACCGGCAAGCCGCGCCAGGTCGACCGCCGCCTCCGTGTGCCCCGCACGCTCCAGCACACCGCCACCCCGTGCCGCCAGCGGGAAGACATGCCCCGGCATGGAGATGTCTTGCGGGGTCGCGTCCTCGGCTATGGCGGCAAGAACCGTCTCTGAGCGGTCTGCGGGCGAGATGCCCGTCGTGATCCTCCCCTTCGCGCCTATCGAGACATGGAATGCCGTGCCCTGCTCGGACGTGTTTACCTCGGTCATAGGCGGGATGCCGAGCTGTTCGAGCCGCTCGGCGGTAAGCGGCATACAGACGAGCCCCTTCCCGTGTGTGATCATGAAGTTGATGGCCTCAGGGGTGACCTTCTCGGCGGCTATCAGCAGGTCGCCCTCGTTCTCGCGATCCTCATCGTCAACCACCACGAGCATCCGCCCGGCAGCTACCTCGGCGATTCCCTCCTCAATGGTGGCGAAGTGGCGCGCCCCCTTTTGATGCGCGCCCCGCCGATGCGCGTCCTCTTTGTGCGTGCCCCTCATCGCTCAGGTGCCTTCCGCGAGCTCTTTGAGCATGTCGCCGAGCCCACGCCTCCGCATCTCAGGGGGAGCACCCTCCGGATCCGTGTATAGCTCGACAAAGCGGCGGACGTACTTCGCCATCATGTCGACCTCGATATTGACCGGCGCGCCGATCGGCTTCTCCCGCAGCGTGGTGGTCTCCTCGGTCTGCGGGATGACCGCCGCGGCAAAACTGTCGCCGCGCATCTTTGCGACCGTGAGCGAGATGCCGTCGACAGCTATCGAGCCCTTGATGATCACGTAGGGCATGAGCGGGCCGGACACCTGGAACTGATAGACCGTGGAGTTTCCTGTGGGATGCCGCATCAGCAAATGCCCAACGCCATCGACATGCCCGGACACGAGGTGGCCTCCCAGCCGGTCGGAGAGCCTTAAGGCGCGCTCAAGGTTCACCTTGCTTCCCTGCACAAGCGTTTCAAGCGTGGTCTTTCGGAAGGTCTCCTCGCTTACATCTGCGGCAAACGCCCCCCGGATGAACTTGCCGACGGTGAGGCACGCCCCGTCAACGGCTATCGAGTCCCCAATAGCCATGTCCCGTCCAAAGTCTGGTGCGTAGACCTCGAGCTGGGCCCCACCGCCAACCCGCTCGGCACGCGTAATGATCCCTTGCGCTTCGATCAGACCTGTGAACATCCCTTTGATTCCTTTCGTCTCCACGCCACCACACTCACATCTTCCACAATGCCCGCCTCAACGGGGGCAAAACGGCGTTCAAGCGCGTTTCTACTCGTGAGCGCATTTCCGCCTGAGCCCGCATCGGCATCCTCATCAGACCCCGTAGCCTTGCCCACGCTTGCGTTCGCCGCCGCATCTGGGCCCGCTGCTGCGCCTGAACCCGCCGTCGCGCCCTCGCTCCCGACAAACAGCGGCGGCGCGTGGTCACCTGCCATCCCCCCAGCAGTAATGGTCACCAGCTGGTCGATGAGATCCGCCTCCCAAAACGCTCCAGTAAGCCGAGGGCCGGCCTCGATGAGCAGCTCATTCACGCCATGCGCACCAAGCGCCTCAAGCGCGCCGAGCAACCCCCGCCCGGCATCGTATCGGCTCACAAAGATACCTGTCGGCACCGCCGAGGCAATGCTTTCCCCGGACTCATCGTCTCCTGCAAGCACAAGCGTCGGGGCCACAGGGTCTGTGAAGACCTGGGAGGTGAAGGGTGGGGCGACCGACCGCGTATAGACGACGCGCAACGGCTGGTGATGCGTAGACCCCCCGCTCTCATCGCGTACGGTGAGCATCGGGTCGTCGACTGCAACGGTTGCCGCACTCACTAGGATCGCGTCTGCTCGGCTGCGTAGGTCGCATGTGGCCTTGGCTCCCGCCAGTCCTGTCATGTCGGAGCGCAGTCCGGAAGCAAGCGCAACCCGAGCGTCAAGCGAAAGCCCCGCCTTCACCGTAACGAACGGGCGTGCGTGCATCACACGTGAAAGCCAGCCCTCGACAAGCGTAGTGAACGGCTCGGGGTCTTCTGCCACATCTTCTGCGAAGGCAACCCTGACTCCGGCAGCGCGCAGGGAATCCGCGCCTCCTCCTGCATCCGCAGAGGGATCGACAGCCCCGATAGTGACCGATGCCACCTCGGCGGCGATAAGCGCCTCAGTGCACGGCGGGGTGCGCCCATGGTGACGGCAGGGCTCCAGCGTGACATAGACGTCTGCGCCGCGGGCGGCCTTGCCCGCTTTCGCAAGTGCAGACACCTCCGCATGCGGCTCGCCCACACGGGGATGAAACCCCTCGCCCACAATGTGGTCATCTCGCACGATGACACAGCCGACAGGAGGATTGGGGGCAGTAAGCCCTATGCCGCGCTCGGCAAGAGCCGCCGCACGGGACAGGTATTCGTGCGTAATCTGTATGGAGGCGCTGGAAAGCACCCGCAACCACGAACCTCCTTCTCCCATCCGGACTTTGACCGTCGGCTCCGGAATCTCGCCGGATCAACCCCTCATGCGGGGCTCGCGGGCTTTAACCGCCGGTGGGGAATTCCGCCCCGCCCTGAAGAAAGCTTATGGGTAGATTATAGCAACAATGGCTTTAGCCTAACACCGCGCTCGCTGGGCCCTAACATCACCTTTCGGCTAGAACCCGCTCAGCCGGAAGAACAACAGCTCGTCAGCCGACTTGTCGCCGCGCTCCTGTGAAAGCCCCACGAGGATCGAGCCGTCGTCGAGCAGCTGCATGTCTTCAAGCCAGCAGTGTTTGGCACCGATCAGATCAGGCACGTTGATTGTGCCGATGTGCTTCCCGCTCGGGTTCCAAAGGACGATGTCCCGCATGTTCCCGTCGGTTGCCAAAAACCCGTTCTTCGTCTCAACGATACCGGTGACAGAGCCTAACCCGGACTTGTCGGCTTTCGTGTTCTCCAGCGCGAACAGCTCTTTCCCCTTATAGTCATAGACCATGATCTTCTCCCCGCCCCCGCCCGCAACCTTACCTGCGACGATGATGTGGGAGTCAGATATGCGGACATCGCTGATCATGCTGAAAAAGCCTTTGCGGGAAGCGTCGTCTCTTATGTTTGTAAGCACCCAGGGAGCTTCTTTGAGGATGCCGTCCTCTACGGTGACCTTCATGGGATCGGAGTTCACCCAGAACGAGATCCCCCACTTGCCTGACTTGTGGATGGCAAGGTCCTGCGATATCTCTGTCGCCGTGACCTGCTTGAATCCATCGTACACAGCAATCTTGCCGATGCCCTCAGAAAGGTACAGCTTTCCTGCAGAGTCCGTCCTGATCAGTTCGTATTTGCGCTGTAGCTCCGTGGAGTCGTCAAGTGACACAGACTCGCTGCCGAGGGTGTACGAGCGCATATCGGTGCCTGCCACCGTATAGATCTTGTCACCAACAACCGCAAACGTCGTATCCATTATTGCATCTAAGATGATCGGCTCGTCGGCCTTAAGGAATACCGGGGTGATCGTGAACGAACCTGCCATTTGCGGGTTAAGCGTCGGGGCCCAGGGCGTGCCTTCCCATGGCCACGGCACAGCTGCCTCTCCCTTATCGGTGAGGTTCAGCTCGATGCCCTTGATGATGTCGGCAAAAGGCGGCACTGCCGCGTCAATCGACCCGTTGCTCGAACCAGCAGCCTCAAGCCGAACGTAATAGCTCATGCCGGATGCGTCATGGCGATAGTAATACGCGTTGCTGCCCCCGCTTGTCTCGTAAAAAGCCGTCTCAGCGACATCGATGCTGTTGAGCTTGCCGTCGGCAAGATCCTTGAGATCGGTGCCCTTGTTGATGAAGTTCTTTCGGTACTGCTTTGTGCTTTCCGCGTTTGCGCCAACCGTTATGCTGTACTGCGCCTTCTCTGCATCAGCCTCGTCGGGAATGGTGAACTTGATCTCCGAGTAGCTCTCCTCAATAGATGCTTTCTCCTTGTCGTACGTCCACTCTTTTGGATACGTAACGCTGAAAAACCCAGCATCAACAGTCTCTCCCCCTGCCAGTGATGATCCGCCCTTCTTGCCAACGCAGCCGACAAGCAAGGACACGCAAATCATGGACGCGAGTAACAGTGCAAAAAATTTTCTCACTTTGCCCCTCCGTGTGATCTGACTCCCCATTCATTGCAAACTGACTACCCCGTAAGCCGACCTAAAGCCAGCCTTGCGCATAACCGGCTTTGAGCGGATGCGCAAGTTGCCGCATGGGCAGGCAAGGCCAGCACTTAACCTATATTTTACATGAGGCAACGAGTACGCGGCGGTTATCGGTGCGCAACAGCTATCGATGTCGGCAGCTATTGGTGTCAGCGGCTATCGTGTCGACAGTTGTCGATTGCTACCTGTCGCTATCAGCTGCGATCAGCCAAGTGCGGCCTCTGCAGCCGAGCGGATATCTGCGATCGCCTTCGCAATATCCGGCTGGCCGAAAACAGCGTTGCCGGCCACAAGGCAACGTGCGCCGACGGCAGTGACCTTGGCAGCGGTCTCAGAGTTGATCCCACCATCGACCTGGATGAGCGGAGAGGCACCTTCTGTTGCGCACAAGGCGGCCAGCTCGGCGATCCGACCGACGCTGTCCTCGATGAAGCTTTGCCCGCCAAACCCGGGATTCACACTCATCACAAGCACCATGTCCACCTCGGCGAGCATCGTGCGGACCGCCGAGACCGGCGTGCCGGGGTTCAAGGTGACCGCTGGCGAGGCACCGCGCTCGCGGATCCGCCGGAGCGTGCGACCGATCTGCGGCGATGCCTCGATATGGACGCTCACGCTGTCGGCCCCGGCATCCAGGTACCAGTCGATAGTGGAGTCCGGGTTGTCGATCATGATGTGCACGTCAAGCGGCACCGTTGCCACACGCTTGAGCGCCTTGATCACAGGCGGCCCGATCGTGAGGTTGGGCACGAAGTGGCCGTCCATGACATCGACGTGGATGTAGTCGGCACCACCGGCCTCGGCGACGGCAACCGCCTCGGCAAGCCGCGTGAAGTCCGCCGAGAGCACGGAGGGTGCGATGAGAACCCTGCCGTTGTCTGCGGCGGCGGTGCAGCGCCCGGTGTCTGCGGGTGCGTTCATGGGAATCACCTCACCTCTGTCCCGCCCCACTCCACTGCGACAAACCCGACCCATTCCGGGGTTGCCAGCTCCGTTTCCGGATAGAGGTAGATGATGGGCTTATACACGCGCAAGAGCAGCGCGACGAGGATTTTTTTCACACGTATGCTGCCTCCTGTTCTCATGGCCTCATGTTAGCGCAATGGCCTCGCGTTAGCGCATGCTACTCCGCAAGCCCCATCCCGTGCAGCTCGTCGCGTACCTCTCGGCCCATAAGCAGCTCCCCAGCGCTTTTCGGGTCACCGCCCTCGTAGAGGATGGCCCTCACCTGATTGGTAACGGGGAGCTCCACATCCTTGCGCTCGCCGAGGGCGGCAAGCGTTATGCAGCTCACTGCCCCTTCGGCGACCATCTTCGTCTTCTCCGTGAACTCCTCGATCGTCCCGCCATGCGCAATGAGCTCTCCAAGCCCACGGTTGCGGGAGTGCCTCGAGGTGCAGGTCGCCACCAGGTCACCCATGCCGGCAAGCCCCATGTACGTGAGCGGGTTGGCCCCCATCGCAATCCCAAGCCGACTCATCTCGGCAAGCCCTCGGGTCATGAGCGTCGCCTTGGTGTTGTCGCCATAGCCGAGCCCGTCGGACATGCCTGCGGCAACCGCGATCACGTTCTTGCTCGCACCGCTAAGCTCGACCCCGACCATATCCGTGCTTGTGTAGACGCGGAAAAACGGCGTCATGAACAGGTCCTGGAACAGGCGGCTTGTCGGCTCATGGTGTGCCGCGACCACCGTTGCCGAGGGGACGCCGCGGCTGATCTCCTCGGCGTGGTTGGGCCCCGAGAGCCCGGCGATACGCGTGCGGTTGCCAAAGACGTCTTCGAGCACCTCTGTCATGAGCATGAGGCTTTCGGCCTCCACCCCCTTGCTGAGCACGACGACAGGGGTATCGGTCGCGAGGTGCGGGGTCATAGCAAGCGCGGTGGTGCGCACACCCACGCTCGGAGTGACCATCACGACCGCCTCGGCACCGGCGAGCGCCTCTTCGATATCGGTCGTTGCGGCGGTTCGCTCGGCAAGTCGCACTTTGGGCAGGTAGGTGGGGTTTCTGCGCACCTCGTTGATCCCTGCAGCAATCTCTTCCTCGCGTGCCCAGACGCGCACAGAAAAGCCTTTTCCCCCAAGGACCCAGGCGACTGCCGTCCCCCACGACCCCGCACCGATCACTGAAATCTGCACCGTTTATTCCCCCGCATCCTGTCCGCTTGCGCCCTGCCTGCTGGTACCCTGCTCGCATGGGCTTTGCGCGTTTGCGCCCTGCCCCTTTGCATCCTCTTCCTCGGCCTCCTGCCGAAACACCTTGCCGACGCGCTTGAAGTCCAGTTTAGCCTCCTCGCCATGCGCAAGGCGAACAATGTTTGAGCGATGCCGCCAAAACACAAGCGTGGCAAGCGCGAGTGCGGTCACCATGCGCGCACGGTCGCCCGGGTAAAGCCACAGCACAAGCAGCGGGTAGGCCACCGCTATGACAAGCGAGCCGAGCGACATGATCCGGGAAACGCCGACGACGGCCATAAGCACCACGAGCTGGATAGGCACCGTGAGCGGTGTCAGGACCGTGAGCACCCCCGCAGATGTTGCGACACCCTTGCCGCCAGAGAAACGTATGTAGGGCGAGTAGGAGTGCCCTACGATGGATGCTACCCCAGCCGCAACCGTCACCCAGCCTGCACGCGCCTCCCCCCAAAGAGCCGGGGTGAAGAGCATTCGGGCAAGAGCGGTCGCAAGGATGCCTTTGGCAAAGTCGAGGAAAAGCGTTGCGGCACCGGCACGGTAGCCAAAAAGCCGCAGCACGTTCGTCGCACCCAGGTTGCCAGAGCCGTGCTCACGCGGATCGATCCCAAAGACCCTCTTCCCCACAATGAGTGCCCAGGGGATCCCGCCGATGAGATAGGCACAGATGACCACAGGCACCGCAAGCGCCCAAAACGTCACATTCGAGTTGCTCGCAGCAAGAAGGCTGCTGCCAAGCGGGCTGCTCACTGCCGGGCCGCCTATCATGCCGCCTGCCATGTCAACCGTGGCCACCACCTCAGTCCTTCTTGCGGAACTTCAGCACGATGGGGGTCCCTTGCAGATCGAACCGCTCACGCAGCCGATTCTCCACATACCGCCTGAAGTTGTCATCGACCATGTCCGGCCGGTTCGCAAAGAAGGTGAATCCGGGCGGACGGGTGCGCGTCTGCGTCACGTAATGCACACGCAGAGTAGCGCCACCCTTGTTGATCGTATGGCCAGACTCCCTGAGCTCCGCAAGCAGCCGGTTCAGTGCGCTCGTAGGGATCTCCCTCGTGTAACCCGCATACACCGTGCCGATCGCACTCCAGATCCGATGTATGTTCTTGCCGGTCAGCGCACTGATCCTAAGCACAGGCGCATAGCCGACAAACCCGAGCCTCTCCCCCACCCTCGTGACAAGGGTCTCGCGCTCCTCCTCGGTCTCAAGCACATCCCACTTGTTGAGCAGCACGATAAGCGCACAGCCGCGCTCGTCGGCAAACCGAGCGACCCGCTGATCCTGATCGGTAAGCCCGATCGCCGAGTCAATCACAAGCAAGGCGACCTCGGCACGGTCGATCGCACGCATCGCCCGGACGAAGCCGTAATACTCCACGTCCTCCTCGATAAGCGCCTTGCGGCGGATGCCCGCGGTATCGACAAGCCGGTACGCCGCCTCGCCACGCTGGACCACCGTGTCGATAGCATCACGCGTGGTTCCGGCGACATCCGAGACGATCGAGCGCTCATGGCCGGCGAGCTTGTTCAGAAGCGATGACTTCCCCGCGTTCGGCCTGCCGATGATAGCGACATCGATGGTGCCAGAAGGGCCCTCGGCTTGCGCCTGCGCCTCGTGCTCCGGCAGCGCGGCGACGATCTCATCAAGCAAGTCCCCGGTGCCGTGGCCATGCGTTGCCGAGACAGGCCAGGGGGTGCCGAGCCCCAGCGCCCAGAACTCGTGAGCCTCGCTTTCTGAGCCCGGTGTATCCATTTTGTTGACGGCGAGAAAAACCGGCTTGTCCTGGAGCTTGAGAATGCGCGCAACCTCCTCGTCATCGGCAACGATCCCTGAGCGTCCATCGACTAAAAAGACCACGGCATCGGCCTCTGATGCCGCCATAAGCGCCTGGATCCGGATCGAGGACTGGAAAGTGTCGATGTTCCCGGACTCGATCCCGCCGGTGTCGATAAGCAGGAAGCCGACCCCGTTCCAATCGGCGTTGTGGTAACTGCGGTCACGCGTCACGCCCCGCGCCTCATGCACGATGGCATCAGATGCCTGAGTGACCCTGTTCACGAGTGTGGACTTGCCCACGTTCGGCCTGCCGACAACGGCAACAATCGGGAGAGGCATGTAAGGCAGCGCTCCTGTTCGTTAAAGGTGTTGGAAGGCATTGCTGACGCAATGCAACACGGTAGAGTTTACCGGAGACCATCATCAGGTGCTGCCTGGATGACTTTTAAGGACGCTCTTCTTGCTCGCTTGTGATGACTTTGAGCCCGTATCTCTTTGCAGTCGACTCTGTGATCCTGTCCAGTTGCGCCCTATACTGCTCTTTGGTTAAATCCTTGGTCTCCTCATGGATTTTGAGGCGGATCTGATTGACCTCATGCTCAATATGGCTAATCGTTCCCATCTCCCGCAACCTCCATTGGGCTTGAAATCGGTTGGTTTCTTCCATGCTCCTACTCAGCGTTGGATTGCTGGGTTGCCCGTCGGATCCCCTCAAGCAAGCCGACAGCATCGGAGGACACCAAGTGCACATCCGCCCCACTGTTACGCTCGACCAGGCCCTCGAAAGAGAGATCGTCGAGCGTGATCCCATCGGCGTTGAACATGATGTCGGGCAGCAGGTAGGAGTCCTGCGCCTTTGTGCGTGCAGCCGCACGGCCACCGGCGTTTGCGCCGCCGTAGCCTGCGCCGCCGACGCGCTTCAAATCCATCGCAATCGCTGCGGAGACATCGGTGCCGGTGAGCAGCCCGGTCACGTTCACGTTGCCTCCAAAAAACCGGTTCGGCACCGCGAGCAACCGTACCCTGCCGACCGCGCCGCAAGCATTGAGCGCTCCGGCGAGCGTTGTCGCAGCACCCATGCCGGTAACGACCGTGACCGACTCCGCCCCAGGCGATGACGCGGTTGGCAGCTTTGCCACAGCGGCGGCCAGCTCGTCTCTCAGGCCGGTCGCCTCATCAACGAACGCCCGCACGATGCCGATCCCGTTCTCATACTGCGGGAAGCCGTCGTAGTGCTCGGCGATCGGGAAACGCTCGCGTGCACCCAGGTAGAACTCGTCGGCAAGGTGGATCCAGGACACCCCGTCGCGCTCCCGCATCTCAAACTGCCACAGCCTGACCTGCTCGATCACGCGCAGGGCGCTGGCAGGATCGTTGTAACTTGCCGAGAACCGCTCCTGGTGCCGCGTGTAGCCGAGCGGCACAACACCGACGCTTGCGACCCCCTCGCGCTCGGCAAGCCAGGTGAGTGTGCGCGTGAGCTCATCGCCGTCATTGACACCGGGGACGAGCACGATCTGGACGTGTAGGTCGATGCCGGCAAGTGCGAGCTCGTCGAAACGCTTTAGCGCACGATCGTCCTTGGCGCAAAGAAGGCCGCGCCGGACATCCGGGTTGACCGCATGTAGTGAGACGTAGAGCGGCGAGAGGCGCTGCTCGGTGATGCGGTCGAGATCATCGTCGTCTAGGTTGGTGAGCGTTATGAAGTTCCCCTGCAGGAACGAGAGGCGGAAGTCGTCGTCGCGCAGATAGAGTGCTGGCCTGAGCCCTGCGGGAAGCTGGCGCACGAAGCAGAATGTGCAGGAGTTCTCACAGGTCCGGATGCGGTCGAAGACGATGCCGTCAAACGCGATGCCCCAGCCTTCCCCGGGCGCACGTGTGAGCGCGGCCTCAAAGACCTCGCTGGCAGCCTCGGGCGGGCTGGCGGCGGCTTCGGGGCGCACGTCGGCCTCGGCAGGCATCTTGCCACTCGCTGCTGCCTCGCTCGCGACACGGCGGACGCAGACGGTCACTTCCAGCCCGTCGGAAAGCCACCGCCAGTCGATGACATCGCGCACGGGAGCACCGCCTGCGGTGACCAGGATGTCGCCTGTGGCAAGCCCCGCCCGCTCGGCGGGGGAAGCTGTGTCAACGGTTGCTATCATGGCTTTTGGCACTGCCTGCCCCGCCATTGCGCCTCCAGTACCGTCCCTTCTTCCTGCCAGCCTGCTATTCCATCGCCTCGATCGCCGAGACAACACCGCGTATCTGCTTGTCGGGAGTCGACGCGCCCGCGGTGACCCCCACCGACCCGACACCGGCAAACCACGCGGGGTCGAGCTCATCGGACGTCTCCACATGGTGCACCCGCCCGTTCACCGAGCAGCATATCTCCACCAGACGCGCGGTGTTTCCTGAGTTGCGCCCTCCGACCACCACGACCGCATCGACCCCTCGGGCGAGCTCCTCGGCGGAGCGCTGTCGTTTTTCGGTCGCCGCACAGATGGTGTTCATGATGCGCAGGTCGCGCACGTTGGGCATGAGCGCGAGGGCGACCTCGGCGAGGCGACGCACGGACTGGGTGGTCTGGACGACCACGCCTACCCTCTGCGCATCAAGCGGCTTTGGCAGCTCGGCGGCCGACTCCACGACGACCGCGCCATCGCCGGCATGAGCAACGATGCCGGCCACCTCCGGATGATCGGCCTCGCCGACCACCACGATCAGGTATCCCTGCCCCCTGAGCATCTCGGCTGCCTCATGCGCCTTGCTCACGTGGGGGCAGGTGGCATCGATGACATCGAGCCCCTTGGCACGTGCGTCTGCAAGGATCGTGGGGGCAACCCCGTGACTGCGGATCACCAGCGCGCCTCCGGCGACATCCGCAAGCGAGGCAGCCACCTCGACCCCGCGGGCATGAAGCTCCTCGACGGCCTGCGGGTTGTGGATGAGCGGTCCTAGCGTGTGGACCGGCGCAGAGTTCGCTGCGGCCTCCTCGGCGAGCTTGAGCGCACGCTCAACGCCATAGCAGACACCAGCGTGCTGGGCGACCTCAACGCGCATCGCTTGCTGCACCCCCCTCGCTCCCCCTCGCCGTCTCGACTTCGTGTGCGATCGCGTCCATGATCGCCGAGGTAAATGCTGCGACCCGCTCCTTGCGCGAGCCAGCAGCAAAGTCGGCTGGGTCGAGCGGCTCGCCGAAGCTGACCGTGACCCGCACGAGGCGCGGCAGGCGCTTACCGGCCGGCCATGCCTTCTCCGTGCCCACGATCCCCACCGGAATGACCGGGGCCTGTGCGCGCATCGCGATGAATGCAGCCCCGCCCTGTGCCTCGCCGAGCCCGCCCTCGCCGGTACCGCCGTTCCGCTTCCGCGTCCCCTCGGGGAATATGCCCACCGGCTCGCCCTCTTTGAGCAGGCGGGTAGCCGTGGTGATCGCCTCTCGGTCGGCACCCGACCGCTCGACTTGGAAGGCCCAGAAGTTATCAAGCGCCCAGCCGAGCAACTTGTTGCCCCAAAGCTCCGTCTTTGCCATGAAGTGCGTGGGGCGGGGCACCCCGCACCAAAGCAGGATGGGATCGAGATAGCTCACGTGATTGCCCGCAAGCACTACTCCCGACTCTGGAAACCTCTCCCGCCCTAAGAACCGCACCCTGAATACTGCAAGCAGAACCCTACCGAACGTCGCACGCACCACGTGCGCAAAACGCCAGCCTGGGGAGTCGGAGCCGTGCGCAGGGAGCCCGCGCTTCTCAGCAGCCTTCATCGAACGGCCTCCCGCTCATTGCCCCGCAGCCCACGTCGCCTGCGACCGCCCCGCCGACCTCCCCGACAAGGCCGACGACGCGCTCGGCAACCTCTTCTGTCGACATCGAAGTGGTATCGATCACAACCGCGTCGTCTGCCGCAGTAAGCGGCGACACCTCCCGCGTGGAGTCCGCATGGTCGCGGCAGAGCAAGGCCGCCAGGGTCTCGGCCTGCCTAGCGGGAGCCGCATCGGGATCCGTGCCGGAGCCCGCATCGTATGACCGCTCTGCCGCCCGGCGGCGGGCACGCTCCTCAGGCGATGCCGTCAAAAACACCTTGATGTCCGCGTCTGGGAAGACCACGGTGCCGATATCACGTCCCTCGGCCACTATGCTCTGCCCGCGCACGTATTCACGTTGCTTTGCCACCATCACCTCGCGTACCTTAAAAAGCCGCGACACGGCAGAGACGGCCACATCGGCCTCCGGGGCCCGGATCGCAGCTGTGACGTCCTCTGCGCCGAGAAAGACCCGGCTCGGCTGCGACCGCCCCTCTGTGTGCTCGAAGCTGATGTGCTCTTTCTCGGCGATATGGGCAAGTGCATCCTCATCGTCAAGCGCGATGCCGCGCGCAAGCGCTGCGACCGCGACCGAGCGGTACATGGCCCCGGTGTCGAGGTAGCGCAGCCCGAGGCGGCATGCCACGGCTTTCGCCACGGTCGATTTACCCGAGCCGGCCGGGCCGTCTATTGCAATGATCATGCTCGAACCCCCTGGGGTGTGAGGGTACCGTATGGACACACCACAACATGTAGTGGCCAGGCTGTGGATAACTTCTGCTCGATACGCACCGCACAATACGCGCTGCCGAGCAAGCAGCAGTATCCCATTGTGAACGGCATTCCCAAGTGAGGCAACAGGACGATGATCCTCACGGGACAACAAATTCACCTGAACGACATTTTCATACGGGGCAACACGTCGGCTTCGACCAGGTTTTAATACGTAGGCACACTGCGGTAGATGCGCTCCCGGGCTCATGCCGTCACTGATGGACACACCACTATATGTTGTGGTTGGCTACAACATATAGTGGTTGGGTTGTGGATAACCCTTGCAGTCAGAGCCCCTACGCAAGCCGGAGGCTCTATGTAAACCGAGACCCTACGCAAGCTGATAGTAGGAGTATGCCTCCATCTCGCCACAGAGGCGGCAGACCGTGCGGCCTTCGATCTCAAGCTCTTTCCCATCGAGCACTTCCTCGCCACACTCGGCACAGGTGACGCGATGCGTAGGCGCACCCGGCATCTCAAGAGGAGGGATTTTTACCTTGACCGGAACCACCGCAAACATCTCCTCATCGGCAAGGCCTGAAAAGAATGCGATCGGGTCAATACCGCGCGGCGCATGTGGCACCAGTGCCGTCGGATGTGCGCGGAACGCCCGATCGGTGCGTGGATCGACGAACGTCATCGCAAACTTGCCCATGTCGACGACCTTCAGCCGGCGCCGGCCTACCGTGATACCGGTGACCGCATAGGCTGCATCGGCCGGGCACCGGGACATCTCTACGAAAACGATGAGATCGCGATCCGCCCGAGGATCCTCGATTCCCATGAGCGACAAGGTGTGGCGTGCCATCCGTATGCCAAGCACCATGCCCGCGCAAAGATGCCCATGGTGGCCTTTGGCAATCCCGATATCCTCTTCAAATGTGGTCTTCATCGCCCCTCCTCGGACACAATGCTATCTGAAGTCCTCGGCACGCATCTGCACCGCCTTTGCCCCATGCCTCCAGATGCTCCTCCTCTTGATACCGCCTTTCGCGGCGGTTCGCCACGCACCCTCAAGGTCAAGCACCACGGTACCTGCAAGCACGTCAACGCCCCAGTCGAAGAACTTGGGCGTGAGCGGTACCGAAGGGCCGGTAAGTGTGACGCACGCGTTGCGGGATAACTCAAGTAGCCGAGGCATCGTCTTGTTGACAAGCGTTGCACCCGTGATGAAGACGTAATCTTGCTCGGGCAGCAGGTACTCGACGGCAAAATCAGGGAGGTCGCCTGGCTGCGGGCGGCGCTCAAAGATCGAGAGCGTGCATATCTCGCTCAGCTGCTCAATGTCCGGAAAATGGCCGATAACCCCGACCTTCTTGCCGCGAAGCTCTTCCCGCATCGCCGTAAACGAGGTCTCACTTTCCAGCTCATCCAGACAGCATCCGGTCCATGACTCGACCTCTGCCCTGCTGTTGTAGTGCGCGTTAAGGGCCGCAACGCCGATGCCGGCCTCAACGAGACCCCAGCTGCGCGCCAGATCTGCGGCTTTCGCAAGAGGACTGCCTGTCAAAGGAGTTCGCTGCTCTATCTCGGCGATCTCCGGCGTGCTTTCATGAAAGCTCAGCGCGAGCCCAAGTCCCTCATCAGCAAGCCCCTCGCCCGCCGAGACCGCAGTCCATCCTCGCCCAACAAAGCACCTGTCCACTTTTTTCTGGACAGGAACGCCTGCGATCAACTGATCGTAAAACCCCATTGGGTTACCCAAGCCCCTCAAACCCCCTGCCTGCGTTTCAAAACTTCAACTATCGGGTTTTCAGGCTTTATAGTATAGCGACACTGACGTGAGCTGTTATCACGCGGCGCGCCGATGCCGCTGGATCAGGCAGCCCGTTTCCGCCGTGAGAAAAAGACCCATGCGACACTGGCGGCCATCGCAAGCGCCACCCCGCTGAAGACCCCCGATGCAGCCGGTGGCATGGTGTCACCACCCTCGGTGCCGTCAAGCCTTGCCGTGGCAGCTCCTGAGCCGGCTTGCGGGGCAGGCGGGAACGACCGCGGGGCGCGGGGCGTGTTGATAGCGGGCACAAGTCCGCTGAACTCCGCCTGGTTGTCCCTCGCAGTCCGCGTGAGAGCATTCGCCATGGTGCCGAGGGCGGTGCCTGCCACCGAGTAGCCTGGGCCCGGTGCCGGGCCGTACCCGTCCGGTGGCCCACCGTCCCCTGGGAACGTCGGCCTGTTGCTGCCGCTGAAGCCCTTGTCCCCGGTGCCGCCGAAGACCTTGCCGTCTTTGCCTTTGGGATCAAGGTCAGGATCGTCGGGATCTGGTGGGTCTGGGTCGCCGGGGCCTGGCGGGTCGGGGTCGGGGTCGGCCCAGAAACCGATGCCGTTGCCGCTCGGCGCAAGCGTGGGCGGGGGGGCGTCCCCTTCGCCCCGCGCATACGGGTAGGGCTCGGTGGAGAACGGGATGACAAGCGACACGGCGGACACGCTGCCGTTTCTCGCCCGGAACCCCGGCAGCACCTCGATGTAGTACCGAGTGCCCCAGTCAAGCGGCTGCGTGGGCTGGATGTAGATGTAGCGCCGAGAGTCAGGGTAGAGGTCTCGGCTCAAGGTATAGTTGCGGGTAGGCACCCGCGTGCCGTCTGCCTTAAAAAGGGCGACCTTGGTCACGTTGATCGCCGAGTCACCCGGATCCGATATGTTGTTCGGGAACTTGACCCAGAGCCGTGCGAAGCGGCTGATCCCGGTGGCGTTCGAGGCCGGCCACCAGTCGATGGGCACAAGACCCCTGGGATCCCCTCCTGTGCCGCCGATGCCGTGGCCAGGGATCTCCGGGGAGCGCTCCTCGGGGTTGTGCTCGTTCGGGTCGGCCTTGTTGGGGTCGTCGCCACCACCAGGCGGCAGCGGGTTCGCGGGCGAGCCAGGGGGCGGGAACGAGCCATCGACCGGCATCACGTCCCGCGCTCGGATGTAGGAGGGAACCGCCCCCGTGACGACTGGGGTGCCTGAGGCCTCCAAGGTGGCCGGGGCACCAGGACCCCCGCCAGGACCCCCTGGCACGGCGACGACGCGCAGCCACTCGTCGGAGACGGTGCGCACCGTGAGCACGGTCTGCTTCCCGTAGGTAGCTGCCACCTGTGCCCAGTCGAAGGGGTAAGCCCGCGCGACGACGCTCTCCGCCATACAGGCCACATCATAGGGCTCGCCCATTCCTTCGATCGGATGGGCGAACACGTCTGCCGCCCGCACGTAGCCCACGCCTGCGACCACGTACCAGAACGCATCGGCCGCCTCGTAGTCGAGCCGTGCGAAGAACACCGTCCCACGGGGAAGCGCCCGGATAGGCACCGGGCCGCCGTCAAAAGGTGTCGCATAAAGCATCGCGTCCGGTGCCCAGACGACCACCGTGACAAGCTCGCCGGTCCTCGTCTCCAGGTTCATGTAGCTCACATACAAGAGCCGCGTCGCCTCGTTGATGAGGTTCTGCTGCTGATCGAGCGCTACCCAGTTCTCGGCCACGGCACGCGCCCTCAGCACGCGTGCGCCCTCCAGGAAGGCATCCATAAGAGCGACGCTGTGGCTCGTGTAGAGCGTGGGGTCGACCCCCTCGGCAAGCGCTATGACCGCATCGATAGTGGCGAGGCTCACCCGCCCGTCCGGCGTGCTTGCGTCAGTGGTTATCGCAAACGTCGAAATGCAGCTGCCGTTGTAACCGCCTGTCCCGTTGACGATGACAGTGGCCGTGCCCACCCAGTAGTTGTTCGCGTACGCTACGGTGTAGTCGCGCCCTAGCACGAGCACGCGTGTGCCAAGCCGCACCACCGGTACCGGCTCTATAGGACGTCCGAGGAAGCCCTGGGGTGGTATCGACTCAATGCGAGCCGCCCCGATGTCGATTATGAGATCCGGGTCCCGGTAGATGCTGAAGGTAAATGTGACCTTGCCTTTGAAGATACCCTGTCCCCAGATCGTGACGGTCGCCCTGTCGCCAACCTCGATGTTGTCCGTATATGTGAGCGCGTAGTCGGTGCCCTCGTGTAGGATTCTGCCACCATGGGCGACCAGGACAGACGGGCGCACCTCGTAAGCGGTGTATGCCTGAGGTGGGATAGGTGCAACCACGGCTCCGCCGATATCAACGATCGTCTCTGTGACGTAGACGGCGTACACCGAGAAGCTGTCTGTGATGGGCTCGTATAAGGAGAAGCCCTCCTCAGCCTGCCAATAACCGTTCATTCCTTGCACTGGTAGGACATCAGGTATCCGTACCGCGTCAACGGTAAGCGGTGCCCCCTCTGGTACCGCACGCACCGCCACCACAGAGCCGCCCTGCGTTCTGAATGTGACGGTAAGGTAGACTTCCGTGCCCGCGGGGAACGTATGGTCGACCCGCCTGCCCTCAAAGACCGCCTGCCCTAAAGGATTGTTGTAAAAGGCATCGATCCCGATATGGGTGACCGAGGCCGGTATGCTGATCCTCGTGATCTTGCAGTCCCGAAATGCCTGATTGCCTATCTCGCGCAGGGAGCCGGGCAGCGTAACGCTTGCAAGCGCCGTGCTCGCGAACGCATGGTTGCCGAGCGACACAAGCGAGCCCGGCAGCGACACTTGGGTAAGACGAGAACAGCCGCGGAACGCCTGGTTTGAGATCGTGGTGACGGTGCCCGGGATCGTGAGCGCCGTCAGATCAGCCTTGTTCTCAAACGCGGCCTGACTGATTGCGACCACTTTATACGTGTTGCCCACTGGATCGGTTACAGCACTCGGCAGCACAAGCGAGCCTGATGCCGCAAGGGAGCTGATCCACCCACTGACCTCTACCCTACCGGCATCGAGCACTTTGTAAAGCAGGCCGCCCGCAGCAAAGACGACACCGGCGGGTAATGACTCGGTGTCCTCGGCAGCTGTCTCGGTAGCGTCTGATGTCACGCGCGAAAGCAGTGTGTCCTCTAGGCTTTGCGCATTCGGCTTATCAGACCCCGAAACGGCAGTCGCAAAACCTACGCCATTGGCAGGGATATCCTTGTTGGCGCTACTGCTGTTGCTGCCACCGTCGCCGGTGTCGCCCTTGCCGCCGACACCGCTATTGCCGTTACTGCCACTGGTGCCGTCGGCGCTGTCTGCAGACCCTTTGCTAGGATCAGTTGCTTCAACGGGTTCCGGCTCCTCAGGTTGTTTTTGACCTGGAGGCTCCTTGGCAGTCGGCTTCTCCGGAGCTTGCTCCTTTGCGGCTGGCTTCTCTGGGGCAGGCTCTTTGACAGGAGCCGGCGCAGGCTCAGGTGCTAAGTCCCCCTGTAGGAAAGCCTGTGGCTCGACCTCTGTAGCAAACGCCTGGTGCGGGAGAAGCCCAAAGGCTAAGACCACCACCAAGAAACAGTTGACAAGACGCATTCCCTTGCGCACTGATCCCACCTTTATCCTACCCGCAAAGACCATGAGGATGTAATCGGAACCGAGCAGCTTGAGAAAGAGAGACTAAAGGAAGACTCCGAGGCGTGCTACTCAGTCCCGATTACGCTAAGCAGATCTTAAGTATATCACAACCTGCCATTTCCACCACCCTGAGTTGCGCACCTGAGTTTTGAAGAGGCAAATGTATGGCAAACATCAATACAGTAATATAATATTAAGCATCTTGCAAAACGTGCACCGCGGCACCAGGCATTCACGAAGTCTGGTGAGGAAGATGCGCGGTCACGCAACAAGCATGCAGCCCTTTGGCTCCCGACAAAGCCTGATTTATGAGACAGAGTTCTGCGTAGGTGTGAGAATACCGGCTTTGGAGAAATGAGACCTGTGGAATCCATGAAAAAAGCAACTCTAATATTTATATTGATAGTGCTCTTGGCATTAACCGTCGCCTGCTCGGGCAAAACGAACACTGGGAATCCCGCGACACCTGGGTCTGAGACCGCTGCGATGTCCGGGTTTGAGAATCCCCCGTCATCTGGGTCAGAAGGCGCGCACGTGCCTATGCCTGAATGGGCGCTCGTAATCGAGACGCCTGACGGTGAGAAGGGGTTCAGCTCAGCCGATGCCGCCGCACTCACCCCGGTCATGATTGAGGCAACCACAACAAACAAGGTTGGCGTTTCCAATACCAGCACGTACAGGGGAGTCAGGCTCGCCGACATTCTGCAAGCCGTGGGCGTTTCCGACCTCTCAGGTGTCACCGTTGTCGCTTCCGACGATTTTTCCGCCGACTACGACAAAAAGCTCACGCTGGCTGACGATACCGTTCTCGCTTGGGAGAAAGATGGCAAGGCCATCGACACGAACCCACCTCTGCAAATGGCACCCAAGCAAGGTGCGGGCAACCAGTTCGTGAAGTTCCCCTCAAAGATCATCGTGAACCCGTAATGCTGCTTAGAAAGTTCTTTGAGCGTTTCTCGCTCTTTCATTTGATGACCATAGCGCTGATGGCAGCGCTAGGCATCGCGGTAAAAAGCGTGATCGTTCCGCTCGTCCACATCGTCACAGGGTCGCTTTACATCCCTGGCGGTGTGGTGGCAGGCGGCGTTTATATGATGTTTTTGGTTCTGGCCGTGTCGCTCACCGGTATTCGGGGTGCGGCCGGACTGTGCGGACTATGCCAAGGGATCATGGTGCTGGTGGTCGGTATCGCAGGCTCTCATGGGGTATTGAGCATAATTTCCTATACCCTTACGGGCATTGCAGTAGACCTGCTCATGCTGTTGCTACAGCATAAGGGCTGCTGCGTGATGTGTTGCTTCGCCGGTGGCGTGATAGCGAACCTGACCGGTACGCTGATCGTCAACTCGGCGTTTTTCAACATGCCCCTTGTGCCGCTTGCGCTCAGCCTGACAGCCGGAGCACTTTCCGGCGGGCTTGGTGGCATCCTCGCCTGGACGATCACCGGACAGCTTCGAAAGCATGGGGTCGTCCGATGAGTGACAGGTGCGGATTGCACGTCAGTGATTGCGTACCGGTAGTTAGCGTGCCGGTAACCATCGCGCCGGCGCTGCGCACCAGTAGCCACATACCAGCACATGCGGCAGGAAGGAAAAGGGGTAAGTGTGACTCGTAGCGTGAAACTTGCAGGGGTAAGTGTGAACCTGAACGTGATAGTTGTCGCCAGCGTCACCATCGCTTTAACCGCAGCAGTTGTGGTGCTTGCTCTGCTCAACCGCGAGTATATCGCCCCCAAAAAAGAGGCGCAGGACGCGGGGGTGTTCTTTCTTCATGCGGGGGACAAAGAATATACCGTCACCATGGACGACATCGAGGCGCTCTCCCCCTTTGATATCGATGCCAACTATAAAAAAAGCGGGCAGGCCCCCGAGACCAAAACCTACCGAGGAGTGAGCCTTAAGGCAACGGTAGAAAGCCTGGGCATCGACCCCTCGGCCTTTCAGTCTGTCTCGTTTGCCGCTGTCGATGGCTATACGTCCGCGCTGACGATCGACGAGGCCATGGATGACGGCAACTGTTACATTGTCGTCTCGATGGATGGCAAGCCGCTGGGCACAAAGGAGGATGGCGGTTCCGGCCCGTTTATGATGATCCTGGCGCATGACCAGTTCAGCCAGCGGTGGTGTAAGTTCCTGCTGGAAATCAAGTTGCAATGAGTAAAGATCCCCTGATAAGCGAGAATAGCGACCGCCATGGCGGCAGCCTTCATAGCAGCGGCTCCCATGACAGCGGCCTCCATGCAATTGAGGTTAGCGGCCTAACAACCCGCTATGAGAACGGGCCTGCGCTGCTGAAGGACTTCTCGCTGACGGTACAAACTGGGGAATGCGTTGCGATTCAAGGGGAATCGGGCTGCGGAAAATCCACGCTGCTCCACTGCATTTGCGGGCTGATCCCTCGCAGTATCAACGCAGAAGTGGCAGGAACGATCCAGCTGTTCGGCCGACCCGTGGAGGAGATCCCTCGGCATGAGCTTGTGCAAACCGTCGGCATCGTGTTCCAAAACCCGGATTCACAGCTGTTCTGTGACACCGTGGTCGACGAACTTGCGTTTGGGTTAGAGAACGTCTGCCTTTCCCAAAAGGAGATGTCCGAGCGCATCGAGGAGTACCTTGTCCTGACCGGGCTGGAGGATCACCGCTTGACATCGCCAAAAAACCTCTCCGGTGGGCAGAAGCAGCTGGTGGTGCTGGCAGCAGTCTTAGCGCTGCGTCCGCGAATACTCCTGCTGGATGAGGCGTTCTCGCAACTTGACGAATTGGGCCGGTCGCAGTTGCTCGCACATATCACCGCACTACATAAGATCGGTCAAACGATCGTGCTGGTCGACCACGACCCCGAGAACCTGTCGCTCGCACAGACAACGGTGCGCCTGGGAGAGCAGGGCAATGGCGGATAAACGCGCAGCGGTCAGCCTCATCGACGTACGCTATGCCTACCCGGGAAGCGGAGCCTTCTCGCTAGACGTGCCGCAGCTCTCCTTTGCTGCCGGAGTGTGCACGGCGGTTTGCGGGCACAACGGAAGCGGGAAGACGACGCTCGGCAAGCTGGCCGCAGGGCTCTTGCGCCCTTCGCAGGGCAGCGTGCTTTTAGAGGACGAGGACATCGCCGAGTGGCCGCTCGGCAGAATCGGCAAGCAGGTAGGATACCTCTTCCAGGAGCCGACCCGGCAGATCTTTGCTCCGACGGTCTTGGAGGAGATCACCTTTCCGCTGACGCTTAACGGCATGGAGGAGGAGCAGGCACAGGAGTTAGCGCGGACGATGCTCGCCCGTTTTGAGATGGAACCGCTGGCAGATGCAACGACATTCATGCTCAGCCGAGGGGAAAAGCAACGGCTTGCAATCGCCGCCATACTGGTAAACCGCCCAAGCTTCCTCGTGCTTGACGAGCCCACCACCGGCTTGGATGCCCGCCGCAAGGGTATTTTAGGCCGCATGATAAACACTCTTGCCGAGCAAGGCGTTGGGATCTTGTTGATCAGCCACGATGCCGTGTTTGTGCGGAGGTACGCTGGGGTCACCTACCGTATGGCAGAAGGGAGGATGCTATGAGAGGCCCTCATCCGTCAGAGCCTCCCCAACCGCCAGACCCACGCGCTGTCTTTGCGCTTGCTGCCTACCTTTCACTGTTTGCAGTGTTTACGCAGACGCTCTGGCTTATGGGCGCACTGCTGATACTGGCAGCTTCATCCGCCATCCTGTTGCACGTTGATCTTGCACGCGTTTTCAAAAAGCTGAAGCGTCTGTGGCAGGTCGTCTTTACAGTTGCGCTGCTACAAAGCGTATTCTCTCCCTCCGGGGAGGTTTGGTTCTCGGCAGGGCCGGTGGTCCTGCTGAGTTCTGGCGGCGTGGCCAAAGGGCTGATTGTCCTCGGACGCCTTGCCATCCTGATCCTGGGCGGCTCCCTATTCGCGACCTACGGCACGCGAGAGTTGATCCAGGGCATGATCCAGCTAAGGCTGCCCTATGAGATCGCCTATATGGTCTCAGTGGGTATCCGTTTTGTGCCGCTGATGGGCGAGGAGCTGCGCGACAGCCTGACTGCGCTCGCATTGAGAGGCGTAGTGATCAAGGAGTTAAAGCTGCGTCAGCGACTGAAGGTGTACACATACCTCCTGCTGCCGACGGTAGCGGGAAGCCTACATAACGCACGTGCGCTTGCCATGTCGATGGAAATGCGGGGATTCGGGGCATTCCCCCAGCGCACAAGCTATTTTACGTTCTCTTTTAGCCGCCGGGATTATCTCTTGCTGGCCGCTACAGCTACACTGACCCTGCTAACCGGCGCGGTCATGATCAGAGGAGGGGTCACGTGAAGGTTTTTAGTGTTTGCGGCATCACCAAAAGCGGCAAGACCACGACCATCGAGCAGATCATCCGTGAGCTGTCTGCCCGTGGGCACAAAGTGGGCTCGGTGAAGGAGATCCATTTTGAAGCCTTCGCCATCGACCCGGATCAGACCACCAACACCGCCCGTCACCGCAAAGCTGGTGCGGAGCTGGTCACCGCACGAGGACTCAACGAGACCGATGTCCTGTTCCCCCGCAAGCTCGACACACGGAAGATCCTCTCTTTTTACCATGACTTCGACTACGTCGTTTTGGAGGGCGTGAGCGATGCCTCCGTCCCAATGATCGTGACCGCACATGCGCAAGAGGACCTGGAACAAAAATGGAACGATTATGTGTTCTGCGTCTCTGGCAGGATCGCAGCGGGACTAACAGACCAAGGATACCGAGGTGTTCCAGCAATCTCCGCCCTCCCAAACGCCGCTGCGCTGGTGGACCTGATCGAGTTGACGGTCTACGACCTGCTTCCTGACTTTGACCCAGAGTGCTGCTCTGCCTGCGGCTATAGCTGCCGAGAATTTGGCGTACGGATCCTTAAGGGCGAGGCAAGGCGCAAAGAGTGCGCCGCCGGTCGTGGCGTAGAGCTTTATATTGATGGAAAGCGCATCGACATGGTGCCATTTGTACAAAACGTGCTGAGGGGGACCGTGCTCGGCGTTGTAGGAGAGCTGGACGGCTACCGGGACAACATGAAAGTCAAGATCAAGCTCCGGTAGATCGAGTTCCGACAGCTCCGATAAAAGACCGGTCAGAAGCGAGGTAAGACCAGTCAGAAGCGAGGTTTGCGTGGAGCGCTTCATCTCAAAACGCAATCAGGTCTTTTTGCTGGATGGCGTTGTGGTAAAGCAGCTTCCCAGCTCGCAGCATGCCAAAGCGGAGTCGGGGCTCTTGCGCAAATACCATAAGGCGGGCGTGCCCGTTCCAAAGGTCTTAGAGCAACGGGACAATGAGATCGTCATGGAGCACATCTCCGGCGAGACGATCCCCGATTTCCTTACACGCATGCAAGCCGAGGTGGACGATGCGTCGCTACACAAGGCCGCACAGGGCCTCTGTCACTGGTTCGAGCATTTTTACGAGGCCGTGAATCATGCGCAGAGCGGCGAGATCCGTGGCGATGTGAACGGGCGCAACTTCATTATCGCAGAAGATCGCGTCCTGAGCGTGGATTTCGAGGAACGCTCCTTTGGGACAGCGGAACAAGACATCGGCAGGTTCCTTGCGTTTATCCAAACGTATGACCTTCGCACTGGTGGTTTTTACCGCAGGTATATGGGCCGACATGTGAAGCGACGGTTTGGAGCGCTTTTTTATCACGGGATCGTGAAACGCCTACGTCTGTCCAAGCTAGAAATCGTCAGGCAATGCTGGCTGGAGCGCAAGGCAATGCGGAAGCGAAGGCCAAAGCACATGGGCTGATAACCGGAGGATCAAAACGCATAAGGCCATAGCGATTTGCGGTAATGCCCGACCTCTCATTTGATGATATAGGGAACCGTCAGATCCTCGTAGCGAAAATCCCCGTGGTTATCGGCCCCGTTCCCTTCATGCTGCCCGTGGTCGGATGTGACGATAATACGCCCGTCGCCCCAAAGAGCTGCGAGTTGCGCAATATATCCATCGAGTTGCCGCATTTTCTCTTTTGTCTCTTCACTAAGCGGGCCATGGGTATGCGAGGTATCGTCGATGCCATGGAAGTGTATGAACAAAAGATCCGGCGAATGCCCGATCTCTTCTATCGCGGCTGCCAAGACCTCATCGTCAGTGGAGCCGTTTTTATTGACATCTACACAAAGCCGAGGAGACAGGGATGTCCTGATTAGCGCAGCATCACCCTCCACGTATGCGCATTTCTTGCCGAGAGCCGCTGCCCGCTCAAACAGATCCGGCACTTTAAGCTCCCTTTCACGGCTCACGATGCCGTTCTGGTCGCCGGTCACACCGGTAAGCATGGCAGCAAGCCCAGCCGGGGAAACTGGCTTGTAGACACTGAGGGCCTGCATCATATTCCCCAATGACTCAAGCGTCCTCATCTCCCCCGCCATATAGGTTGTTATGCCTAGGCCATCCAGCTCGATGATCATTACCCGCTGGCCGCTTTCGAGCATGCACATAGCATCGGCAGCGGTGTCGGTGATCATCGCCGGAGGCGGGTCGGAGTATATCCCGGCAATATCAGGAACCCGTTGTCTTCCGTCACCTGCGACGTAGTCAACGGTGTTCTCCTTGATCTCAAGCCTCCCTACATTCCGGTCGATCAACTGCGCCCCATTGTTGCCCATCACACAGATGCTGTCTGCTTCCGTTAGCTCTTTTACTTGGACCACGTTGCGCATGATGTACGCCTTGACGGTCTTACCCTGCTTATTCGATTCCCCGTCAAGCAAACGGGACTCGCCAGACATCAGATACAGCTGCCCTACGCTGTAGCGTTGGTTCTCGCTACCCTTGACCAACGCAACGCCGCTGCCGTCGCTTCGGTCTAGAATTAAGATCTTCGCCACATTTCTGATTGCTGTTGTTGGCGGGTGATCCGGACAAACCACTTCCCAGCCGTGTTTACGGGAAAGCGCGAGGTAAATCCCCTCAGGTTGCTCTGTTTGCGCCGTAAAGCCATCCTCGCCGATAAAGCACACGTCATATTCGCCTGAGCGAGGGTCTGCCTTTTTCGCAATCTCGCTCAAGGCTATTACGGTCATGCTTCGCCCGTCTCTGCTGACTTTCTCAGTATTGAAGCCTTTTAACGAGTCGACCGTGTAAACCGTGTCAACATCGCCGAACACCGTTAGAACCGGCTTGTCATGAGGTCTGAGAAGAAGCATGCACAAGACAACGATGGTTATCAGTTCTAAGACCGCGATAGCAGCCAGGTATTTCTTGCCGGCTTTCACGGCTGGTTTCACGGTTGCTTTACCTCAATGCTGATAAGCTTTTTTATGCCGCTTGCCTCGGCAGTACCATCACCGGAGACAGATATGGTGACAGAGGCTGCTTGTTCTGCGGAAACCTCGACAGTGTCACCGTTCTCCCCGGTCAAGACAAAGGTGCCCGTGACGGGGATGGACAGTTCTTCGAGGAGCGTTTTTACGGTGCTGCCACCTGCGAAAAACAGTGCCGTGTCCCCGCATTGTACGAATTTTAGTTCCTTCGTGCGCATAGCACCGGTGGACTCGGGCGTGCCAAGCAGAGGCGCATCGTCGCCATCCAGCTTGATAAGGTTGCTTGAGAACGCCTCAAAAGACCTGGTCAGACCCAAGCCGTCTTTTGCGGTAATGGAGACAAAATCGGCGGGCTTCTTAAAATATTTCGCCACTAGATCGCTTACTTTAACAGCCGCATCAGTGCTGGCTTCATACTTGAAGTCAATCTTTTCAAGCGACTGCACCGCTGTTTCGAGTATTATCACTTTCTTACACTGCTCTTGCTTCTGCTCGCTCGAGAACTCCAGCTGTGCAAGGTTTTTAACCCAATACATCGCACGCTCTTCGGGGACACAGAGCTGCAAGGGTGTCTCAGACCCATCAATCTCATACGCTATGATGAGCTGCCGAGCCGTGAGCATGGAGCTTGGTATGCTGACCTGGTAGCCGTCATCCGCTAAGGCGGTTACTATGAAGAACTCCGACTGGGTCTTGCCATACGCACTCAAGATATCATCAAGCAAAACGCCTTTGATCTGCCTGGTCTTTTTTTCGCCCTTTGAATCAAGCTTGAAAGCCTCTTTCTCTATGACAGGCATAGCCTTTACGTCATCGACTGTCAGCTCGATCTCATTCTCAAGGCCCTTCAGGACGAGGACTTGCCCAGCTCCCGATCCTGATTTGACCGGCACATCCGATGAGGTGTCCTGTGACGCGTTTTTGCACCCCGACAGAGCGCCGAGAACAAAGAGGCAGACCATCAACGACATGATCAGTTTTCTCATAACATTCTCCCGATATGTGATAACGAGGGTTCTATCTTTTGAAGCGCGAGTTGCTTAGTTGACTTTTCCCTTAGAAGAATCTCGGACTACTTGAACGCAGACTGTGCGACCCCTGAGTCAAGGCCGCACAGTCTGTTTCTGCACTTAATACCCCCGCGCTTAAATTATCGCCTGTCGCCCTCCTAGTCGATCAACATGGATTTCAAGGTACCCATAACGTTGTCGGAAAGCACATTGTCCCCGCCATAGAGCTGGATGTCAGGCTTGGTATCCCCGTACGCGCCTGACAGGTAGTTGACCCAGTTCGCCGAGAGCGCATCAGGGGCAGTGAGAATAATGATGCCGCCACGTTCGCCTGCGGCAACGCCTCCGGCAAGCGCGTCAGGGAAGTTCAACCCCGTTGCAACGCCGATGAAGTCCATAGTGGCAAGCGAGTTCGCAAACGCATACTTTGCGATCTCCTGTGCGGTCGCATAGCGGTCTGCGCCTTGCAAGCGCCTTGTGGCAGTGACGGTGCCAAGGGCATTGACCGCGCCCTCGACGCCCTCTGACACCGCGGCGCTAGAGCCGAGTATGGTGATGTCGTTGATGTCAAGGGTTCCGATCACGTTTGCCGCAGGTGCGGAGAGCTCCGCCGGGCGGGTGAGCACGACCGGTATCTTGTTCCTGTAGGCAAGCGGCGATGCCGCAAGGCCGTCTGCGAAGTTGTCACCGCGGGCGAGGAACGCCTTTTTAGCAAACGATGTGCCCTCAAGACCTGCGACCTTCTGCGCAACGGCAGCGCTCGTCGCATAGCGGTCTGCTCCTTGGACACGCTCCACCTGGAGCCCCGCGCCTGCAAGCGAGGCCTCCACAGCGTTGGAGACCGCTGCAGAGGAGCCCATGATGTAGACCTTCTTCGCACCGAGGCGTTCTATCTCTGCAAGCACGCCTGCGCTCAAGGCATCCGTCCTGGTGAGCAGGAGCGGGGCGGAGAGCGAGCCTGCGAGCGCACTTGCAGAGAGCGCGTCTGCGTAGTTCATGCCAGTGGCGAGTATAACCGAGTCAGCAGACTCAAAGTTCGCCTTGCTTACCTCGATCGCGGTCGCAAAACGATCAGCACCAAAAACACGGGTGATGGAGCCGGTACCGCTCGGAGCGACCGTGAAAGTGGCCATGTTATACGGGAACTCCTTGTTGCCGGCCACGTCTGTCGCCCAGAACTCGAGGATGTAAGAACCCGCCTCTGTGATGATGACTTCCGCCGTATCACCTGTGACCTCTATCTGCGGGCCCCCGTTCACACGGTAGGTGATGAAGTCGATGCCGCTTGATGCCTCGCCGATAACAACCATGTCGGTCGCTGTGATGGTGATGGTGGCCGAGTCCGTGTAGCCCGTCTTCGCATCCGAGCTCGACATGGGTGCGGTCACGTCAGGTGCGGGGTTGACGGTAAAGGTGACGCTTTGCGTCGCCTCGGCGTTGCCTGCGATGTCGGTCGCGAAGAACTCGAGCGTGTAGGTGTGCGCAAGGCTGTCGGGTACCGAGACGGTGACGTCTGCGGTGTCGCCCACGACCGTCGCCGGCATGCTTCCGTTCACGCTATAGGTGATGAAGTCTACCCCTGAGCCGCCCGCCTCGTCCGTCGCCGTGATGGTCACGGTGGCAGAGGTCGTGTAGCTTGGCTTCACATCAGTGTCAGACACCGGCGCGGTGACATCGCGAACCGTGAAGGTGGCCGTGTTCGTGGCCTCGGCGTTGCCTGCGATGTCGGTCGCGAAGAACTCGAGCGTGTAGTCGCCGCACTCCTCGACGGTGACGGCTGCGGTGTCGCCTGCGACCGTCGTCGGCTCCGAGCCGTTCACGCTGTAGGTGATGAAGCCCACGCCGCTTGAGGACTCGCCGACAACGATCGCGTCAACAGCCGTGATCGTGATCGTCGCCGACGTGTCGTAGCTGCCTGCCGCATCCGAGTCAGATACCGGCGATGTCACGTCAGGCGCGGGCACCACCGTGAAGGTCACGCTTTGCGTGGCCTCGGCGTTGCCTGCGATGTCTGTCGCGAAGAACTCGAGCGTGTAGGTGTGGGCATGGGAATCAGGTATCGAGACGCTGACGGCTGCGGTGCCGCCTGCGACCGTCGTCGGCATGCTCCCGTTCACGCTATAGGTGATGAAGTCGACCCCGGATCCGCCAACCTCGTCTGTTGCCGTGATGGTCACGGTGGCAGAGGTCGTGTAGCTTGCCTTCGCATCAGAGCTGGACACCGGCGCGGTGACGTCACGGATCGTGAAGGTGACGCTTTGAGTAGCCTCTACGTTGCCGGCGATGTCGGTCGCGAAGAACTCGAGCGTGTAGTCGCCGCACTCCTCGACGGTGACGGCTGCGGTGTCGCCCGCGGCCGTCGTCGGCTCCAAGCCGTTCAGGATGTAGGTGATGAAGCCGACCCCTGAGCCGCCAACCTCATCTGTTGCCGTGATGGCGATGATGGCAGACGTGTCATAGCTTGCCTTCGCGTCTGAGCTGGACACCGGTGCAGTGACATCGCGGACCGTGAAGCTCACCGTGTTGGTGGCCTCAGCGTTTCCTGCCACGTCGGTCGCGAAGAACTCGAGCGTGTAGGAGCCGAACTCCTCGGCAGTGACAACTGCGGTGCCGCCTGCGACCGTCGTCGGCGTGCCGCCGTTCAGGATGTAGGTTATCTCTTTCACGCCGCTTGAGGACTCGCCGACAACGACCGCGTCAACAGCCGTGATCGTGATCGTCGCTGACGTGTCATAGCTGCCTGCCGCATCCGAGTCAGATACCGGCGGTGTCACGTCAGGTGCCGGCTCGACCGTGAAGGTGACGCTTTGCGTGGCCTCGGCGTTGCCTGCGATGTCGATCGCGAAGAACTCGAGCGTGTAGGTGTGCGCGAGGCTGTCGGGTATCGAGACGGTGACGGCTGCGGTGGCACCGGTGACGGTGACCGGCGCGCTCCCGTCAAGTGAGTAGGTGATGAAGTCTACCCCTGAGCCGCCTGCCTCGTCTGTCGCCGTGATGGTCACGGTGGCAGATGTCGTGTAGCTTGCCTTCACATCAGAGCTGGACACCGGCGCGGTCGTATCCATCACAGGACCCAAGTAGAAGTTCGCCGTCTTTGTGGCCTCTTGGTTGCCCGCGTTGTCTGTCGCGAAGAACTCGAGCGTGTATATACCGGTACCGCTCACCGTGAAGGCGACCGTATCGCTTGCCGTCACCGTCGGGCCGCCCCCGTTCACGCTGTAGGTGATCTCTTTGACCCCGCTTGACTCCTCGTATGCAGAGCCTGCCGTGTCGGTCGCCGTGATCACGATCTGTGCGACAGCGCCAGGCATCGGGTCGCTTACCGCACCGGCGACAGACGACACCGGTGGTGTCACGTCAGGCGCCAGGTCAACCACGAACGTAACCGTGTTGTGTGGAAGCTCCTCGTTGCCCTCAACGTCAGTCGCCCAGAACTCAAGGATGTAGGAGCCAGGTGTCGGAACGGCGACTGCCGCTACATCGCCTGTGACCGTCACAGGCGCACTCCCGTTCAGGATGTAGGTGATGTGCGCGACACCGCTGGACTCCTCGCCTGCAGGGCCATCGTCAGTCGCGGTGATGATGATCGTGGCAGACTCGGTGTAGCTCGATGTCGCGTCCGAGCTGGACACAGGCGGTGTCACGTCAGGTGTCAGAGGTGGGCCATCGACGAGCGTCGGGACGTTCTTGGCCGCGTTCGTGCCGTCGCCGAGCTGCCCTTGCGTGTTGGCGCCCCAGGCCCAAAGTGACCCGTCGGACTTAATGGCGAGCGAGTGGCTGGCTCCTCCCGAGACCGCCGTCCAGCCCGTGCCCGTGCCGACCTGCGTCGGGGTGCTCTTGGCCGCGTTCGTGCCGTCGCCGAGCTGGCCGGAGCCGTTGCTGCCCCACGCGTATAGCGTGCCATCGGCCTTGATCGCGAGCGAGTGGGTACTCCGCCCTGCGCTGATCGCCGAGAAGCCCGTGCCTACGAGGACAGGGGCGTTCTTGTTGTTCGCCGTGCCTGTCGTGCCGTCGCCGAGCTGCCCGGAGCCGTTGTTGCCCCAGGCCCAGAGCGTACCCCCGTCTTTGAGCGCGAGGGTGTGGTTGTACCCGCTTGCCGTCTCCCAGCCCATGCCGGTCCCGACGCGCGTGGGGACGCTCTTGCCTGCCGTCGTCCCGTCGCCAAGCTGGCCGGAGCCGTTCTGCCCCCAGGCCCAGAGCGACCCGTCGGACTTAAGGGCGAGCGAGTGGGTGTTCCCCCCAGCGACCGCCATCCAATCGTCGTCGGCACCGACCTGCGTGGGCACGGCCTTGTTCCCCGTCGTCCCGTCGCCGAGCTGGCCTTGGCTGTTGCGCCCCCAGGACCAGAGCGTGCCGTCGCCTTTAAGCCCAAGCGAGTGCTCGTTCCCAGCGGCGACCGCCGTCCAGTCGTTGTCGGTGCCAACGCGCACAGGCGCGTTCTTGCCCATGGCAGCACCTACCGTACCGTCGCCGAGTTGGCCGTACTGGTTCGACCCCCACGCGTAAAGCGAGCCGTCCGCCTTGAGCGCAAGTGAGTAGGAGCCCCCTGTCGCGACGGCCTGCCAGTCGGTATGGTTCCCGATGCGGACAGGGGCGTTTTTTGCGACCGTCGTCCCATCGCCAAGCTGGCCTGCACTGTTCTGCCCCCATGCCCAGAGCGTGCCGTCGGACTTGAGCCCAAGGGAGTGGTTGTCCCCTGCGCTCACAGATGCCCACTTGACGAAACCGGTGGGCAGGGCGGTTATCTCGAAGGTCTTTGACACCGTCACGCTGTCGTTGCCCGCCACATCTGTAGCGAAGTACTCGATCGTGTGCGTCCCAAGCGTGCTCACGGTCGCCACGGCCATGCTGCCTAGGGTCTCCACAGGCGTGCCGGAGTCGACGATGTAGGTCACAGAGGCCATCCCTGACTCGGCATCTGTCCCTGTGATGGTGATGACCGCCTCGCCGAGGTAGCCTGCGGCGGCGTCAGATAACACGGTCGGTGGTGTCGTGTCGATATCGACGAAGAACGTTGCTGTCTTCGCCGGTGCCTCTATGTTGCCCGCGTTGTCTGTCGCCCAGAACTCCAGCGTATGGGTGCCGTCGGTGGAGATGGCGACCGGTGTCGAGAACGTGCCCACCGACAAGGGGCCTGATGCCGCCACCGTCTGGGTGGCATCGCCGTTGAGCCGGTAGTGGATCGCGGCAACCCCTGAGGGGAGCGCCCCGTCTATCCCGTCTACCGCCGTGACGGTGACCGTCGCGGGCGCACACGGGTAGAAGGCAACCGCGTCAGAGCTGGACACAGGTGCGGTCGTGTCAGGTGTCGCCGGGTCTATGGCCAGGGTCGGGACGCCCCTGTTGTTGGCCGTGCCTGCCGTGCCGTCGCCGAGCTGCCCGTACTGGTTCGACCCCCACGCCCAAAGCGTGCCGTCACTCTTGAGCCCGAGGGAGTGGGAGTTCCCGGCAGCCACCGTGACCCAGTCCGTGCCATCGCCTATCTTGACAGGAGCGTTCTTGTTCACCGTCGTGTTGTCGCCGAGCCTGCCTGAGCCGTTGGCCCCCCAGGCGTATAGCGTGCCGTCGGACTTGACGCCGAGCGAGTGCTGGTAGCCTGCGGCCACCGCGCTCCAGTCGTCGTCTGTCCCGACCTGGACAGGGGCGTTCTTGTTCGCGTTCGTGCTGTCCCCGAGCTGGCCTTGTGCGTTGGCCCCCCAGGCGTATAGCGTGCCGTCGTCTTTGATGGCAAGCGAGTGGGTGCCCCCCGCAGCGACTGTTGCCCAGTCGTCGCCGGTGCCAATGCGGACAGGGGCGTTCTTGTTGGTACCAGAACCGCTCGTGCCGTCGCCGAGCTGGCCTGACGCGTTAGACCCCCAGGCCCAAAGCGAGCCGTCGGACTTTATAGCAAGTGAGTGGCTGTCCCCTACAGCGATCGTCTCCCAGTCCATGCCGGTGCCTATCTGGACAGGGACGTTCTTCTGTACGACCGTGCCATCGCCGACCTGGCCCGCGCTGTTGGTCCCCCAGCCCCAGACCGTGCCGTCTGACTTGAGCGCAAGGGAGTACCGGTACCCTGCGGCGACCGCACTCCAGCCGTCGTCCGTGCCCACCTGGACAGGGGCGTTCTTGGCCGCCGTCGTCGCATCGCCAAGCTGGCCATTCTGGTTAGATCCCCATGCCCAGAGCGTACCATCTGACTTCACGGCAAGAGAGTGGTCCGCCCCTGCGGAGACGGCCTCCCAATCGGTGTCGTCGCCGACCTGCGTCGGGACACTCCTGTCTGCGCCCGTCGTGTCGCCGAGCTGGCCGAAGTTGTTGCGACCCCAGCCCCAGAGCGTGCCGTCCGGCTTGATGCCGAGGGAGTGATAGTCCCCGGCCGAGACGGCCTTCCAGCCGGCATCTGCGCCAAGCCCGAGCGCCTCTGCCAGGTAGGCATAGAGCGCCTCGGGCAGCACGGCTGAGGCGAGGGAGCCCATCTCAGCCGCGTCCACGATGCCGCTGCCGGCAGGGATCGTGTTGTTGACGATGGAGACAGGCATGCCGTCGCCGGAGAGCGAG
>WRDS01000005.1 GCA_009779675.1 Coriobacteriia bacterium
GCCCACGCGACCGACTCGACCCCGCTTATGTGCTCGAGCGGGTCTTGGGCGTTCGCCGGGTCGGTCGCCGTTATGGAGATAGAGGCGGGGGCGGTGTAGAGCGCAACCGCGTCAGAGGAGGACCGGGGGGCGGTTATGTCCAGGCTGAGGTTTGAAACATTAAAGGTGACCGGGCCGTACGAGGTGAAGTTCCCGGCATTGTCCGTCACCGTGTATTCCAAAGTATAGGTGCCTACAATAAGCGGAACGGCTATGACCGCGCTCTCCCCAGGCACCGTATCTGAGGCGACAGGCGTGCCGGGATCGGCCGCGTCATAGACCGCCCACGTGATCGTATCGACCCCGCTCACGTGCTCAAACGGGGCACCCGGCAGATCGGTGGCGGCGATAGTAATGAAGGCAGGCATTAAAACCGGGTATGGGTTAGACGTATGGACATCATCTATAGCAACCGGACTGGTCTCATCATCGCCCAAGACCGAAAAAGAGGGCGGCCTAGCAGGGGAAACAAACGGCGAGTTCCCCTGTGCGCACTGAGCCGCAAGCTGCACGGTATAGATACCTGGAGCAAGCCCGAGCGCATCAACTGGGATAACAAGTGTTTCCGTTTTGGTGCTCGGCAACGCTATCTGCCCTGTTCCACCTTGTTGTACGAGCTGGTTGTTTGAATCGTAGATCGCCCAGGAGAACTCGGTGATAAGGTGCGGCGTGCCTACGGACTCCACCGTTGCGGTAGCCGTAATTGAGCCTGTTCCCGGCACAAAAGCAACCTGCCCGCTATCAAGAGAAGTGACAAATGTTATGTTGGTGCACCCAAATGCAATTCCCGGAATGCTGCCAAACAACAGCGCCAAGCAAAGCAGTATCGAGAGACGTGCCCTCCACTTTGCCCCTGCTGTTCCCCAATAGATCTGCCTCATGACTCCCCCTTGTTTGTTGCTGATAAAACAAGCCATACGCTGGAAGTTTCGGTATATGTAAGCGCTGAGTTAAGTTTAGAATAAATAAGTTTTGATAAATACAAAAGCTCACTGCAAAAAACGGGGAGAACAGAGCTCTTCGACGCGCTGTTTGGCACTGCCCTACCTGGTGCCACCTAATTCAGCAAAAACGACTTCGGCAATACAATTGCACGCGTCGGCGGCAATCTGCTCCTCAGCAGCCTCAACCATAACGCGCACGAGCGATTCGGTTCCTGATGCCCGCACAAGCACCCGTCCGCGCTCGCCCAGAAGCCTCTCGACCGATGCAACCGCATCGCTTATGGCGCGGCTGGCGGCTAAGGCGGTCGTGTCGGCAACCGGTACATTCACCAACACCTGGGGATAGGGTGTCATTATCTTTACGGCCTCAGAAAGCGGTCTGCTGGCAAACTTTACCGCACAGGCAAGCTGAATCGCGGTCACCAGGCCGTCTCCGGTCGAATTGTGCCCTAAAAAGATGATGTGCCCTGACTGCTCTCCACCCAGGACGGCGCCCGTCGTCCGCATCTGCTCAAGGACGTAGCGATCGCCGACCTTGGCTCTTTCCACCGAGACACCGATGTTGCCCATGGCGGCCTCAAAGCCGAGGTTCGACATCACCGTAGCAACAACAGTGCTGTTGGCAAGCCTCTCGGCAACGTTCATGCGCTCGGCACATACGGCAAGTATCTGATCCCCGTCGACCGCATTGCCGAACTCATCGACGGCCAGGACCCTATCGGCATCTCCATCGTGCGCAATGCCAAGGTCAAAGCCTCCCTCGGCCACCAGCGAACTTATCGCACCCAGATGCGTTGATCCACAATCGACATTGATATCTGTGCCATTCCAGTCGCAGTTAATCGTCTCTACCTCGGCACCCAAGCGACGGAGTGCGTCTGCCGAGGTGGACGCGGAGGCACCATGCCCACAATCAAGCGCGATGCGCATCCCCTCCAGGCTGCATTCGGCCGTGCGCACTGCATGCGCGATATAGCGCTCATGTGCATCGGCGATGTGGTGGGATGCCCCGACCCGGTCTCCCGTGGGCCGCTTCACCCGATGGGGTGCCCCAATCCGGTGGTCTGCCAGGCAGAACCTCTCGATCTCAAACTCAAAATCGTTGGAAAGCTTGAACCCGGAGCGGTCGAAGAGTTTGATGCCGTTGTACTCGGGAGGGTTATGGCTTGCCGAGATGACCACTCCGCCGTCAGCCTCTAAATCGCGCACCAAGAACGCCACCGCAGGTGTTGGGATGATGCCGACCAGAAGCGCGTCCACCCCACACGAGGTAATTCCGGCAACAAGCGCCGCTTCCAGCATGGCACCGGACAGACGGGTATCGCGACCCACCACGATGCGACCGCGTGAGCCGTGTGGGTCATGCGAATCGCATGAGCCTCTCTCGATGAGAAGGTGCCCGGCTGCCTCGCCGAGCCGAAAGGCAAGTTCGGGGGTGAGTTCCGCGTTAGCAATGCCGCGCACCCCATCAGTCCCAAACAGCCGAGCACCCACTGTTTGCCCCCTTTGCCCCTGTGTCCGGATAGACGCACGGAACCCGCCATGAACAGGCGGGCTCCGGGTTGGTTGTGCCGCCCCTTGCTTTTAGCGCTTGGAGAACTGCGGGCGCTTGCGGGCTTTTTTGAGGCCGTACTTCTTGCGCTCGACCATGCGTGGGTCTCGGCGCAGGAGACCGGCTTTTTTGAGTTCGCCGCGATAACTGTCGCCGGCCTCAAGTAGGGCGCGGGCGATGCCATGGCGAAGCGCCCCGGCCTGCCCGGAAACGCCGCCGCCGGTAATGATGGCAACCGTGTCAAAGCGACCGACGGTGCTGGTCACCTTGAACGGAGTGGACACGAATCCCACCATCGCCTCTCGGCCAAAGTACTGTACCGCAGGTTTCTTGTTGACGATGATCTCACCGGTACCCGGCATAATGCGCACACGCGCCACCGCGTTCTTGCGACGCCCGGTGCCAAGATAAACAGCTTGGTTCTCATCCATACGTTAGGCCTCCAGGGTGATCTGACGCGGTTTCTGCGCCTGGTGCGGGTGCTCGGGGCCGACATAGACCTTGAGTTTACGACCCATTGCCCGTCCAAGGGTGTTTTTGGGAAGCATTCCCCGAACCGCTTTCTCGACGATCCGTTCGGGATGCTTGTCCAGCATGCGCTGGAAAGAGACTTCCTTGAGACCCCCGGGATAACCGCTATGCGAATAGTAGCTCTTGGTGTTGACTTTGTTGCCGGTGAGACGGACTTTCTCGGCATTGATCACGACGACAAAATCGCCGGTGTCGACATGTGGCGTGTAGACCGGCTTGCGCTTTCCCTTGAGTATCTGGGCGATCTCACTTGCAAGCCGACCAAGAACCATATCCGTTGCGTCAACGAGCAGCCACTCACGCTCGATTTCGCCGGGTTTGGCGTGGTAGGTTCCCAACTGCTTTCCTCCAACTGATTGATCCTAAAAGGCGTGTCCGTGTCACGGGGCTGGCGGAAACGAACCCTGTTATTCTATAGGGGTCTTTGGCACGCGTCAATTTAACGTTATTCGGCTACCCCTCGGCTACTTGCGGCTTACCCGTAAACTGCAAGGAACGCGGCGGCGGCGCAGCCTGCCACAAGCACCATCCAGTCTGTCGGTCGCATTCTAAGCTGTCGCAACCGAGTCCTGCCCTGGCCACGATAACAGCGTGCTTCCATTGCCACCGCAAGGTCGTCCGCTCGGCGGAACAGCCGAACGAACAGCGGCACGAACACCGGGAGCCACGCCCGTGCTCGGCGAAAAGGACTCCCGCTCGAGAACTGCGCCCCGCGGGCGATCTGGGCGGTGACTATCCGCTCGGCTTCCTCGGCAGTCACCGGCATGAACCTGAGTGCAATCGACATCATCATCGCTGCGTCATCGACAGGGAACCGCAAGACAGCGAGTGGGCGCAGGACATATGCGAACGCGTCGGCGATCGCCACTGAGGAGGTGGTGAGTGTCACGAGTGATGCGCCAAACACAAGGATGAGCACCCGTGTTGCGAAGAAAAGCCCGCGAGCCAACCCGCTGGGATAAAAGGTGATCAGGCCGACCCTTACGAGCGCCTCCGGCTGGCCGATGCCGACAAACGCGGGCACGGGCGCAGCAGACCCGGCACCGGCGGGCGCGAGCGCATTGATCACGACCGTGAATGCGAGCAGCCAGAGCGCAGGGCGCAGTCCTCGCACGGCAAGCCGGGCAGAAACGCCCGAGAGCACAAAAACCCCTATGGCGGCAAACGCAACCACGCCGAGCGCCCACCATTCACCAAGGATAAAAAGGGCGACAGCAAAGGCGATGCCGATGACGATCTTCACGCGGGCATCAAGGCGGTGCACAAACGAGTTGCCGATAACATAGGTCCCCATCGGGACGGGGGCGCTCATCGGCCGTCCGCGATTGCGATCATGTCCGTGATCGCATCCGTGTTCGCGCCCGCGCCCGCGTCCATGTTCATGCTCGCGTCAGCATTCGTGTCCGTACGCGTGCCCGCGCTCTCAAGCGCCGCCGCAACGCCGGTTGCGGCAACTCCGGGATCAAGTGAGATGCCGTCAAGCGGCAGCCCCCGCCTGATAAGCAGCTGCTGCACCTCGAGTATCTCTGGAGGGACAAGCCCGTTGCCGAGAAAAAGCTGCGGGTCACTCAACGCCTCGTCCGATGACCCCTGCCATGCGATCACACCCTGCGCGAGGATCACAACACGATCCGCCTTGGCGAGGAACTCCTCAAGCTGATGGGAGACCACGAGCACACCAGCGCTTCTGCGCGTCTCGTCGAGCACCCTGCGCACCCGAGCGCGACCGTATGAGTCCAGACCGACGGTCGGCTCATCTGCAAGCAGGTAGTCCGGCGCAAGCGCAAGCACCCCCGCGATTGCAGCACGCCGCGCCTCCCCGCCCGAAAGCGAGAACGGCGAGCGACCCGCGTACTGTTTGGGATCAAGCCCGACGCGCTTGAGCACGTCATGCGCAAGGGCGATCGCCTTATCTGGCGCGACACCGAGGTTTTTGGGGCCAAAGGCGACATCCTCGGCAAGTGTCTCGGCAAAAAGCTGGCTCTCGGGATCCTGGAACACAAGCCCGACGCGCCCACGCGCCAAGCCGGGCGTAAGCGCCTCGCCATCGAGGGTGATCTGGCCGCTTCCGCATTCAAGCAGACCGGCAGCCAGCCTGAGGAGTGTCGACTTTCCCGAGCCCGTCGCCCCTGCGATCAGCACCATCTCGCCAGGCTCAACGCTCAGGCTCACGCCCTGAAGAGCGGTCACCGCCTGAGCGCCACCGGTGCCTTTGCCGACACCGGTGCCTTTACCTTTGTCGGTGCCCCGGCATCTACTGGTGCCGGCACTGGTGCTTTTGTCGGTGCTGGTGCCGACGTTGATGCCACTGCCAGCAGCTCCGATGCTGTATGTGTAGGAGACATCGGTCAGCCTCAGCGCCATAGCGCCACCGCCATCTCCTGCGGTATAGAGCGAGGGCCCGGGGCAGCCACCCCTTGTGCGCGTAGCTTTGATCCAAACTCCACAATCCGCGGAACCTCAAGCCCCCACTCGGCGAGCCAAGCAGGGTCACGGACAAGCTCGACGTACGAGCCCTCGAATGCGGACTCCCCTCGGCTGAGAACGACCACCCGGTCCGCCGAGCGTGCGTCGGCAACCGAGTGGGTAATGAGCAGCACCCCGTAACCCGCGCTGCGGACACGCTCAAGGAGATCAAGCACTTCTCGGCGACCAACAGGATCGATCATCGAGGTCGGCTCGTCGGCCACGAGATAGCGCGGGCGCATGGCAAGGGCCCCGGCAACGGCCAGGCGCTGCTTCTGCCCGCCCGAAAGCAAGTGCGGCTCCCTGTCCTCAAGCCCGACCAGGCCGGTCTGCGCAAGTGCCTCGTCCACACGAGCGCGGATCTCATCCGGCGCAAGCCCGATGTTCTCCGGCCCGAAGGCGACATCATCCTCTACCGAAGTGGCTACTATCTGATCGTCAGGCCGCTGAAAGACCATCCCTACACGGGTCCGGATATCGTAAATAGTGCTCGCGTCTTGCGTGCTCGCCCCGTCTACGGTGACCGATCCGCTTGCGGGGAGCAAAAGCCCGTTAGTCAGCCGAGCAAGCGTCGATTTGCCTGACCCGTTTGCGCCGAGCAGCACTACCATCTCACCTGGGGCGAGCGAGAAGTCAAGCGCCGCCAATGCTGGCGCGCCTGCCCCAGGGTAGGTGTAGCCCACGCTGTCGAACCGGATCACCGCACACCTCTTGCAGCTATCGCCCATGCCAGGCGCACAATGCAGATGAAGGCCACCTTAACGCCTTAAGGAGCCTTCATCGAAGTATCGTGAAAGTATCGCTGAGCTTGCAGGTCAGTCAACCAGTTCCATGATCACCATGGGCGCATTATCCCCTTTGCGCGGCCCAAGTTTAAGGATACGGGTGTAGCCCCCGTTGCGATTCTCGAACCGCTCGGCCTCAGAGAATATCTTGGCAATCAGATCCTTATCCCCAATTGCTGCAATAGCCAAGCGACGCGAATGCACATCGCCTTTCTTTGCCCAGGTGATCGTCTTTTCTACAAGCGGCCGAACCTCTTTTGCACGAGCCTCGGTCGTTTTGATGCGATCATTTGCCAGTAGAGCACCCGCAAGGCTCTTGAGCATTGCCTTGGTGTGCGAAGCATCCGTACCGAGCTTGCGCCCTTTTTTAAGATGTCTCATCTGTTGCAGTCCTTACATGTTATGGCTTGGAAGCCCTATGACTTGAGCCCAAGACTCACCTGCTGAAGCTTATCTTTGACCTCTTCGATTGATTTTGCGCCAAAATTCCTTATGTTGAGCAGATCCTGCTCAGAGCATTGCATGAGCTGCCCGATCGTGTTGACACCCTGGCGCTTCAGGCAGTTGTAAGAGCGCACGGAAAGATCAAGCTCCTCAATGGGAGTATCAAGTGCGCTCTCGCTCTCGTCTACGGCGGCAGTGAAGATGCCCTCATCCGGAAGGCTGGAAACAGCCTGCTCAACGAAGAGCGTCATATGCTCATCGATGATCTGGCCAGCCCTTGCTACCGCATCGTTTGGATCCATTGCGCCGTTAGTCTCAACCTCAAGGATCAGCTTGTCGTAGTCGGTGCGCTCTCCCGCCCGGGTGTTCTCAACAATATAGGTACACCGCATAACGGGTGAGAACAACGAATCGACGGTGATGATACCGATCGGGTCCCCAGGCCGCTTATTGCGGTCTGCCGAGACATACCCGCGCCCTACCCCGATGCGAAGGCTCATCCCAAAGCTTACGCCCTCATTGAGGTTTGCGATAACGTGCTCGGGGTTGACAAGGTCAAACTCGGTGGGAACGGCAAGATCTGCTCCGGTGACCGCCGCGGGCCCCTGCTTCGATAGCGTGGCAACCGCCTCGCCAGAACCCACGCCGTTCTCACGGAAGACAAGTCCTTTTACATTCAGGACGATATCCGTTACGTCTTCACGGACACCTTCGATAAAAGCAAACTCGTGCTGGATGCCTTCGATGCACATCGAAGTCGCAGCAGCTCCCTGAAGCGACGAGAGCAGCACCCGGCGCAGACAGTTGCCAAGCGTGTAGCCAAACCCGCGCTCAAGCGGCTCAACAATGTAGCGTGCCACCCGATCGCCAATCTGTTCAACAGTGACTTGTGGCCTCATGAACTCTGTCATCAAGCAGCCTCCCTGGCCAAAAATGGGGATCCGGTTACCTGGGGTGTTACTTAGAGTACAGCTCGACGATGAGCTGCTCGCGGACCGGAGCGTCGATCATCTCGCGTTCCGGTAGCGACAGGACCTTCCCATGCAGTTTTTCGATGTCCACCTCAAGCCATCCAGGAACCTCGATCTTCTCCGAGGAGATAAGCGAGGTTTTGATAACCAGCAGATCACGGGATTTCGGGCCAATAGCCACAAGATCGCCCGGGCGCACGCGATAAGACGGGATGTTCACGCGCCCGCCATTGACGGTTATGTGATTGTGCCGCACAACCTGCCTGGCCTCATCGCGGGATTTGGCAAAGCCCAGCCGATAAACGACATTATCAAGCCTGCTCTCAAGAAGACGCAGCAGGTTCTCGCCGGTAATACCCGGCTGCCGACTTGCCAGCTGATAATATCCCCGGAACTGCTTTTCCAGCAGCCCATAGATGCGCTTGGTCTTTTGTTTCTCGCGGAGCTGGACGCGATACTCGCTGTCACGCGGGCGCTTTTTGCCGGCCTGGCCAGGCGGGTACGGGCGCTTCTCGACCGGGCATTTATCCATATAACACTTGTCGCCCTTTAAAAAGAGCTTTATTCCCTCGCGGCGGCATCTGCGACAGTCCGCCCCGGTGTAACGTGCCATCTACTGTTCCTTTCGGATTCTTTAGGTCCGGTTGCCAGCTAGACCCGACGACGCTTGCGTGGCCGACAGCCGTTGTGCGGAATAGGGGTGCAATCTTGGATACTCGATATCTCGAGTCCCGCTGCTTGCAGAGAACGGATAGCGGTCTCACGACCAGATCCCGGCCCCTTCACAAACACCGCCACCTTGCGCAGCCCATGCTCCTGAGCCATTTTTGCAGCTGCCTCGGCAGCAAGCTGTGCAGCAAACGGGGTTGATTTACGAGAACCCTTAAAGCCGACCGTGCCAGCACTCTGCCACGAGATCACGTTGCCCGAAGAGTCTGTGATACTCACGATGGTGTTATTGAACGTGCTCCGGATGTGAGCCTGGCCTACTGCAATATTCTTGCGCTCGGAGCGCTTAAGCCTTGTTCGGACATTCTTCTTCTTAACGGCCATGCGTCACTTGCCTTTCTTTTTCGCGCCGATCTGGCGACGCGGACCCTTACGGGTGCGTGCATTCGTATGGGTGCGCTGACCGCGGACCGGAAGCCCCTTGCGATGGCGGAGCCCACGATAGCAGCCGATCTCCATAAGCCGCTTGACGTTTTGCGCCACCTCACGGCGCAGATCGCCTTCGACCTTTAGGTTCTTGTCGATGTACTCACGTAAACGAACGACCTCTTCTTCAGTGAGGTCACGGGTGCGCGTATCCGGGCTGATACCCGTCTCACGCAGGATACGCTGGCTGGTCGTAAGACCGATGCCGAAAATGTAAGTGAGGCCGACCTCAATACGCTTTTCGCGCGGTAGGTCGACACCTTCGATACGGGCCACTCAGTCGCCTCCTAGCCCTGACGCTGCTTATGCCGCGGGTTGTCGCATATGACCAACACCCGCCCGTGCCGACGAATGATCTTGCACTTGTCGCACATCTTTTTGACAGAGGGACGTACTTTCATCGCCGGTTCTTCCCTTCTCGGTCTTCAAAAATCTATCTTCACGCCCAGCCGCAGGCGTCAGTTTGCCTTCTCGCACACGACCCTCTCGCACACGGCACCGGGTGTGTCCAGCGCCGCAAAATACGCGACTCACAGTCCAGTGCGCACGGGGATACAACGGGTGCAGACCCGCGCAAACCGCCGGTCACTTGTATCGATAGGTAATACGCCCTCTTGAAAGATCGTACTGCGAGAGTTCGACGACCACCTTATCACCAGGCAGGATGCGGATATAGTGCATCCGTATCTTGCCCGAGATATGTGCAAGGATCTTGTGTCCGTTCTCAAGCTCAACCCGAAACATTGCATTGGGCAGAGGCTCAATGACTGTACCCTCAAGCTCTATAGCATCGTCTTTTTTGGTCATTCTCTCCCAGTACTTCTCAACCTGCTTGAATACGCAAGTTTCTATGTTACCTCAGACCTGTCTTGCGAGTCCATAAATCGACCGTAAATTCTGCCACAAATTTTGCAGGTAGATTTTGTTCACTCGGCAGTGAGGATAAGCGGCCCGGACTCGGTGATCGCCACTGTATGCTCGAAGTGTGCGGATGCGCTGCCATCAGCAGTGACGACCGTCCAGCCATCGGGCAGTTTTTCAACCGGGGAGGCACCCGCGTTCACCATGGGCTCGATTGCCAGGACCATTCCCACCTGCAGCTTCAGACCCGTGTTCTTGCGGCCATAGTTGGGCACGTTCGGATCCTCGTGCATAGAGCGGCCGATGCCATGCCCGACGTACTCGCGGACAACACTGAACCCGTCCCGCTCGGCAATGCCTTGAACCGCATGGCCGATGTCGAAAAGGCGCTTGCCCTCATAGCAGGTGACAACACCGGCCATAAGCGCCTCCTCGGTCGTCGTGAGCAGCTGACGTGTCTCAGGACTGACCTGTCCGACGGCAAACGTACGTGCGTTGTCCCCGTAATAGCCCTTAATGACCGCGCCCACATCGACAGAAAGGATGTCGCCCTCGTTCAAGCGGACGCTTTTCGAGGGGATGCCGTGCACGACCTGTTCGTTGACGGAGGTGCAAAGCGTCTTAGGAAAGCCCATGTAGCCGAGAAAAGCCGGCACCGCGCCCTCTTCCCGGATGGCTTCCTCGGCAAGCCCGTCAAGCTCGGCGGTCGTGATGCCCGGTCGCACGGCCTCGCCGACCATCCGCAAAACGCGGGCGCTGATGCGCCCCGCTTCACGCATGATCTCGATTTCTGATGGGGACTTGCGGATGATCACTGGGTGGTCAAAGGCTGAAGAGCCGCTTCAATGTCTGCCCATACCGACTCCACCGGACGATCGCCGTCGATCTCGATAAGCACCTCGGCCTGACAGTAATAATCTATGAGAGGAGCGGTCGAGCGGCCGTAGACCTCAAGCCGGTTCCGGACAGTGGCATCGTTGTCATCGTCGCGCTGAAACAGCTCGCCGCCACACGCAAGACACCTCTCGCCTTCAGAAGCGCTGGTGATCCGCCCACAGCCGCGGCAGGTCCGCCGAGAGGTGAGCCGGGCAATGATCACCTCCGGATCGACTTTTATAGCAATGGCGGACTCGATCCTCCTGTCTACGGCAGCCAGCTCGGCATCCAAGGCTGTTGCTTGGGCCGTAGTGCGAGGAAACCCATCGAGGATGAAGCCCTCGGCTGCGTCAGGCTCGGAAAGCCGTGCGCTCACAAGGCCGATCACAACTTCGTCTGGGACAAGCTCCCCGGCATCCATGTACCGCTTGGCTTCCAGCCCGAGCGGAGTGGCATTCGTAACTGCCGCACGCAGGATATCACCGGTCGAGATATGCGGAATCCCGTATGTTTCGACGATGCTGGCAGCCTGGGTCCCTTTGCCAGCGCCTGGCGCTCCCAACAGCATGATGTTCATGACCAGGCCCCTCGTATCATAATCATTGTCGCCTCCTGGCGGCTTTCAGCCCTGTACGTGCCACTTATGGGCATGGCACACAACTCCGCCTGCCAGCCTCTGCCAGCCTGCCCGCTTACTTGAAGAACCCGTCGTAATGGCGCATCTTAAGTTGGCTCTCGATCTGGGTCATCGTCTCAAGCGCAACCCCGACCATGATCAAGATCGATGTGCCCCCAAACTGTTGCACAAGCGGGTCCTGTGTCACGCTGAACACAATGGACGGCACAACCGCAATCGTCCCTAAAAACAATGCGCCAGGCAACGTGATCCGGTTCAAAACATTCTCCATATAGCGAATCGTTGCGGCACCTGGACGCACACCGGGAACGAACCCGCCGTTCTTGCGCAGGTTGTCGGCAAGATCGATCGGGTTGAAGACGAGCGCCGTGTAAAAGTACGTGAAGAATACGATGAGCACGAGTTCAAGCGCCCAATACACCGGGCCACTGACAAGCGAGCTCGCGAACTTCGAGGCCCATGCCGGCGGATTCGACCAGAACTGCATGATTTGAGAGGGGAAAGACAGGATCGCCGAGGCAAAGATGATCGGGACCACGTTGGCACCATTGATCTTAAGCGGTATATAGGTCCCGGATCCTCCATACACCTTACGCCCAACGACACGCTTCGCGTACTGGACCGGGATCCTGCGCTGCGCACTTTCCATCGTGACAATGGCAGCGATGATGAACAGGACGATCACAACGAGCAACGCGGTAAACGCACCGCCAAGCCCAAGCTGGGTCGATTGCACAATCGCCTGTGGAAAACGCGCAACGATGCTCACGAAGATTATCAGCGACATGCCGTTGCCGATGCCCCGTTGGGTGACCAACTCCCCAAACCACATGATCAAAACGGAGCCTGCAATCAGTGTCACCACCACAGCCGTGTACGTGACTGCAAGCGGCGGGGCCCCGGGGACATCTGCAAAAGGCAGCACACCGCTACTGCGGAACATCGTGAGCAGGCCCAGTGACTCGAGGCAGGCAAGCCCCAGGGTGAGGTATCGCGTGATCTGCGTGATGCGACGCTGCCCGGACTCGCCCTCCTTCTGCCACCTTTCCAGCGCAGGAATGACACCCTGGAGAAGCTGCATGATGATCGATGAAGTAATGTAGGGCATGATGCCGAGCGAGAAGATCGCAAACCTCTCAAGAGCGCCGCCTGAGAACAGGTTGAGCATCCCGAGCGCCGCACCCTGTCCCACAACCGACGCAATGTCTTTTGCATTCACCCCTGGCGCGGGAATGTGGCAACCGATGCGGTAGATCACAATGATTACCAGCGTGAAAATGATCTTCTTCCGAAGATCCGGAACACGGAATGCGTTCGCTATTGCGGTTAGCACAACGTTTCGACCGTCCCTCCGCAGGCTTCGATCTTCGCCTTGGCAGATCCGGATACTTTGTCAACCTTCACCATAAGCTTCTTGCAAAGCCCGCCGTCACCGAGCACCTTCACGGGAGCGTCAATAGACTTTATCACGCCTGCGGCAACAAGCGCCTCGGCATCAACGATATCACCATCGGCAAACAGCCCATCAAGACGCGAGACGTTGACGGCTGCATGCTCGACCCGATTGCGGTTCTTGAACCCGGGAAGCTTGGGAAGGCGCATCGCAAGCGGCGTCTGCCCGCCCTCAAAGCCTGGTCCCTTGGTGCCGCCAGCACGCTGGCCCTGACCCTTGTTGCCGCGTCCCGAACGACCGCCGTGCCCGGAGCCATGCCCCCGACCGACCCGCTTTCTGTCCTTCCGAGACCCTGGTGCCGGAAACAGGTCATGAATCTGCATTATTCAAATCTCCTCATTCACTCATGGCCTTTGATAAAGGGCCATACACCCAGATTATAGATCCTCTACCTTGACAAGGTGCTTTACCTTAAACACCATGCCGCGGACAGCAGGCGTGTCGCTCTGCTCAACGCTGTCATTGATCCTTTTCAAGCCGAGCGCTTTGACAGTCGCCTTCTGGTCCTTGGGGCAACTGATCGTACTGCGCACCTGGGTGACTTTGATTTTTTTGGGAGCGGCTGCCTTCGCCATCGGTTACTCCTCCCACCCGTATATCTCGGCAACGGTCTTACCGCGGCGGCGTGCAACCTCATCGGCTGCAGAAAGCGAGCGCAGGCCCTCGGCCGCCGCCTTCACGATATTGAGCGCATTGTCGCTGCCGAGCGACTTGGTAAGCACGTCTCTTATGCCAGCAAGCTCGAGCAGCGGCCTGACGGGCCCGCCTGCTATGACACCGGTACCCACCGAGGCCGGCTTGAGCAGGACCCGACCGGCACCGAACTCGCCGTACACCTCATGGGGGATCGTCCCATTCACGACCGGGATCTTGAACATGTTCTTCTTGGCATCCTCGATGCCTTTTTTGATAGCGATGGGGACCTCTTGGGATTTGCCCATGCCGACACCCACGTTCCCGGCACCGTCACCAACAACGACGAGCGCCGTTAGGGCAAACCGCCGACCGCCCTTGACAACCTTGGAGACGCGGTTGATATATACAACCTTCTCCTGCAGCTCCGAGACCGGTGCTTCTTTTCGCGCCATACTTTTTAGCCCTCCCCTTTAAAATTCCAGTCCGGCGCTACGTGCACCGTCCGCCAGGGCCTTGACACGGCCATGGTACAGACGACCGGCGCGGTCAAAAACAACTCCTACGATCCCCGCATCAACCGCACACTTGCCAAGGAACTCGCCCACCGCTTTAGCCGCATCGCTGTTCGCACCGGACTTGAGAGTGCTTTTCAGCTCGGGGCTTAGACTTGAGGCCGAGACCAGGGTCTTCCCTGCGCGGTCATCAATCACCTGGGCATAGATGTGCGCGTTTGTACGATGCACGTTTAACCGCGGGCGTTCAGCGGTGCCAGTGACATTGCCGCGGACACGGCGCCGACGGCGCGCCAGTGCCGCCTGTTTCGCCTTGAGCTTATCCATCTCTTTTCAGTCTCCTCGTCTCGCGCGGCCTGCTAAAAAGGCCGTTCACTCGCTACTTGGCTGCCTTGCCGAGCTTGCGACGTACATGCTCGCCCTCATAGCGGATACCTTTGCCTTTGTAGGGCTCTGGCTTACGCCACGCCCGGATCTCTGAGGCGATCTGCCCCACACGCTGCTTGTCGATGCCACGGACGGTGATCTTGGTCGGGACCGGAACCTCAAAAACGATCCCGTCCTCCGGTGTCACGACCACCGGGTGGCTGAACCCGAGGGCGAGTTCAAGATCCTTGCCCTTCAGGATAGCCCGGTAACCTACACCGACGATCTCAAGGTTTTTTGAAAACCCTTCTGAGACACCGATGACCATATTGGCGATAAGGGTCCGGGTCAGGCCATGAAGTGATCTGGCCTCTCGGCTATCGTTTGGGCGGGTGACCAGGATCTGGCCATCCTCAAAAGCAACGTCCATCAGCTCAGGAAAGGTATGGGACAGCTCTCCTTTTGAGCCCTTCACATCGATCGTCGATCCTTCGATCCTCACCTCGACCCCAGACGGGACCGGGATTGGTTGCTTGCCGATTCGAGACACGGCGCTACGCTCCTTTCCTTAAAGGCCCTCGTCGGTTACCAGATGTAGGCGACAACCTCGCCGCCAACGCCAGCTTTGCGGGCATCGCGGTCGGTCATCACCCCACGCGATGTCGAGATAACCGCAATGCCAAGCCCGCCGAGCACCCTTGGCAGCTCGTCTTTCTTTGCATACACACGCAGCCCCGGCTTGCTTATGCGACGCAGCCCGGTAATGGTACGTTCTTTGCGCGAGCCATACTTCAATGTGATCTCAAGCTGACTCTGCGGCTCGACATCGATCACCTGGTAGTCGGTGACATAGCCCTCTTCTTTCAAAATGCGCGCCAGTTCAACGAGCTTTTTTGAAGAAGGCATCGAGGCAGTCGCCTTATAGGCCGAGTTCGCATTGCGGACGCGAGTCAACATATCTGCGATGGGGTCGGTCATGCTCATCTAAAAATCCTCCTATGGTCCGAGATGTCCGCTCCGCAGTTCACAAAAGCCCATGACTTCTGTGCGTCACGGAGCCGGTCTCCTTAAAAACAGCGTGCCTACCAGCTGGCCTTACGCACGCCGGGGAGCTCGCCACGACCGGCCAACTCGCGCAGACACACCCGACACAGGCCGAACTGACGATAGTAACCGCGGGGGCGGCCACATCGGCTGCAACGGCTGTACCGGCGCACGCTGAACTTTGGTTGGCGCTTTGCCTTGGCGATCATCGACTTCTTTGCCACTTCAAACCTCCGTTATTTTGGCGCACCTCACGGCACCAAACGGTCCTTGGACCTTTCTATCGCTTAAACGGGAAGCCGAATGCTGCAAGCAGCGCATGGGCCTCTTCGTTAGATTCCGCACTCGTCACGAACGTGATATCCATGCCCCGGACCCGGTCAACCTGATCATAATCGACCTCAGGGAAGATCAGCTGCTCGGTCACGCCCATCGAATAGTTGCCACGCCCGTCAAAGCTTGTGGTCGGAAGACCACGGAAGTCGCGCACCCGCGGGATAGCAGCGCTCAAAAGGCGGTCAAAAAACTCCCACATGCGATCCCCGCGCAGCGTCACCTTTGCGCCGATCGGCATGCCCTGCCTGACCTTGAAGCCCGCGATGGACTTCTTCGCACGCGTGATCATGGGCTGCTGACCGGTAATGGTGCGCAGATCCGCCACCGCCTGGTCAAGCTGCTTCGCATCTTGGACAGCGGCACCGACGCCCATGTTCACGACGATCTTCTCAAGCCGTGGGACCTCATTCACATTTGCATAGCCGAGCTGCTCCAAAAGCACCCCGACCACCTCGCCTCGATACTTCTCTTTAAGCCGTGGAGCCATTAGGTACTACCTTCCACCCGGGGTTCTCAGCGCAGGATTTCTGACCCTGCACCTCCCTGCTTGCGCGGGGAGCCAGACCTATCCCAACACTCTTCTTGACCGTCTGTCGACCGCTATTTATCAATGTCGTTCTCACACTTCTTGCACACCCGTATAAGAACGCCATCCTCACGCCTACGGCCAATACGTGTTGGCTGCGAGCAGCTTGGACAAAGCAGCATGACGTTGCTCACATGCACAGGGGCCTCAAGCTCCATGATGCCGCCGTTTGGGTTGTTCTGCGTCGGACGGGTGGTCTTCTTCATCAGGTTCACGCGCTCGACGATGACACGCTGCTTATGTGGGAACGCAGCGAGCACCTTACCCTCTCTACCCTTGTCCTTACCGGCAAGTATCCTGACCTTGTCACCCGAACGAATGCTCAGTTTTGCCATTGTCTCCTCCTTAGAGCACCTCGGGAGCAAGCGACACGATCTTCATATACCGACGATCACGAAGCTCTCGAGCGACCGGACCAAAAATACGCGTGCCACGAGGATTGCCCTGTAAGTCGATGATGACGGCGGCATTGTCATCGAACTTGATGTAGCTGCCATCCGCACGGCGTGCCTCTTTGGCCGTCCTCACAACCACGGCACGTACAATCTCACCTTTTTTTACCTGCCCGTTAGGGAGGGCCTCCTTTACGGAACATACGACCACATCACCCAGATGGGCGTAGCGGCGCTTGGATCCGCCGAGCACTTTGATGCACGCGATCTTGCGTGCACCAGAGTTATCGGCGACCTTCAGCCGGGTCTCTGCCTGGATCATCGCTTCCTCCGGTTACCTGTCCACTTGCCGGATCCCCGCACCTTGCGGAAGAACCCGGCCGATGGAACCCGTCTCTTACTTATTTATTTAGCTTTCTCAACAACCTCAACGAGACGCCAGCGCTTCAGTTTTGACAGCGGACGGGTCTCCATGATCGCAACAGTGTCCCCAACGCCACAGGTGTTGTCCTCATCATGGGCATGGAACTTCGTTGTGCGGGTGATCATCTTGCCGTAAAACGGGTGCTTTTTGCGCTCGGCTACAGCAACAACGCAGGTCTTGTCACTGGAGGCCGAGACGACCACCCCATGGCGGACCTTGCGACGGTTGCGCTCTTCAGTCATGACTCTCCTCACTCGTACCCTAAGAAGCTGCCGCTTTGCGGGCAGCAGCAAGCTCACGCGCACGAATCTCAGTCTGGAGGCGTGCGATGTCTTTTTTCACGACCGCAATGCGCCCGGTATTGTCAAGCTGTCCTGTAGCAAGCTGGAACCGAAGGTTGAATAGCTCGGCCCGCATAGCCTTCAGCTTCTCTACAAGCTCGTTCTCATCAAGACCACGGATCTCTGTGCTTTTCATTTACGCCTCCCCGCCACTGTCGGCACGGGCAACAAATTTCGTCTTGATCGGCAGTTTGTGGGCCGCAAGACGCATAGCCTCCTTGGCGACTTCCTCGGAGACCCCGGCGACCTCGAACATGATACGACCCGGCTTCACGACAGCAACCCACTTCTCAGGGTTGCCCTTGCCCGAGCCCATGCGTGTCTCTGCAGGCTTCTGGGTGATCGGCTTGTCCGGGAATATGTTGATCCACACCTTGCCGCCACGTTTCATGAAACGGGTCATGGCAATACGGGCGGCCTCGATCTGGCGGTTAGTGATCCAGGCTGGCTCAAGGGCTTTTAGGCCGTACTCGCCAAAGTGGACCTGGGTACCCCCTTTGGCCGTGCCCTTCCAGTTGCTTCCTCGCTGCACCTTACGGTGCTTTACGCGTTTGGGGAGCAGCACCTCAGCGCCTCCCTTCGTTTCTTCCCTCACGCCGCGGGCGCGGGGCACGCGTGCCCTCGATCGCCGGAGTCGGCGGCTTTTGTCCAGGCAGCACCTCGCCGTGATATATCCATACCTTGACACCGCAGGTGCCCATCGTGGTATGTGCGACAGCGGTACCGTAATCGATCTTCGCTCTCAGCGTATGGAGCGGGACCCTGCCCTCGCGGTACCACTCGCGCCGACCCATCTCGGCCCCGCCGAGACGACCGGAGCACTGGATGCGGATGCCGAGCGCGCCGCTCTTCATCGACGAGGCGACCGCTTTGCGCATTGCACGCCGGAAGGCCACCCGGCCCTCAAGCTGCTCGGCGATGGACTGGGCGACGAGCGTCGCATCAAGCTCCGGGCGCTTGATCTCCACGATATTCACGGAGACGGGGCCGCCCGTGAGCTTTTCAAGCCCTTTGCGCAAGACATCGACTTCCGCGCCTTTCTTGCCGATCACAATGCCAGGGCGGGCGGTCCATAGCTCGATAGAGGTCCTCTCGCCTTTGCGCTCGATCTCAACACGTGAGACCGCGGCGCGGCGCAGACGTGCCGAGAGATACCGACGGATCGCAACGTCGTTTTCGACCGTGCGTGCATATTCCTTCTTCGAGTACCAGCGTGAGCGCCAGTTCTCAGTGATGCCCAGACGTATGCCGACGGGGTATACCTTCTGTCCCATGAGCGCCTACGCCTCCTCTCGCTGCTTGACGACCACCGTTATGTGGCTGGTCCGCTTGTTGATGCGGTACGCACGGCCCATTGCCCGCGGCCTGATGCGCTTGAGCGTAGGGCCCTCATCAACATAGGTGGTGCCTACCACGAGGTCATCTGCTTTGACCTTTAAGTTGCGCTCAGCGTTCGCCACTGCGCTGTTAAGGGTCTTTTCGACGATCTCAGAGGCGGCCCGGGGCGAAAATTGCAGGATGGTGCGGGCCTCTTCGACGGACTTGCCGCGGATGAGGTCGACGACCAGACGTGCTTTGCGCGGGCTCACCCGCTGAAAACGTGCAACGGCTCTGGCTTCCATCTTCTACCTCTTGCCCTTCTTCTTGTCAGCCGCGTGTCCGCGGAAGCTGCGCGTGGGCGAGAACTCGCCAAGCTTGTGGCCAACCATCGACTCGGTGACATATACGGGAACGTGCTTGCGCCCATCGTGCACGGCAATGGTATGACCGACCATCTCAGGGAAGATCGTCGATGAACGCGACCACGTCTTTATGACCTTTTTCTCGCCAGCTTCATTCATCGAGTGGATACGCTCGAGGAGACGAGGCTGCACGAACGGCCCTTTTTTGAGGCTGCGGCTCATTTGTTACTGCTCCTCTCGCTTATCGTTTACGCCGACGGATGATCAGGCTGTTGGATGCCTTCTTCTTGCTGCGGGTGCGATGTCCCTTAGTGGGGACGCCCCACGGGGTGACCGGATGGCGTCCGGCCGACTTGTTCTTGCCCTCGCCGCCGCCATGCGGATGGTCGACCGGGTTCATCGCCGTACCGCGCACGGTCGGACGCTTGCCAAGATGGCGGTTGCGCCCGGCCTTACCGATCGAGATGTTGCTGTGGTCGGCGTTGCCGACCTCGCCGATGGTTGCTCGGCAGGTGATGAGCACACGCCGCATCTCCGAACTCGGCATGCGCACAATGGCGTAGTTGCCCTCCTTGCCCATCAGCTGGATCGAGGTGCCTGCCGAGCGGGCGAGGGCCGCCCCTTTGCCCGGCTTGAGCTCGACCGCATGCACAACCGTGCCGACGGGGATATCGGAGAGCACAAGTGCGTTCCCGGGCTTGATGTCAGCACCTTTTCCGCTGGAGATCTTATCCCCGACCTTGAGCCCTTTAGGCGCAAGGATGTAGCGCTTCTCGCCATCGACGTAGTGAAGGAGTGCGATGCGCGCCGAGCGGTTCGGGTCGTACTCGATGGTGGCAACGGTGGCGGGGATGCCGTCCTTATCGCGCTTGAAGTCAATGCGGCGATACCGGCGCTTATGGCCACCGCCCTGATGACGCGTGGTGATCCGGCCGTTGTTGTTGCGTCCGCCTTTTTTGGAGAGCGGCTCAAGCAACGACTTCTCGGGCTCGGTGCAGGTGATCTCCGAGAAATCGGAGACCGACTGGAACCGGCGGCCCGGTGATGTCGGCTTGTATTTCTTCAGTCCCATCAAGTGCTCCTTTCGTCCGATTGCCAGCCCGTCCGGGACTTGGACGGCTGACTCCGGACTACCACGGTGCCGGGCGGCTCCATTACACGCCCTTTTGCACCCTTTACCCCTCGCGCCCTATCGCCTGTTGCCTTTTAAAGCAACTCCTAGGCCGACGGGAACATATCGATCTTGTCGCCCTCTTTTAGGGTGACGATGGCCTTCTTCCAGTCACGTGTCTTGCCCTTCGCAAAGCGCACGCGACGCGGCTTGCCCGTGACGTTCATCGTGTTGACCTGTAACACCGTCACATTGAATATCTCAGCAACCGCCTGACCGATCTGCGGCTTGCTGGCGGTCTTGGCAACCTCAAAGGTGTAGCGGTTCTGCTCGATGAGGCTGTAGGACTTCTCCGAGATGATCGGTCGGATAATAATCTCTCTTGGATCGTACATTTAAGACAGCACCCCTTCGAGCCACTCAATCGCCGGACGCGTAAACAGCACCGAGGAGTTATCCACAAGGTCATACGTGTTGGCCTCGGAAGCCGTAATCGCACGAGCGCTCGGAATGTTCCTAAACGAGAGCAGCGCGTCCACATCGTCGTTTGCAACAACAATGGTGACCTTGCCTGAGATACCAAGATCCGAAAGTATCGAGGCGGCGGTTCTCGTCGACGGCTTTTCAAAGCCGAAGCCCTCGACAACAACGATGTCGCCATCGGCAAGCTTCGCCGACAAGGCCGAGCACATCGCAAGCTTGACCACCTTATTGGGCACTTTAAACGCATAGCTGCGTGGGTGCGGGCCAAAAACAACACCGCCGCCGGCCCACTGCGGTGCACGGGTAGTGCCCTGGCGCGCACGGCCAGTGCCTTTCTGGCGCCACGGTTTGCTGCCGCCGCCGCGAACCAGCCCACGCGTCTTGGTGGCGTGCGTGCCCGCACGTCGCGCAGCAAGCTGTGAGCGGACCACCTGATGCATGGCGAATGTATTGGGCTCGACGTCAAAAACCGCATCGGCAAGATCGGTCGATCCTACCTTTGCCCCTTTGGCGTCTTTGATATCGATGGATGCCATCTTGTTACTCCTTGTATCTCAGCGCGATATATCTCGGCGCGAATGCTTAAACCGACCGGATCGTCAGCAGCGCGCCCTTTGCGCCGGGAACGGCGCCCTTGACGAGAAGCAGGTTCTGTTCTGCGTCAATGCGCACAACATCGAGGTTGCGGACAGTGACTGTGTTGGTGCCCATGTGCCCCGGGAGCCTCTTGCCTCGGAACACCCGGGAAGGCGTGGCGCACTGCCCGATCGCACCCGGCTCCCTGTGGGCGTGCGATCCGTGCCCGCCCGGGCCGCCACCAAAATTGTGACGCTTTATGACACCGGCGAAGCCCTTGCCCTTGCTCACGCCGGAGACGTGCACGGAGCCTGTATCCGCAAACGCATCGACCGTGATCAGGTCGCCCGGCTGCACTTCGTCGTCCTCGGCAACGCGGATCTCGGTCAGGTAGCGCTTTGCCTCGACCCCCGCCTTATCGAAGTGGCCGGCCATGGGCCTGCTGACCTTGCTCTCCTTGACGTCCCCAAAGCCGATCTGGATCGCCGAGTAACCGTCGCGCTTGGCGGTCTTTACCTGCGTCACAACGCAAGGGCCAGCTTCGATGACGGTGACCGGAACGACCTTGTCATCGTCGCTCCAGACCTGCGTCATCCCAAGCTTCCTGCCGAGAATGGTAGTGGCGGTAGTGGCCATTTTATCTCTGTCCTTCAGCTCGCGCGGCCATGGGACCTGTCATGCCACACGGCATGGATCCCATCTGATCGCTCTTTCTCATATCTTCTAATTGCTGCATCTACTTGTTGCACACAGACCTTTAATACTATCAGAGGCTAGAGCTTGATCTCAATGTCAACGCCCGCCGGAAGGTCAAGCCGCATCAGCGAGTCGACCGTCTTGGGGGTAGGCTCAAGGATGTCGATGAGCCGCTTGTGCGTCTTCATCTCAAACTGCTCGCGGCTGTCCTTGTCGACATGCGGCGAGCGGATGACCGTGTAGACGCTACGGTCAGTGGGCAGCGGGATGGGCCCCGATACCTTTGCGCCGGTCTTTTGCGCCGTGTCCACGATGAGTTTCGTCGACTGATCGACGATCTCGTGATCGTAGCCCTTCAACCGGATCCTGATCTTTTGGTTCGCCAACTCTCTACTCCTCCGCAGCTTCGAAAACAATCAGGCACAACAGCCCGTGGGTACTTCCTTACAGGCTCCCGCCCACCTACAGGCTTCCACCCGCCTTGCTCACGATCTCCTCTGCAACCGACTTCGGAACTTGCTCATACGCCCTGAATTGCATGCTATATACTGCCCGGCCCTGCGTCTTTGAGCGCAGGTCCGTCGAATAGCCGAACATCTCGGAAAGCGGCACCTTCCCGCTGACCACTTGCGCATTCCCGCGTGGCTCCATGCCCTCGATCTGACCGCGACGACGGTTGAAGTCGCCGATCACATCGCCCATGAACTCCTCGGGCGTGACGATCTCAACCGCCATGATCGGCTCTAGAAGCACCGGGCTTGCCTTGCGAATCCCCTCTTTGACCGCCATGGAACCGGCGATCTTAAAGGCGATCTCCGAGGAATCGACCTCGTGGTAACCGCCGTCGAACAGCTCGACTTTGACGTCTACCACCGGGAACCCAGCGAGTACACCGGAGTGCAACGCCTCTTGGATGCCCTTATCAACCGAGGGTATGTACTCTTTCGGGACCGTGCCGCCTACGATCTTGTTCACGAACTCGTAGCCCGCTCCTGGCTCTTGCGGGAACAGGTTTATGACGACATGGCCGTACTGTCCGCGACCACCGGTCTGGCGTGCGAACTTCATGTCGACGCGCTCGGCAGACCTGCTCACCGTCTCGCGATACGCAACCTGTGGCTTGCCGATGTTCGCCTCGACCTTGAACTCGCGGAGCAAGCGGTCGACGATGACCTCGAGGTGCAGCTCGCCCATGCCCGCGATGATCGTCTGACCGGTCTCGGGATCGGTGTGCACCCGGAATGTCGGGTCTTCCTCGGCGAGCTTGGCAAGCGCAGCCCCGAGCTTGTCTTGCTCGGCCTTGGTCTTTGGCTCGATCGCGATGTCGATGACCGGATCCGGGAACACCATCGACTCGAGCAGCACCGGCTGCCCTTCCGAGCAAAGTGTATCGCCCGTCGAGGTGTTCTTCACGCCCACGGCCGCAACGATGTCGCCTGCCCGAGTGACCTCGATGTCCTCGCGATGGTTCGCGTGCATGCGGAGCAGCCGTCCGATGCGCTCTTTGACGCCCTTGGTGCTGTTGTACACGTATGAGCCTGCGTCGAGCGAGCCGGAATAGACGCGGAAGTAGGTGAGCTTGCCCACGTAAGGGTCGGTCATGACCTTGAAGGCCAGGGCCGCGAACGGCTCGCTTGGGTCCGCGGGACAGGTGACCTCTTCGTCGGTCTTCATGTCAACGCCGCGGATCGCCTCGATATCAAGCGGCGAAGGAAGGTAGTCGATCACAGCGTCTAGCAACGGCTGAACGCCTTTGTTTTTAAAGGAGGCACCGCAGATCACCGGGATACAAGTGTTGGCGATGCACGCTTTGCGAAGCGCATCCTTGACCTCTGCGGCTGCAACTTCCTCGTCCTCAAGGAACTTTTCCAGCAACCCGTCGTCATGCTCGGCAGCAGCCTCGATCATCTCGTGCCGATGCAGCCTCGCGTCATCTAGATACTCGGCAGGGATCTCGCCGACGGTCGGGTTGATCCCCTTGTCGTCCTCGTTGAAGAACGTGGCGGTCATCTCGATAAGGTCGACGATGCCAACGAACTTGTCCTCAGAGCCCATGGGAAGCTGGATCGGGATCGGTCGGGCATCAAGCCTGTCCCGCATCATCTGAACGACGTTATAGAAGTCCGCGCCGGTCCGGTCCATCTTGTTGATGTAGGCGACGCGGGGGACACCATAGGTATCCGCCTGACGCCAGACGGTCTCTGACTGGGGCTCGCCCCCGACGACCGCACAGAAGACCGCAACCGCACCATCAAGCACCCGCAACGAGCGCTCGACCTCGACGGTGAAGTCTACGTGACCGGGGGTGTCGATGATCTGGATGCGATGGTCTTTCCAGAACGAGGTCGTGGCGGCAGAAGTAATCGTGATGCCGCGCTCTTGCTCCTGGACCATCCAGTCCATGGTAGCGGCACCATCATGCACCTCGCCGAGCTTGTGCGTCTTGCCCGTATAAAACAGGATGCGCTCGGTCGTGGTCGTCTTACCGGCATCAATGTGCGCCATGATGCCGATATTACGCGTGTTTTTTAGTGAGTACTGCTCTGCCACTGCTCTGTCTTTGGTTTCTGCCTTTGAGTATCTTCGTTGCCTTCAAGTGCGTTCGATTGCGTTCGCATGCGTTCAGTTGCTTTCGGTTGCCCTCAAGTGGGTTCGGTTGCGTTCAAGTGCGTTCAGCTTCGTTCGGTTGCGGTTCTTTAATCGCTGTCAACTTAATTGCAAACCGTAGTCAACAATCGAGTTGACAATTGCTTGTCCCTACCAGCGGTAGTGCGAGAACGCCCGGTTGGACTCGGCCATCTTGTAGAGGTCCTCGCGCTTTTTCACCGAGGAGCCTACGCCGTTGGCAGCGTCCATGATCTCTGCGGCAAGCCGCTCTGCCATGGTCTTTTCGCGACGCTTGCGCGAGAAGCCGACGATCCAGCGGATCGCAAGCGTGGTGGAACGCCTGGAGTTGACCTCGACCGGCACCTGGTACGTGGCACCACCCACACGCTTTGGCCGCACCTCGAGCGATGGCCGGACGTTGTCCATCGCCTTTTTAAACACCGAGAGCGGATCCGAGCTGGTCTTCTGCTCGATAAGGTCGAACGCGCCGTAGACGATGCGCTCCGATGTCAGTTTCTTACCATCCAGCAGGATCTTGTTGATCAGCTGGGTGACGAGCCTATTGTTATAGACGGCATCTGGCGTGACCTCACGCCGAACGGCTGCAGCACGTCTGGGCATCTGATGGTCTCCTTAAAAAATAACAAGCAGCTGGTAACGGGTAGTTGGTGGCAAACAGCAAGTAACTGGCAAAAGCCCGAGCGGCCGGACTGCCGCCTGGCCGGTCTGCACCAGTGGTTACTTAGGCTTCTTGGCACCGTAACGTGAGCGGGCCTGGGCACGGTTGGCCACAGGAGCACAGTCGAGCGCCGCACGGATGATCTTATAGCGCACACCCGGCAGATCCCTGACACGACCGCCGCGCACAAGCACAAGCGAGTGCTCCTGCAGGTTGTGGCCGACACCCGGGATATAGGCCGTGACCTCCATGTTGTTGGAGAGACGGATACGCGCCACCTTGCGAAGCGCCGAGTTCGGCTTTTTAGGGGTGGTCGTGTACACACGTGTGCAGACGCCGCGCTTCTGTGGGTTCCCCCGGAGAGCGGGTGTCTTGCTTCTGTCGATGACCTGCTTGCGGCCCTTGCGGACCAGTTGGTTGATCGTAGGCAACGCTTAACTCCTTTTTCGTTCGTATTCCCGGCAGCGGAAAGCCCCGAGAGCATGAAGCCACAAGGGTGAACTCTACCAAGCCGCACGAGGCATGTCAAACGCCACGCATCCGGGCGTGTCCATTGGTGTCCGCAGCTGGCTTCGGCACTGCTCATATTGACGCTGGCATATCGGCTCAGGCGCACCTGCTGGCATCCCAGATTGCGAAGCCGCATGGGTCGCCTAGATCGCTTGGAGAGCCTGATGTCGCCTGGTAGTCGAAAGACCGCCTGGCTAAACTTCCCGCTCTCGATTGAACACCCTATGCACGGTATCGGCATACACTGGGGCCGATGACCCCGCAAGCCCAAAAAGGGATACCACCAGGAGCGCATCCGTGAAGAGCGGAAGGGCAAGCGCCCAACACAAAAGCGCACCGAATGCTGCAAATGCAGCCCCAAGGCACAAGGTCCAAATCAGCCAGTTCATTGCCCACTGCCGACGAGAATCCGCGTCCATGCCCCGGGCAACGTCGGCAACGGGAACGTTGCTAGCAGCAACAGTAAGGTGCGGAATCGGCCAGCTCACCCATTGCCGAAAGGTGACAATACCCAGCGTGATCCCAAAGACAAGGCCAATAAGCGGCGTTGCCACAACAAGCCACATCGTTTTTTCTGCCATCAGCGCTCCTCCTTGCCGTCAACGTTTTCCTCACAACCCGGGTTTCTTGCACGGCTGCCGTCAGCGGCGCTGCTGCTCGAATCGTAGAGCGTTTTCATCCAACGCTCAATTTTCTCGGGCCTATCATTAGTCAGCACTGCAACCGCACACCCTATAAGCCCGCAAACGGACATCGTTAAAACAGTATGGCCTTCACTTTATTGGCCTGCCCCAGTTGTTCTTCTCTTTAAACGCTTTCAGCTCGTCACGGTAGTCGCTCGGGTCGGTGATCTCCATGATGCCGTTTTCCTTGTCATGGCTGCCGTCGGAGCCGAAGATGACGGCATAGGTCTTGCCGTACGAGGTCGAGCGATTGTCCCTATCGTATGTGTAGGCCCGGAAGAGGTAGAGGTGGCGGTCGTACTCGTCGGAGGTCAAGTACGTATTACTGCAGCTCTCCTTGCCGGACAGCCCGACGATGCTCTCGGCCATACTCTCCCTTGCCTTTAGGATGAGATCCTCTGATAAGCCCCTCCTCGACCGCACGATTTTCACCCGTATGCACCGATCCTGATCCAGCGGCCTTTCCCAGTCGTTGTCCTCGCGCAATGACTCGATGTCTTTGGCCGGGACTGCCCCCTCGATCTTCTTCCACAGCTCCTCGGCCGAGGAGATCTTGTTCAAGGTCTTATTCAAAGAGTCTGCGGACAGGTCTTTGCACACCAGGTAGTTGACATCGGGGTAGTAGTATACGTACCCGTCGTCTGTTTTTTGCGCGATCAGGACACTGACCAGACCCCCTGCCTCCCTGCTGCTGTCGTCCCCTAGCGTCGCAGTACCCCTGCAGGCGAACATGGTTCTGCCGTACCCGTCCTCGTCAAGGATGACCAGCCTGAAACGAGAACTCATATCGATGCTGATCAGGCTATTCGCTGCCACGGTGTAGAGGTCGGGACGATCCCCGCCGTAGTTAGGAGGGGGGTCAATGCAGCCAAGCGATAACGGCAACAGGATCATTAGCGCCAAAAGCAACCGGATGGTTTTTCTCATGTGACCCCATCGTGTCAAGCCCACGCTTGAAGCTACCCATAAGGCTATCGTTGCGGTATCGTTGCCTCCGCTTGAAGCTGCCACCGCTTACAGCCGCCGCGCCGCGCCAGGACCGCCAACCCACCTGAAGCTGCCGCGCCGCGCCAGGCTGCTACTGCAAGACGCTCATGAACCCGTGGGAGTCCAGGCCGGCACGAACCTCGTTGACGGCCTTTTGCCCGATGCCGGGAAGCTCCAAGAGATCGTCCTCGTCCTTGTCTTTTAAGTCGGCAACGGAGGTGATCCCCGCCTCGGCGAACTTGTTCACCCAGCGCGTGGAGACGCCGATCTCGGCAAGGGTCACCGACTCAAGCGCCACGCCGCCCATGATCTGCTCGGCAGACGAGGCATGGACCTCCTCGATCCTGACATCGCTAGGGAATGCGTCGTCGTCATCCATAGTTGGATCGAAGGTGACCCCCGCAAACGCCGAGACATCGATACCCCCCGCGTCGTCAAAGTCGAGGTCGGCAAAGATCGACTCGTCGATCTCCGGCTCCGGCTGCACAGGCAGAAGCGCCTCGATCTCCTTAAGCTCCTCGGGTGCCCATTCTGGCAGCGGCCCATCGAGCGCCACGCTCTGCTCGATGCTCTGCCCACGGTACGTGAGCGAGACCGACCGGTAGCGCCGCATGCCGGTCGCAGCCGGGATGAGCTTGCCAATGATGACGTTCTCCTTCAAGCCGAGCAGCTCGTCCTCTTTCCCAGCGATCGCCGCATCCGTCAGCACCCGGGTCGTCTCTTGGAATGATGCCGCCGACAGGAACGAATCGGTTGCAAGCGACGCTTTCGTGATGCCGAGGAGCACGGGGTGGCCGTTCGCGGCCTCGCCGCCCGCTGCGAGAGTGGCCTCGTTGGTCGCCGCAAAATCGAGGCGGTCGACAAGCTGCCCGGGCAAAAGCCCCGTGTCGCCAGGATCGGTCACCGTGACCTTGCGAAGCATCTGCCTGCTGATGACCTCGATATGCTTGTCATTGATGTCGACGCCCTGGGAGCGGTAGACCTCCTGCACCTGCTCGACCGTATAGCCGAGGGTCTCATTGGGCCCCTTGAGCGCAAGCAGGTCGTGCGGGTTGATCGAGCCTTCGGTGAGCTGCTGCCCAAGCTCGACAAGCATCCCATTGACGACGCCGGAACGGAGACGGGCACGCCGAGAGACCGTGTAGGACCTCTCGTCGCCTTCTCCGTCGACGATCGTAAGGACCCGGCTTTTATCCGCATCCTCAATGGTGAGTATGCCGGCGATCTCGGCAATGACCGCCTGCCCTTTTGGCTTGCGCGCCTCGAAAAGCTCGGTTACACGCGGAAGACCGTGCGTGATGTCCTCGCCTGCGACACCACCGGTATGGAACGTGCGCATCGTGAGCTGCGTGCCCGGCTCGCCGATCGACTGCGCGGCAATGATGCCGACCGCCGTACCGATGTCCACGGGGCGGCTGCTCGCAAGGTCCCACCCGTAGCATGCCTGGCAGATGCCGTGTCGCGCATGGCAGGTCATGACCGTCCTGGCCACCACATGGGTCACCCCGGCATCGGCAGTATCGGAGATGTCCGCGTCACTTGTGAAGTAGTAGCCCGCCTCACGTACGATCTCGCCCGTCTCTTTGGCTACCGCTGGCTCAAGCAGACAACGACCGACAAGGTTGTGGCCGGGGCTGCCGTCCTCATGCAGGAGGGCGAACGTGACCCCTTCATCGGTGCCACAATCGCTTTCGCGGACGATGACGTCCTGGGCGACATCGACAAGGCGCCTTGTCAGGTACCCCGAGTCTGCGGTACGCAGTGCGGTATCGGCAAGCCCTTTGCGCGCACCATGCGTGGAGATGAAGTACTCCAACACGGTGAGTCCTTCTCGGAAGTTCGCCTTGATCGGACGGTCGATGATCTCGCCTTTGGGGTTCGCCATGAGGCCGCGCATGCCGGCTAGCTGGCGGATCTGCTTGATATTACCGCGTGCCCCCGAGTGCGCCATCATGTAGACAGGGTTGAACCGGTCGAAAGCCGCCGCCATCGCCTCGCCGACATCGTCGTTTGCCTTTGTCCATACGTCGACGATCTGACGGTGCCGCTCCTCCCGCGTGATCAGGCCCCGCTCATACTGGGTCTCGATCTTGTTGACCCGCACATCTGCCTCGGCAAGGATCTCGCCCTTGGACTCCGGCACCGTCGCGTCGTAGACCGAGACGGTAACACCGGCCCGCGTTGCATAGTGGAAGCCGAGCCGCTTGATCTCGTCGAGGATCTGGCTCATCTCGGTCGTGGAGTACCGGCTCGAGCAGTCCTCTACAATATGGCTGATGCCCCGCTTGTTGATCTCGCGGTTCACAAAGGGGTAGTCATCCGGAAGCGACCGGTTGAACGTGATCCGCCCCACCGTCGTCGCGATCCGCTCGCCCGCTTTGCGCTCGCGGCGGATGATCTTCCCGTCCTCGATGCACTCTTCAAACATGCCCTCGCTCAGGCGGACCTCTATCTTCGCCTGAAGATCAAGGTCGGCACGCGAGTCATAGGCAAGAAGAGCATCGTCCGCATGCATGAAGGCACGCCCTTCGCCCGGCATACCCTCGCGCTCAGCGGTCAGGTAGTACAAGCCGATCACCATGTCCTGTGTCGGCGTGGTAAGCGGACGGCCATGGGCAGGGCTCTTGATGTTGTTGGTCGAGAGCATAAGGACACGGGCCTCCGCCTGCGCCTCTGCAGAGAGCGGGAGGTGGACGGCCATCTGGTCACCGTCGAAGTCGGCATTAAACGCCGTGCACACGAGCGGATGGATGCGGATCGCCTTGCCCTCCACAAGCACCGGCTCGAAAGCCTGGATCCCAAGACGGTGCAGCGTGGGTGCGCGGTTCAAAAGCACCGGATGTTCCCGGATCACTTCTTCGAGCACGTCCCAGACCTCGCGGCTCTGACGGTCGACAAGCCGCTTTGCAGCCTTGATGTTTTGGACATGCTCACGGTCGACAAGCCGCTTCATCACAAAGGGCTTGAACAGCTCAAGCGCCATCGCCTTGGGCAGGCCGCACTGGTGGAGTTTTAGCTCCGGCCCGACCACGATAACCGAGCGGCCCGAGTAATCCACCCGCTTGCCGAGCAGGTTCTGGCGGAACCGGCCCTGTTTGCCCTTCAGCATGTCCGAGATCGACTTAAGCGGACGGTTGCCCGGGCCTGTGACCGGACGCCCACGGCGCCCGTTGTCAAAGAGCGCGTCCACCGCCTCCTGGAGCATGCGCTTCTCATTGTTCACGATGATCTCAGGTGCCCCGAGGTCAAGCAGCCTTTTAAGGCGGTTGTTGCGGTTGATCACGCGCCGATACAGGTCGTTCAGATCGCTCGTGGCAAAACGCCCGCCGTCAAGCTGGACCATCGGGCGCAGGTCCGGCGGGATCACCGGCACCGCGTCAAGGATCATCCACTCGGGACGGTTGGAGCTCTTCTTGAAGCTGTCAACGACCTTCAGGCGCTTGATCGCCTTCAGGCGCTTCTGCCCCTTGCCCTCGCTGATCTGCACCCTTAGATCCTCGCCGAGCGCATCCAGATCGACCTGCGAAAGCAGGTCCTTTATCGCCTCGGCACCCATGCCGCCACGGAAATAGGTGCCATAGCGCATCTTCATCTCGCGGTAAAGCGTCTCGCCACTGATAAGCGACTTGACCGAGAGCTTCGAGAACGTGTCGAAGGCATCACTTAAAAGCCCTCTGCGGTCCCGATACTCTTCCTCGATATCTTTAAGGTCGCGCTCGGCGTGTTTTGTGAGCTTCTTCACCCGCTCCTCGACAGCAGCGCCCTCGAAGACCTCGTCCCCTTCCTCAGGCTCGATCTCACCACGTGCGACAGCGATCAGCCGGTCGCGCTCGCCTTCGACCTCGTTGGCCTCCTCGCCCATCTCGGCCTCCAGCTGCTCAAGGTCGGCGGTGAGCTCGTCTTTGAGCATCGCAAGGTCTGCCTCGCGATCCTCTTCGTTTACCGAGGTGATGATCGAGGAGGCGAAGTACAGCACCTTCTCAAGGTCCTTTGGAGCGATGTCGAGCAGATACCCCATGCGGGAAGGGACGCCCTTGAAGTACCATATGTGACTTACCGGTGCCGCAAGCTCGATGTGGCCCATACGCTCCCGACGCACTTTGGCACGCGTGACTTCGACACCGCAGCGCTCGCACACGATGCCCTTGAAGCGCACCCGTTTGTATTTGCCGCAGTAACACTCCCAGTCCTTGGTAGGGCCAAAGATCTTCTCGCAGAAAAGACCGTCTTTTTCAGGCTTGAGCGTACGGTAGTTGATGGTCTCGGGCTTTTTGACTTCGCCCCGCGACCACTGCCGGATCTGTTCGGAGGATGCAAAGCCAATGTGAAGCCGGTCAAAGTTGTTCACGTCAACTTCAAGCACTCTTACTCCCCTTCATCCGGGAAAAGACCGGAGCCGTCAAAATCAGTCGTCGTGCTCAGGGCAGAGATGTCTGCATCGAGCAGCTGCTCAAGCGCATCGACCGAGTCGATGTCGCCGCCCTCTTCCTCGGCGCTGCCTAAATCGAGCCCATATTCCTCGACAGTCTTAAAGATGTCCTCGTCGTCATCCTTCAGTTCGATCTCCTCGCCCGATTCGCTGATGATCTCGACATCAAGGCAAAGGGACTGCATCTCCTTAATCAGGACCTTGAAGGACTCGGGGATACCCGGCTCAGGGATGTTCTCGCCTTTAACGATAGCCTCATACGCCTTGACACGACCGAAGATATCGTCGGACTTGATGGTGAGTATCTCCTGGAGGACGTAGGCTGCGCCGTACGCGTAAAGCGCCCACACCTCCATCTCCCCGAAACGCTGACCGCCGAATTGCGCCTTGCCGCCGAGCGGCTGCTGGGTGATAAGCGAGTAGGGGCCCGTGGAGCGCGCATGGATCTTGTCGTCAACCAAGTGGAGCAGTTTAAGGATGTATATCTGCCCGACCGTGATCGGTTCGCGGAAGGGCTCGCCGGTCCGTCCATCAAAAAGCCGTGTCTTGCCCTCCCGAGACAGCGTGGGAATGAACTGCGGCATGACCTTCTCGCCAAACAGCTCGCGCTGCTTGGCCTCAAGGTTCCGGTTCGCTGCCTCGATGACCGCCGATATCTCGGTCTCACTTGCCCCGTCAAACACCGGTGTGGCGACATGCATCGGGCCGGGAACGATCTCCTTCGACTTGGGGTCGTCGTTCCACCCGACCTGTGCGGCCCAGCCGAGGTGCGTCTCAAGCAGCTGGCCGATGTTCATTCGGCTGGGAACGCCGAGCGGGTTCAAGATGATGTCGACAGGAGTGCCGTCGGAAAGGAAGGGCATGTCCTCGATGGGGAGGATCTTTGCGATGACCCCCTTGTTGCCGTGACGACCGGCAAGCTTGTCCCCCTCGTTGATCTTGCGCTTCTGCGCGACGTACACGCGCACAAGGTCGTTGACACCCGGCGATAGGTCATCGCCAGCCTCTCGCGAGAACGTACGCACCGAGATGACCCGACCGGTTTCACCGTGCGGCACTTTAAGCGAGGTATCGCGCACCTCGCGCGCCTTCTCGCCGAATATCGCCCGCAAGAGGCGCTCCTCGGCGGTAAGCTCTGTCTCCCCCTTAGGGGTGACCTTGCCCACAAGGACATCGCCTGGGAAGACCTCGGCACCAACGCGGATCACCCCGTCGCTGTCAAGGTTTGCAAGGATGTCCTCGCCGACATTGGGTATCTCGCGGGTGATCTCCTCCGGCCCGAGCTTGGTGTCCCGTGCCTCGACCTCGTACTCCTCGATATGGATCGATGTGAGCAGGTCGTCTTTGGCCACGCGCTCGCTGATGATGATGGCGTCCTCGTAGTTGTGCCCTTCCCAGGGCATGAACGCCACAAGCAGGTTCTGGCCGAGCGCAAGCTCGCTGTTCTCGGTAGAGGGCCCATCCGCAAGAACCTGGCTCTCAACCACCGGATCGCCCATGGACACAAGCGGACGGTGATTGACGCAGGTGCCCTGGTTGGAGCGCTGGAATTTAGGAAGCCGATACTCGTCAAGCGTGCCATCCTCCGCACGCACAACGATGTTGTGGCTGTCTACGGACTCGACCCTGCCCGTGCGACGGGCGCAGATGATCTCACCGGTGTCCTTTGCCGCACGATACTCCAGCCCGGTTCCCACAAGCGGGGCCGAGGCACGCAAAAGCGGTACCGCCTGGCGCTGCATGTTCGACCCCATAAGCGCCCGATTGGCATCGTCATGCTCCAGGAACGGGATCAGGGCGGTGGCCACCGATACCATCTGGCGCGGCGAGACATCCATGAAGTCGACTTCCGCCGGTGGGCGCTCCTCCGGCTCCCCGAACTGCGCGTTGGCCCCATGCCCCTTCACGCGACAGAGCACACGCGGGCTCTTGAACTTGCCGGTCTTCGCATCAAACAGCTCGCTTGCCTGGGCGATGACGTACTGCTCCTCCTCATCGGCGGTAAGATAGACGATCTCATCCGTCACCTTGCCACGGATGACCTTGCGGTACGGGGTCTCAATGAAACCGTAAGGATTGATGCGCCCGAATGTGGCAAGGCAGCCGATAAGTCCGATGTTGGGGCCTTCAGGCGTCTCGATGGGACACATGCGCCCATAGTGGCTCGGGTGGACGTCCCGGACCTCGAAGCCCGCTCGCTCGCGCGAAAGGCCGCCAGGGCCGAGCGCCGAGAGACGCCGCTTGTGCGTAAGCCCGGAGACAGAGTTGGTCTGGTCGAAGAATTGCGAGAGCTGCGACGAGCCAAAGAACTCTTTGATAGACGCAACAATGGGGCGGATGTTGATGAGCGACTGCGGGGTGATCTCGTTCACATCCTGGGTCGTCATGCGCTCACGGACAACGCGCTCCATGCGCGCAAGGCCGATCCGGAACTGATTCTGGATCAGCTCCCCGACGTTGCGGATCCGCCGATTGCCAAAATGGTCGATATCGTCGACATGATAGCCCTCCTTGCCCTCCCAGAGCGCTACGAGGTACTGGACAGATGCCTTGATATCCTCCAAAGTCAGCGTCGTCCCATTATCTGGGATCGTGAGGCCGAGCTTTTTGTTGACCTTATAACGACCGACCTTGGCAAGATCGTACCGTTGCGGGTTGAAGAAAAGACCGTCAAGCAACGCCCGCGCAGACTCGACCGTGGGAGGCTCGCCAGGGCGCAGACGCTTGTATATCTCCAAAAGCGCATCTTCGTGGGTCTCGGTGAAGTCGCGCTCAAGCGTGCGCTCAATCGCCTCCGAGCTGCCAAACATCTCGAGTATCTCATCGCGGGTCTCGACAATGCCGAGCGCCTTGAGAAGCACCGTCACAGGCTGCTTGCGCTTACGATCGACTCGGACGTTTACCACATCGCGCCGATCGGTCTCGAGTTCAAGCCATGCGCCGCGCGCCGGTATCACCTTTGCCGTGTAAATGATCTTGTCACTCGTCTTGTCAAGCTCCTCGGCATAATAGACGCCGGGTGAACGGACGAGCTGGGAGACCACAACGCGCTCCGTGCCATTGATGACAAACGTGCCTTGCTCGGTCATGAGTGGGAAGTCGCCCATAAAGACGGACTGTTCCTTCATCTCCCCCGTCTCTTTATTGATGAACACTACATCAACAAAGAGCGGGGCTTGATAGGACATGTCCTTGTCTTTGCACTCGTCGACCGAGTACTTGGGCTCGCCGAACTCATGATCACGGAACTCGACCGCGAGCGCACCGGTAAAATCCTCAATTGGCGAAATGTCCGAGAACGTCTCGTGGAGCCCCTGGTTAAGGAACCAGGCGAACGACTCTTTTTGAATTGCGATCAGATTAGGGACTTCAAGTACTTCAGGTGTCTTGGCGAAGCTCCGACGTTGACGCCGATCGGGGCTGATGACGGGGGAAGATTCTCCGTGGGGCACCAGGCGATTCCTCCTTCGAAGGGGTAGAGCGACCGACAATAGCCGCAAAGTAATAGGCTAGTCAAAGAATTACCTTGCGTCAAGAAATATTTTGATAAAAGCATTAAAGTATCAGAAATAAATACCAGAGACCTCAGGGACGGAATGCCAGAGGCCATGGCAGCGAAAAGGCCGACGCGCTATGCCTCGGCCTTTTGTATATCGCTCATGATGCTTGAAGCCATGCCCCAAAGACCCGCTTGGCGCCTGAGGCTGTAACCCGACCAGCCTGATCGCGCACGACAACAGCTGCGTCCGCAAGCGTCCAAGCGAGGGGATCAGCCCACTCTACTTGAGGGTGATCGCAGCACCAGCCTCTTCGAGTTTGGCCTTTGCCTCTTCCGCCTTGTCCTTGGCAGCACCGTCGATGATCGTCTTTGGAGCGCCCTCTACCACATCCTTGGCCTCTTTGAGACCCAGGCCGGTCAGCTCGCGCACGACCTTGATGACAGCGATCTTGTTGTCCCCATAGCCCTCAAGCACGACGTCGAAGGAGTCTTTCTCCTCGGCAGCCTCCGCCTCTCCGCCACCGGCAGCGACAGCGCCGACCATGACAGGAGCTGCAGCGGACACGCCAAAGATCTCCTCGAGCTCCTTGACAAGCTCGGAAAGCTCAAGTGCGGGCATCTGCTTGATTGCCTCGATAATCTCTTCTTTACTGACAGCCATCTTGGTGATTCTCCTTTTCATGTCTCATATGACCGGCCATGCCGACCGGAAGGTGTCAGACAGCAACCTTTATGCCGCCTTCTCTTTGGCAATCGCATCGAGCACGGTAACAAACGCTTGTGCCGGTCCGCTGAGCACGCGGACGGTACCGGTGAGCGGGTTCTGCATCGTGCCGAGCAGGCTTGCGATGAGCCCCTCGTACGACGGGAGCTTCGCTATTGCCTTGACATCGCTCGCATCAACCACGCGGTTTTGGACCAAGCCGCCCTTGAACTCGAGCGCATGATGCTCCTTTGAGAACGCGGAAAGCGCCTTGGCAGGAGCAACCGGATCGCCCGGAATAAAGACGAACGCGGTCGGCCCCTCCAGATAGCTGCCCATACTGGGCAACGCCAGCTCCCTGATCGCGATCTCGGTGAGTGAGTTCTTATAGATTTTGACCTCACCACCAGCCTCGCGGGTCTTGCCGCGAAGCTCTTGCATCTCTTTGACCGTGAGACCTCGGTAGTCAACAAGGATCACAGCCTCGGATCCGTTAAGCCATCCCTTGATCTCATCAACCAGCTCTTCTTTTCGTGCAGTTGGCATCCTATCAATCCCTCCTTTCTTTCACGCGCATGTCCGCCGATGTCTTTGACCAGCCGGTCTCCTTGGCCTGACCACCCTGCCAAGCGACCACCTGGACAGGCGGAGCGCCTTGTCCCTTTAGGAAAGACGATGGGGTGGTGGGCTTTGCGGCCCATAAAACACGACCCCCGCACCAAAGAGGCACGGGGGTCGCAGAAGCTCCACATCTGGCAGGATCAGAGGATCATCCCGCCAAGCGACCACCTAGGCAGGCGGAGCGCCTTGCTCCTTTAGGCCCGGCATGTTCCCAAGCACCAGCTGTCTTTGGCAGCAGACATAACGCGCTATTATCTATGTCAAGTCGTGTCCATAAAGTCGTATGCAAATCCGTACATCAAACCATCAAGCACAAATCGCTCACGTGCGGGCTGCCGAGCGCAAAGCGCCTTACACCCGAACGACGTATGAGTGTGCACGCCCACACGTCAGCTGTCAAGCAACAGCCGGCTGTCAAGCAACCCCGGCAGCGGGAAGACCCACAGGAAAGACCCGTCAGCCGGAAGTATAAGCCGCCTTGCCTTGCCTTGCCTTGCCTTGCCTTATGCCTCCAGCGCCTCCACCTGGAACCGCGTGATAGTCGGATCGACTTTGATGCCCGGGCCCATCGTCGAAGTGAACGTGATCGACTTGATGTAGCGGCCCTTGGCTGCCGCAGGCTTGGCACGCACGATCTCGTCCAGCAAGACCGCGTAGTTCTCGGCGAGCACCGGAACTGCAAACGATGCCTTGCCGATAGGCACGTGGGCGATGCCGAACTTGTCCGCACGATACTCCACACGGCCCGCTTTGAGCTCGGCTACGATCTGGGCGACGTTCATCGTCACCGTGCCGAGCTTCGGGTTGGGCATCAGGCCGCGAGGGCCAAGGATCTTGCCGAGACGCCCGACCTTCGCCATCATATCCGGTGTCGCGACCGCGGCATCGAACTCAAAGGATCCCTTTTGGATCTCGGCGACAAGCTCGTCGCTACCCACGATATCCGCGCCTGCTGCCTCGGCCTCGCGAGCCTTGTCGCCCTCGGCAAACACAGCCACACGAACCTCTTTGCCCGTGCCGTTGGGAAGCGAGACCGAGCCGCGCACCTGTTGATCAGCCTGCCGAGTGTCGATGCCCAGCCTGAAATGCACCTCGACCGTCTCGTCGAACCGTGCGGGGGCGGCCTCCTTGACAAGCTCAAGCGCCTCCATCGGCGTGTAAAGACGCGTCCTGTCGACTTTGCCGAGCGCCTCGCGGTATTTCTTGCCCACCTTTGCCATTTCCTTTTCCTCCTGTGGTCGTTAACGGGGCTACGCGGCCCCTCCCACCGTTACGGGACTGCACGGCCCGCCCGTCGGGCCGTTGTTACTCGGCCACCTCAATGCCCATGGAGCGGGCAGTCCCTGCGATGACCTTCATGGCGGCCTCAACGTCATTGGCGTTAAGGTCCGGCATCTTCGTTTCTGCGATCTGCCGCAGCTGATCGGTCGTGACCGTCGCGACCTTGGTGCGGTTTGGCACACCTGAGCCGCTTTCGATGCCAGCAGCCTGCTTGAGCAACACCGCCGCAGGCGGCGTCTTGGTCACAAAATCAAAGGAGCGGTCCTCGTAGACCGTGATCTCCA
>WRDS01000006.1 GCA_009779675.1 Coriobacteriia bacterium
AACCGAAGAAAAGCCATTGGGCCCCGTGGCTCATTCTCAGCCAGAACGGGTGGCGCACTTTATCCCGGAACCACTGGCTCGAATTGAGTCAGAACGGGTGGCTCAAATCAACCGGAATAATCAGCGCCAATCTGCTTACATGCACCGACATCTGGAGGCTTTGGAAGTGACGAGAGCGGTCGAGCGGCTGGTGAACCTTGCCCTCTACATCGCGGGCTCGAGAAAGAGCGTGACCGCGAGCGACATCCGAGAGGCCGTGGCCGGTTATCCTGCCGATGCCGACGGCTCGGCGTATCGGCGGATGCTTGAGCGCGACAAGGAGTCCCTCAGGGCGACCGGGATCGTCATAGACGTGGACGATGTTGGCAACTACCGGTTCAACCGCTCGGCAAGTTATGTCAACCCGGTCTCGCTCGACCCCGGGGAGACGGTCGCACTCTATACCGCCGCCCTCTCGCTCCTTGACGACCCTTCCTTCCCTTTCTCGGCTGATCTGCGGCTGGCGTTGGTAAAGCTCGCGGCCGGAGCCGGTGGGGCAGAAACCGCGACTGCGGCGCTGGCAGATGAGCGCCCAGCCGAGCAAGGCGCGCTGGTGAGCGACCTTGCCGCCGCGATCATGACCCGCAAGCGAATAGCGTTCGGGTACTCGGACTCGGCGGGTGTTGCCAGCGAGCGCGATGCCGAGCCCCTCGGGTTGTTCTTGCATGGCGGGCGCTGGTACCTGGTTGGCTATGACACCGCTATCTGCGGGATGCGGACGTTCGCGGTCGCCCGGATGACCAGGCTTTCCGTAAACCGCACCGCACCCAAAACGCCGGACTTCGAGCAGCCGGCCGGGTTCGATGTCGCCCGCTTCATAAGCCTCCCCTTCCAGTACGGCCCCGAGACAGACGGGTTCATCGCCGTTCTCGGCTTTGACGGGTCAGCCGCCTGGAAGGCCGAGAGGATCACCCACGGGCAGGGCACCCTTACCCCCGATGGGAACGGGAACATCCGCTGGGAGGTACCGGCTCGCTCGGCGACACAGATCGCCCGGTTCATGATCGAGAACGGGCCCGGCCTCACGCTCGTCGCCCCGCCTGCCGCTATCGAACACCTGCAAGCCGGCATGCAAAAGGTGGTGACGCTCCATGGCTAGGACCCCGGCGGCCGAGCGCGCACGACGCCTGATCGCCTTGCTCGGCAGCCTGCAGCAAAACGAGCGTCAGCCGCTGTCCACGCTCGCCGAGGGCCTGGGCATCACCACAGCCGAGCTGGTCGACGATATCACCACGCTCTCGCTCTGCGGGATCGCGCCTTACGATCCGCTGGGGCTCATACCGGTGATCGCCGAGGACGGCGACGTTGTCGCCTGGGGCGACATCCCGGCGCTCTCCGGCCCGATCAGGCTTTCGGCTGGCGAGGCGACCGCCCTTGCTGCGGCTTTGCAGACGGCAGGGTTCTCGGCGACCGACCCGCTTGTGACCCGCCTGCTTGATGCCTCGGCGACCGACATCGACGCGGTGGGGCTTGAGCGCGTGATCCGCCTGGACATAAGTGCCGACGGCACCATATATGGGCAGCTCGCACGGGCAATCGACGAGCGGCAGGCGGTCTGCATCGACTACACGGCACCCGGGACGACCGGGCCTGTCCGACGCGAGGTGGAGCCACACCGGCTCTTTGCCGAGCGCGGTGCCTGGTACTTGGCCGCATGGTGCCGCTCGGGCAGCGGCTGGCGCACATTCAGGCTCGACCGCATCCAGGCGGTCCAGGTGCCCAGCCAGACATCCAGCCAAGCGCCCAAGGAGCCGTATCCCGAGCGGCCAGGGGACGTCCCGGACAGTGCGCACGCATTCGGGGCCGACGACCTGCCCCGTGCGCGCCTGCTCTTTGCCCACGCTGCCGAGTATACCGAGCGGGAGTGGCCGGACTCCGTCGTGGTTGCAGGTGCGGCAGGTGCCGATGCGGCCTCTGCCGCGGATGCCGGGCCGCCCCTTGGGGGCGAGGGCAGCGCCGAGGGCGGGCTGGTCGTCGAGGTCCCGTACGGCGACCACCGATGGATCAGCCGGAAAGTGGTCGCCCGCCTCGGCACAGTCGAGGTCCTGACTCCGCCCGAGCTGCGCGAAAGTGTCACGCGCCTGGCAAGCGAGCTGCTCGGTGTCGGCAATCTCTAGCGGCTGCTCGGCTGGCGTGCGCGGCTGGCTCAGCGCCCAAAGTGCCGAGCGATCTCGTCGGCCACCTCTGAGGCGGGCAGACGCCTCACGCCCGTGACCGGTAACGCCTCTAGAAAGTTCCTGCCGTAATTCCTGTTCGCCACACGCGCATCGGCAATCACCAGGCAACCGGTATCGGTCGAGGACCTGATGAGGCGCCCTGCCGCCTGCTTCAGCTCGATCACCGCCTCCGGAAGCGAGTACCTGCGCCACGCGGCACCCCCCGCCCGCAGCTCACGCTCACGCGCCAGCGGATCGGTCGGCCGCCCGAAAGGAAGCTTGGGAACGACCACGCAGCGCAGCGTGTCCCCCTTCGCGTCAAAGCCCTCCCAAAACGACTTAAGCGCAAAAAGCGACAGGTCCTTCTCGGCGATGAACTCGTCCCGCAGGCTTTTTGCCGAGATGCCCCTGCGCTGCGCGATAAGCCCCAGTCCGGCGGCCTTCAGCTTAGGCTCAAGCGCCGAGAAGAGTGCCTCCATGTCGCGACGGTTGGTGAACAGCGTGAGCACGCCGCCGCCCGTGGCCAGGTGCACGCTTTCGAGCAGCCGCTCGATGTCGGCGAGATACCCGCTCTGGACAGGCTCGGCCAGGCCAAAGGGCAGGAACACCGTCATCTGCCGCTCAAAGTCGTAACTCGATGCGAGCTTGAGCGCATGCCAGCTCTGCGCGTCCAGGCGGTCAAGGCCCACGCTCTGCGCGAAGTGCTCGAACGAGTCGCCGGTCGCTATGGTCGCCGAGGTATAGATAACGCTGTCCACCCGCGGATAGAGGTCCTCGGCAAGCGTCTCGCCGACATCGAGCTTGGCGGCCACAAGGCGCTCGATACCAACGTCGCGGCGCCTGTCGAGCACCGCCGAGTAGACAAGCGTCTCGTCGGCACCGTCAATGACGGTTATGAGGCCGTTGCGCTGATCGGCAAGCCGGCTCAAAACGCTCGCAAGATCGGCCTGCTCCTCCAAAAGGCCCGAGCCCTGCTGCTCGACCAAGGTCATGATCTGCCGGCCGGCACCCAAAAGCGCATCAAGCCGCTTCGCAAGCGACCTCCCGGTGGAGGCCACCACCCCCCACCTGCCGGTCTCCCGGAGCGCCGCGTCAATCCACAGCTCACCGGAGTCATAGTCGCCCGCGGGCAGGCCCTGGGCAAGGTCCTTCACGTAGTCGAAGAACGAACTGCCGAGCACCTGCGCCCGCTGCACCTCGTCCTGCGTGCTCGCAAGCAGCTCGATGAGCGAGAGTGTCGGACTCGGGCCCGGGCCTGGGAGCGCTATCGCAGCCGATGCCGCCGATACCGCCGCACCAGGCGGCGCCAAGTCGAGCATCGCCGGATCGGCTGCCGTGAGTTTGCGCCGGATGGTCTCAAGCACGCCCCCGCGGGAGCGGCTGAGCGCGGCGAGCGCCGCCGAGAGCTCGGCATAGCCCGTATCAAGCGTGAGCTGCTTTCTGGCCTCCGACTCTGCCGAATGGGCCTCGTCGAGCACCCAATGACGGAGCGGGGGCAGGATGCCGCCCTGTGCGACGACATCGCGGAAGAGCAACGCGTGGTTGGTCACGACGATATGCGAGCTTGCCGCCCTGCGGCGTGCCCCATGGAGGTAGCACAGGCTGGGCCAGTAACGGCACCGCCTCAGCAGGCAGTCCGCACGGTTGGCCTGGCACGCAAGGCGCACCTCCTTGGTCTCCCACCCCCAATGCAGGTTGACCGAGTCGAGATCCCCCCAGGACGACTGGCTCACCCACGCAAGCAGCACCCCGACGTTTGCCGCGACCTGCCCCGCAGCGGACGACGCAGGATCGATCTCGGAAGCAAGCCTCTCCAGCTTGCGCAGACACAGATAATGCTCGTAGCCTTTAAGTGCGGCGTGCCGCAGCCGAGCGCGTGCGCCGCACGCGCCATCGGTGCCATCCGCGCTACCGCCATCGGCACCGCCAGGCATCCCACCAGCAAGCACCGCATCGGGCACCGCCTCCGCAAGCGCTTCTGCAAGACGGGGCAGCTCGTGGTGGACGAGCTGGTCCATCAGCGCATTCGTCTTGGTCGCCACGCCGATCCCGACACCGTTCGCCAGCGCATACTTCGCCGCAGGCACCAGGTACGCCATCGACTTGCCGACACCGGTCCCCGCCTCGATTGCAAGGTGCGTAGCGCCGCCAAAGGCCTCTCGGACCGCCTCGGCCATCTGCACCTGCTCAGACCGTTGCTCGAAGCCTGGGTACATGCGCCCGGCAAGGCCATCTGCCGAGAACTCGCCGACGATCTCCTCGGCGGGCGGACAGACGCACGCGATCTCCCAGGCATCGTTGAGCGACTCGACCCGGTCAGCGGTCACCCGCTTGCGGCGCACCCGCCTGAGATCGTAGGAGCCTTTGCCGGCGGCAATGGCCCCGGCGACCTGCTTGAGCACCGCCTGTTCCGGCCAGCCCCCCCCTGCATCCAGGTCGCCCAGACGGCGAAGGACCCCGGGGTCGAGGTCGGCGATCCCGGCAAGTGCCACACGGTACACGGCGCAAAGCGCCTCCACGTCATCGCCCGCACGGTGCGCATGGCGCTCTGGGTCAGGCGCAAATGCCTCGGCAAGGTCAGGCAACCGGTGACTCCGAAGCCGAGGAAGGCCCACGCGTGCAAGCACGAGGGAGTCGAGCCACGTCCCCGTGATCGCGCCGGAGCCGGCAACGTGCTCAAGGAACCTGCGGTCGAAGGCGGCATTGTGCGCAAGGATGGGCCGCCCGCCGACTAACTCGGCAAGACGTGCGACCGCCGTGCCTGCCGACGGGGCACCCTCGACATCTGCGTCAGTGATGCCGGTGAGCCGGGTGATCTCGTCAGGGATCCGCCTGCACGGGTCCACGAACGTCTGGAACCTGCCGAGCACCTCCGGCCCACGCATCACGGCTGCAGCGATCTCTATCAGGACATCGCGCTCGGGGTCATAGCCGGTGGTCTCCACATCGACGACGCATATCTCGTCCTCAAAGCCGTACGCGGCCTCGGCCGCACGCTCGGCAAGGCTGCGGTATGCGAGGATCACGTCCTCGTCGGTCCCAGAGACGATGAGGTTGTTGAGCGCATTCGTATTCACGCCGAACACCGTAGCACGAGCGTGGCACAAAGCGGGATAGATACCTGCATGCAAGATACCTGCTATCCCCTGCATGCAAGAGAGAGGATGTTCGCGTGTGGGACTGGGCGAGGTGCCGCCCGCGCCCGCCCGCACGCACACCCGCCTGCAGGATAGGGCAGGATGCCTGCACGCAAAGATATGGGGTAGAATCCGAGAGACAGGGTACCTGCAAAACCATTGTTTGCGCACTCGCCTATCAGTCTGCACTCATTCCAAGAATATGAGCTGGATCAGAGGGGGATGTCACGTGAGCCAGGTCTTTAATCAGGTCTTTAAAAAAACAGCGGGCACGAGGAGGCGAGCACGCCTCTCGGTGCTCTTGTGCCTCGCGCTCGTCCTGGGCGCGCTGCCGGGGGCGGCGTGGGCAGGCGGTGCGGGTCCGGACGGCGGTGCCTCGGCGGTTGCAGCGGAGGGCGACGCGGCCTCGGCGGCGGCTCCGGCGCTTGCGGCATCCGGGGGCACGCCCCTGTCCGCTACAGGGTTCGTAGGATGGAAGGCCGTGAGCACAGGGGACGGCCACTCCCTCGGCATCAGGGAGGACGGCACGCTCTGGGCGTGGGGGGACAACGGCTCCGGCCAGCTCGGCATCGGCACGAGCGGGTCGTCTACCAACACAAGCACCCCTGTCCAGGTCGGGGTCGGCACCGACAAGTGGAAGACCGTGGGCGCAGGGCACAGCCACTCCCTCGGCATCAGGGAGGACGGCTCGCTCTGGGCATGGGGGGACAACTACTACGGCCAGCTCGGTGACGGCACGACGACGCACAGGAGCGCTCCCACCCGCATAGGCGACGGCACCGACTGGCAGGCCGTGAGCGCAGGGGACGGCCACTCCCTCGGCATCAGGGAGGACGGCTCGCTCTGGGCGTGGGGGGACAACGGCTTCGGCCAGCTCGGCGACGGCACGACGACGAGCAAGAGTGCTCCCGTCCAGGTCGGGGCCGGCACCGACTGGAAGGCCGTGAGCGCAGGGTATATGTACTCCCTTGCCCTCAAGGGCGACGGCTCGCTCTGGGCGTGGGGGCACAACGGCTCCGGCCAGCTCGGCGACGGCACGACGACGAGCAGGAACGCCCCTGTGCGCATCGGCACGGGCACCGCCGTGAGCGCAAGGGGCGGCCACTCCCTCGGCATCAGGGAGGGCGGCACGCTCTGGGCATGGGGGGGCAACTACTACGGCCAGCTCGGCGACGGCACGAGCGGGTGGGGCACCGGCAAGGACGCCCCTGTCCGGGTCGGGGCCGGCACCGACTGGAAGGCCGTGAGCGCAGGGTATATGTACTCCCTTGCCCTAAAGGGCGACGGCTCGCTCTGGGCGTGGGGGCACAACGGCTCCGGCCAGCTCGGCGACGGCACGACGACGAGCAGGAACACCCCTGTGCGCATCGGCACGGGCACCGACTGGCAGGCCGTGAGCGCAAGGGGCGGCCACTCCCTCGGCATCAGGGAGGGCGGCACGCTCTGGGCATGGGGGAACAACAGCTCCGGCCAGCTCGGCGACGGCACGAGCGGGTCTGGCGCCAACAAGGACGTCCCCACCCTCATAGACGGCCCTGCGCCCGACACGACCGCGCCGGTGTCTGGCTCGGATGCGGTGGCAAGCTACGGCGGCACGGCGACGGTCACCATCACGGCGACCGACCCTGCAGGCGCAGGCGAGGCGGTGAGCGGTGTCAAGCAGGTCACCTACATGCTTGACGACGGCGCGCCGGTCGTCGTCCCAGGCGACGAGGCGGTTGTCACCACCTCGGAGGAGGGCACCCACACGATCGGGTTCTTCGCGACAGACAACGCGGGCAACGAGGAGGCGCCGCACAACACCGTGGCGTTCACGGTCACTACAAACGCAGGCTCCATCACACGCGTCTCCGGCACGGACCGCTTCGCCACCGCCATCGAAGTGAGCAAGGCGAACTTCACGTCCGCGGACGCGGTCATCATAGCCACCGGCATGAACTACGCAGACGCGCTCTCGGCAAGCGCGCTCGCAGGCTCGGAGAAGGCGCCGCTCCTCCTCACAAGGCCGGATGCCTTGAGCCCCGGCGTGCTCACGGAGATAGAGCGCCTCGGCGCGGAGAAGGCATACATCATGGGCTCTGCCGCAGCGGTCTCTAATGCTGTGGAGGGCGCGCTCACAGGCGCGGGGCTCCATGTGGAGCGCGTCTACGGAGCCGACCGCTACGGCACGAGCGCCGCTATCGCGAACAAGGTCGCGGAACTTGAGGGACCGTCGTTTGCGAAGAAGGCGTTCCTCGCCCGCGGCGACAACTTCGCAGACGGGCTTGCGGTCTCGCCGCTCGCCTACAAGAACAAGATGCCGGTCGTCCTCACCCGCCCGGCGGAGCTCTCCCCCTCTGCGGCAAATGCCGTCTTGGGCCTTGGCATAGCAGATGTCACCATACTCGGCTCCGCTGCCGCGGTATCCGAAGGCGTCGAGCTGGCGGTGCGGAGCCTCGGCACGAGCCCGACGGTCAGGCGTGTGGCAGGTGCCACCCGCTACGAGACCGCGCAGAGGATCGCCGAGCACGCGTTCGCGGGCCCCCTTGCGGGCAAGGGCTTCATCGGTGTCGCTACCGGGCTGAACTTCCCCGATGCCCTTGCCGGAGGGGCCGCGGCAGGCGAGCGAGGCGGCATCCTTGTGCTCACCACCCCTGACGCGCTTTCAGGCAACTGGGACAGCTACCTGCCGAGCGCGTACGGGGGCACCAAGCCGGACATCCAGGTCTATGGGGGAGAGAACGTGGTCTCCGAGAACGTCACGAGCAGGCTGCGGGACCTCTTACTGTAATATGCTATTTTTTAATAATTTGTGTTACTAAACGTGCTATGTTTTTAAATTCGTGCTACCATTTTTCATTTAAGATATGACCAGCTCAGACAAAGGGAAGAGGCCCTGTGGATCAAGACCTCAGAAAGACCCTCGAAGCATGACTGTGCCGATGCGTTCTTTGCCTCATTCTGTTGGACTAAGGGGCTCATATGGCCGAACAGCGCAGTATCTTTGATGTCATAGGCCCGGTGATGATCGGGCCCAGCTCGAGCCATACCGCCGGCGCAACGCGGCTGGGGCGGCTTGCGAGAGCGGTATTCGGACAGCTCCCCGAGCATGCCGAGATCGCGCTCCACGGCTCGTTCGCAAGCACCGGCTACGGCCATGGCACTGACCTTGCGCTCATAGCGGGATTGTTGGGCTGTGCGCCTGACGACGAGCGCATCCTATGCGCATACGAGCTTGCCGAGGCCGCCGGCCTTACCGTGTCGATCACCGAGGCACACCTGGGCGAGGTACACCCCAACACAGCGAGGTTCCGCCTGTCTGCGGCCGGTGCCGAGATGGACATCTGCGGATCCTCGCTCGGCGGCGGGGCCGTGTGCGTGACAGACGTGGATCATTTCGCCGTGCAGATCACTGGGAACCTGCCGCTGCTGTTGGTCGAGCATGAGGACCGTCCGGGTCAGATCGCAGGAGCCACTCGCATCCTTGCCGAGGACGGGATCAACGTCGCGTCGATGCAGGTGTCACGTGAGCAGCGCGGGGCACGGGCGCTGATGCTCATAGAGACCGACGACGAGGCCGGTGCCGAGGCCGTCTCACGAATCGGCGGGATCTCCGGCATCATCTCCGTGCAGGTCGTCAGCGCCATCTGACGCACCGCCCACAACCCTGATGCCACCCGCGCCTTCGATGCCCCCGTGCGAGCGGCACTGCGCCCGCACCATGCACCCCGGGCAAAAACCGGTGCACTGGGCGGTTTTGGGCGTGCCACATCGCGGACATCGCAGCTGGTAGGAGGCGAGCCCGCACTCACGGCATAGGGAGCGTACCAGCGTCATGCCATCCCCAAAAGCCCGAGAGCCCGCCAGAGCAGCCCCCCGACAAAAAACGCTGCTACAACGGAACCGGCGAAAACGCCGATAAAAAACGCCCAACCGCGCTCTTTGAGTATAACAAGCGCCGAGGCGATGCAGGGCACGAACAGGGTGATGGCCACCATGCCCACCAGCAGCTGCGCCTCAGAAAGATCCATCATGAAAAGACCTGCTGCACCAAAGTCCCGACGCACAAAGCCCATCACAAACACAGTCGCAGCCTCGGGCGGCAAGCCGAGCCACCCGATCGTAAGCGGCTTTGCCGCCTGAACCACCGCGTCAAGGGCCCCCGTGATCTGCAGCACTGAGATCAGCACCGCCCCTACCGCGAAAAACAGCGTGACCTCGGTCATGAAATGCCAGACCTTGGTCGTGCTCTTGCGCACCACATTGCCAAGCCGCGGCATGCGCAGCGATGGCAGGTCGATCATGAGATCGCTTGACTCGCCCGGGGTGAGCCGGTCGAGCGCCATCCCTACGACCCCGAAGATCACGAGAAGAAGCGCCACGTACAGGAACGCGTAGCCCGCCCCCGTGCGCGCCATCAGTCCGGTGATGACCGCAATCTGCGCCGAGCAGGGCACCGCGATCGCCATAAGCGCCGTAGCGATGAACCGCTCGCGCTTGCTGCCAAGGATCCGCGTCGTGAGCATCCCCATCGTCACGCACCCGAGGCCGAGGATGAGCGGGATCACCGCACGGCCATTGAGGCCGATGTAGGTGAGTCCACGGTCGGCGAGCGCAGCGATCCTCGGCAGGTATCCCGAGTCCTCAAGGAGCGCGAGCAGCACGTAGAACCCGCTCACCAGCGGCAGGATCACGGCAAAGAGATAGGTGGGCGTCATCGTGAGCACGCCGAACTCGCCCGCCAGGATCTTAAAGGCCGCCGAGTCCGGACGGAAGACGACCCCGACGACACGCTCGGCGAAAGGCACCCAGTACCCGAGCATGACCTTTTCTTCCAGGATGCCCACAAGGCCACCGGCGATCCATTGGCCGAGCACCACCCAGAGGGCATAGAGCAGCGCGAGCAGCATGGGGGTGCCGGTCAGCGGATGCATCATCCAGATGGAGAGCTTGGCCGTAAACGATGCCCCCGAGGTGGTCTCGCTCACCACGTGGCCGCAGATGTCGTCGACCCGATGCCGCCGTTGGATGTACACCTCGTCGCGGCGGTCGCACGGCAATATCTTGTGCCTCTCGCTCACCACCTCGTCGCCCTCAAGCACCATGAGTGCCTCGGCACGCGAGCCGATTTTCTCCGTAAGCTGGTCCAGCTCGTCCTCGAACAGGTGCTCCGCATGGCCGATGCGCGCATTGCCGATGGCCTCTTTGAGCTCGTCAAGCCCAGCTCCGGTGACCGCCACCGTCTCTATGACCGGAACGCCAAGAAGGTCGCCGAGCAGGTCGTGATCCACCGCAACGCCACGCTTGCGGGCCTCGTCGGCCATGTTGAGCGCGACGACCATGCGCTTGCCCATATCGACAAGCTGCAGCGTTAAGAAGAGGTCGCGCTCAAGATGTACGGCATCAACGACGTTTATCACGACATCGCTTTCAAGGATCGTGTCGCGGGCGACCCGTTCCTCGTCGTTGAACGATGAGACCCCGTAGACCCCGGGGGTGTCCACAACATCGATACCGCCAAACCGTCCGCAGGTGAGTTCCACCGTCGTACCAGGGTAGTTCGAGACATCCACATACGTGCCGGTCAGGGCACCAAAGACAACCGATTTGCCCACATTCGGGTTGCCCGCAAGCGCGACAGTCGCCGGCGCGGTCTGCGTCCCGGATCCAGCCCCAGACCCCCGGCCAGGCCTTGTCCCAGACTCGACCCCAGACCCGGTCCGCGAAGACACCGAGGATGCCGGTTGCCGAGGTGTCTGAGCCGAGGTGCCCACAAAAGGTGCCGGCTCAGCGCGAAACGGGGTCGGTCTTGCGCACACGGATGCGCTTGGCCAGGTTGCGGCCAACGGCAATCTCCTGCCGCCCGCTTTTTAAGACCAGCGGGCCTGCTGGTATCCGCGTGACGCACTGCACGCACGAGCCTTCCGCCATGCCAAACCGAATCGCTTGCACCCGCGCCTGCTCATCGTCCACCGAGAGGATCTCAAGGTGCTCCCCCGCATGGACACAATCGAGCGAACAGGACTCGCATGCCTTGGGGTCAAACGGTGGGATGGTCTCTGCCGAATCTATGGTGCTCATGGCACGGGAACTCCTTTGAGATGCATGTACGGGGATGCATGTGCATGTACGCGTGCTTGCCAGTACGGCGCTTTGCCTATGTGCATTCTATTTGTTAGTACATGCTAACTTATTTTCTGCGCTCATGCTAGCTCCGCCAGCTCCACAGCTCCGTGTCCAGCACGTGTGTCCAGCAGCACCGATAGAATCCCGCGCCTACGGTCGAAGCCGAGCTGAGCTTGGCCTCAATAAATGAGGCGGCTCTTAAAACCGCTATCGGCAGTCCGGGGATCTGTACGCTACACTCATGCAAGCGACGCATCCCCTGCTCGGCACACATACAACCCATGCCCGCGCCGCACCAAGCACCAAAAAGGAAGCGGACAGCTGCTCCCGAAAGGAGCCTCTATGGCCTGGTCATCTTTCGCAGATCTTACCGATGCCGCAAAGAGCACCGGCTCCCTTGCGCAAGCGGTCATCCAGCGGGAGTCCGAGGAGACAGGGATGCCCACGGCAGAGTTGCGCATGCGCATGCGCGAGGCCCTTCGCGTTATGCGCGCTGCGGTCAAGCGTGGCCTTGACGGCGATGCCCACTCCCTCTCCGGCCAAGTCGGGGGAGATGCCGCTCGGCTTGCAGCACGGAGTAGCGGCATCTTTGCCGAAGCGCTCGCAGCGGCACTGGCTGCCGCCGAGGTGAACGCCTCGATGGGGCGCGTGGTCGCCGCCCCCACCGGCGGGGCATCCGGGGTGGTGCCCGCGGTGCTGCTCACATTTGCCGAGCACTACGCAAAGAGCGAGGACGACCTCGTCGACGCGCTATTCACCGCGGGCGGGGTAGGCAGCATCATTGCAGCTCGGGGCACGCTCTCCGGCGCAAGCGGCGGCTGCCAAGCCGAGATCGGAAGTGCGACAGCGATGGCTGCGGCTGCCGGCACCGAGATGCTCGGCGGTGATGCAACCCGCTGCGGGCATGCGGCAGCCCTTGCCTTGCAGGGGTTGCTCGGCTTGGTGTGCGATCCGGTGGGCGGGCTTGTCGAGGTGCCGTGCGTGGCGCGGAACGCGACCGGGACGGCGGTCGCACTTGCCGCTATCGAGATGGCGCTTGCAGGGATCTCCTTCCCGATCCCGCTCGACGAGGTGATCGATGCCCAGGCATCCGTTGGCAGCGCGCTCCCGCTGAACCTGCGTGAGACCGCACGCGGCGGGCTTGCAGTCACGCCCTCGGCATGCCGCATAGTTGCAACCGGCCCAGGCAGTGCGGGCAGCACCGCAAACGATGATAGCCGAGGGGCGCGATGATAGCCGAGGGGCGCTTATGAGGATTGTATTCGGCTCGAAAGGTAATCGGAGTGGCCGATCTGGAAGACAGTCCGGGAGGGTGCCGAGGTGCCAAGGCTTGTCCGCCTGGGAACATGTGCGCTGCTGGTCTGCGCATCCTTGCTCGGCAGCGGGGGCTGCTCCTTTCGCATTGCCGTGGAACGGAAGGGCGAAAAAGAGACCACTGAGGCCACCTGGAAAACCACCGACGCGAGTAACCTCTGCTCACTCGCAACCAAGAGTGACGGCTCGCTCTGGGCGTGGGGGGATAACTGGCGCGGGCAGCTCGGCGATGGCACGGGTGAGAGCTGGTGGGAAAGTGTGCGACGAGACCCCTCGACACTTGTCGCCTTGATGTCAGGCAGGAAGGATGCCGTCGACAACGTGGGAAACATCATGCGCAAAGGCAATAAAAGCGTCCCTGTGCGTATCGGGGATGCGGCAGACTGGGAGGCTATCAGCGCAGGGCGCGATCACTCCCTTGCTGTCAGGGGCAACGGCTCGCTCTGGGCGTGGGGAAGCAACATGAGCGGCGAACTCGGCAATGGCACGGGGGGAGGCTTGCTGGGCTTTATGTCGTTCAGCAGCAACAGCACCCCCACCCGCGTTAGAGGCGCAACCGACTAAGGCAAAGAGGTGACGGCCTCGCTATTGCAAAGTGCTCGCATTGTTTGCGTTAAGCCGTCAATTCTGCGGAAAAGCCGACGCTGATGCCGCAATTGGCCATGGCCCTATCTGCCATAATGCCCCACGCAGCTGATGAGGATGAGATCTGGTTCGATAACGCGATAAATCAGCCGATTAACCTTATCGATACGTCGCGACCAGTAGCCTTGTAAGCCATATCTCAGCGGTTCCGGTTTGCCCAACCCGCTGTAAGGGTGTTCACAAGCATCCTCGATGAGGCTGAGGATCTTGGCCACTTTCTTCGGATCGTTATGGAATGTCTCAATGTCTTTGGCGAACTCGGCGGTCTTATAGGGCTGCAACATAGTCTTCACCGAAGATATCAGCGAACAGCTCACGGGCACTACCGTAACTCTTGCCTTGCCCCCCCTCATACTCCTTTTCTGCCCGTGCGATCTTCTGTAGGAGCAGGAGATCATTGCCTGATAGCGGGGGCTCCGAAGCAGTTAGGTCAATGGGAATGGACCGCGTGCGCACGATCTGCTTAGTGAACATCTTAAAGGCAGTGGGAAGATCAAGGCCATACGATTCCGCTATCTCGGTTGCCTGTGCCTTCAGCTCCTCGTCCATACGGACTGTAACCGATGTCATATCGTCCTCCCATCGAAAATCAGCAGCGATTGGTTTCTATTATCAGTTAATTGCCAATAAACATCAATATTTGCTGATGATCTCTGCTTATGGTTGCGGATGTTCTTACCATTTAGAGCGCCGAGCAACCGCTCGGAATAGGTGCCGAATTGTTTACGTCGAGTCGTTAATCCCCTTGGTGAAAGCAGCGAAAGCATACGGGGGTTTATAGGTCAGCAACCCGAATTTATCGGTCCCTCATTGCATTTTGCCGGTCACGCTCTGCGATCTGTCGGCCACTCCCTACACTTCCCGCTACCTGCTTGATCCTCGAGCCACTGATGAGGGTCCCCGGCAAACCCGGGATCGATCATCCAAACATCCCGCAGGCGAAAGGCGGGGATCGTCTGCCGTTTTGCCTTGTTTGCAGCAGACGGCCCAGAAACGCCTGCCTTCTTCGCCCACTGGGATAGTCTTACTGCACGATGCCCAGCAAGCATCGTGATGCGCTTGTGCAATGACTCCTGCAAAGCAAGGGCGAGTAGCCTGCTCATGCCGTGGTGGTCCTCTGTCACCACATACCCGTCAAAAAGAGGATAGTAATCGCGCCGCTTTCCCTTGTTGCGTAAGATGACCGGCGGCCATCCAAGCGCCATAAGCTGTTGGTTGATAAGCACGCGCCCCATACGCCCGTTACCATCCACGAAAGGATGGATCGTCTCAAACTCGAGGTGAAAACGCGCAATACGGTCAAGGAACCACGGTGGGCTTCCGGGTGGCATGCCCGCCCTATCAGATGCCTGTCTGGCGTACCAGGCGAGCAGCACGCTCATCCAGTCACCAACTACATCCGGGTTGGCTCCTATGTGCATGCCGATGTATACCCACTCCTTGCCACAACGGAAGCGACCGGCCGCATCATCACGGATGTTCGAGAGCAAGATGCCATGCCAACGCAAAACGGTCTCAATGCTCAGAGCCGGAGGACCGTCAGGGGCAACGAGTTCCGACACCATGCGCCCGAGGTTCTTGGCCTCAAAGACCTCCCGCACAGGCACCTCGCGCGATATGGTCATGCCGGTCAAGATCGACTCTGTCTCCTTCAACGAAAGCGATGACCACTCGATAGCGTTGGACTGATGGACCTGCTCGGGAACTTCCGCCTCGGCGATGGTCAAGACACCTTCGGGGGCTGCTTCAGCAAGTCGCCGATAGACGGAGCCAAGACCCTCCAAGCGGGATTTTGTCACCTCGTTGACCATGCCACTACTCCTAACGGAGTCCCGAAGCTCGATTGTTTCCTTGACCTTACTTATATTATACGTGAAATTTCATAATAACTTATGCTTTTCACGTATTAATCATCTAAGTTGTTCGCCTTCGAGATCCGCCACCCGACCGACCGGCATTAACGCCTCGCATCAACACACATCAGCTCCTGTGGACAATATCGCTTGATAGCGACACAACACATCAACTTCTAACGTAGCGCCTCACTAAGAAATGCCCGCAAAAGCTTGGCAGAGCATCCTCCTGCGAGTATCCTGGAATGGTTAGGACAAGTCAGAGGGGAGTAGCGCACCGACCATGAAGACCCCGGTCGGGAGGCACAGGCCGACAATCCCGAGCTGATATGTGGCTCCGGCCCTGCCGTCGCTTACAAGCGATCGCAAGACCTCTGGTGGAAGACAAACCACCAGGGGTCTTTTTGTTTGGAGGAACATATGGCAACGCCCACATCGCCCGTGAAGGATGCCACCCCCCTCGCACTCAAGGACACTATCACCGCCGAGCCTTGGTACGCCCGTCCCGCCGAGGCGGCGCTTGATGCCTTCGGGGTCAAACAAGCGTCCGGCCTCGCGCCAGAAGAGGCCCAGTCGCGGATGGCCGTCTACGGTGCCAACGAACTCCGCCCCGCCGAGAAGACCTCTGCCTGGAAGATGTTTGTCGAGCAGTTCAACGACTTTATGATCTGGGTGCTCTTGGCAGCCGTGGTCATCTCGGCGGTCGAGGGCCATGCTGCCGAGGCGATCGCCATCACCGCGATCCTCATACTCAACGGCATCCTCGGCTTTGTGCAGGAATACCGCGCCGAGCAGGCCCTTGAGGCCCTCAAGCAGATGTCGGCACCAAGCGCACGCGTGATCCGGGGAGGCAGCGAGCATGCGATCCCCGCGGACGGCCTTGTGCCCGGCGATATCGTGCTCTTGGAGGCAGGCGACAAGATCCCCGCGGACGGTCGCCTGCTCGAGGTGGGCGCGATGCGCGTCGAAGAGGCCGCGCTCACCGGCGAGAGCGCGCCCGTGCGCAAAAGCGCCTCGGCACTTGCGAGCGAGGACTCGGCGCTCGGCGACCGCACGAGCATGGTCTTTGCCGGGACCTCGGTTGCGGTTGGCCGCGGGACCTGCCTCGTCACTGCGACAGGACAGCGCACTGAGATGGGCAAGATCGCAGAGCTGCTGGCCGCGCAGGAGGACGAGAAGACACCGCTGCAAAACGAGCTGCGCACGGTAGGCAAGACCATCGCGATCATCGTGCTCGTCATCGCAGTGATCGTACTTGTTACGGAGGTCCTCAAGGCATTCTTGGTAAACGACGGGTCTTTTATCGAACTCATTGGCAGCCCCGACTTCCGTCAGACGCTCACCGTCGCATTCCTGATCGCGATATCACTTGCCGTGGCTGCGCTCCCCGAGGGACTGCCAGCCACCGTCACCGTCGCGCTCTCGCTCGGCGTACGGCGCATGGCCGCGCACAGCGCCATCGTGCGCAAGCTGCACGCGGTGGAGACACTCGGCTCGACGACGTTCATCTGCTCTGACAAGACCGGCACACTCACCCGCAATGAGATGGCCGTCAGACGCCTGCTTGTCGGTCAGGACCTCGCGGAGGTGCTGCCTGACCTCACGTTAAAACCAACGGCCTGTGAACCTGCAGCAGACGAACAGGAGCTGCTGCTGGAGATCGCCGCATCCTGCAATGACGCACGCTTCGGCGCAGACGGGGAGCTTATCGGCGATCCCACCGAGACCGCGCTTATCGCAATCGCCAACAAGCTGCTTTCGGACGATGCCACGCGCCCGCGCCGCATCGACGAGGTCCCGTTCGACTCCGAGCGCAAACGCATGACGACCGTCCATGACCTCGGCGGCGGGCGTGTCGCGTACATGAAGGGCGGCACCGACGTTGTGCTCGCGCTCTGCACGCATGCACAGCTGTGCGGCGAGACCGTCCCCATGACCGAGGAACTGCGCGGGTCGCTCCAGGCAAAGAACGCCGAGCTGGCCGCCGAGGGCTTCAGGACGCTCGCATGCGCTTTCCGCGCCCTTGCCGCAGAGGAGGCCGCCGAGGACGAGGGGCTTGAGCGCGATATGACCTATGTGGGCATCCTCGGCCTGCTTGACCCGCCGAGGACCGAGGTCCCTGCCGCCATCGAAGAGTGCCACAAGGCGGGTATCCGCGTGGCAATGGTCACCGGTGACCATGGGCTTACGGCACAGGCGATCGGCCGGGAGGTCGGCCTTGCGGAAGGCGACGGCATCGTCACCGGCATCGAGCTCGAGGGCATGAGCGACGACGACCTGTACGGCACCGTTCAGGGTACCCGCATCTACGCCCGCGTGAACCCCGAGCACAAACTGCGCATCGTCGATGCGCTCAAACGCCACGGCGAGGTCGTGGCCATGACGGGCGACGGTGTCAACGATGCGCCTGCCCTCAAAAAAGCCGACATCGGCGTTGCGATGGGAAAGGTCGGCACGGATGTCTCTCGGGAAGCTGCGGACATGATCCTTGCCGACGACAACTTTGCGACCATCGTCGAGGCGGTGCGCGAAGGACGCATCGTCTTTGACAACCTGCGCAAGTTCATCCTCTTTTTGTTGTCCTGTAACATGGCCGAGGTCCTGATCGTATTCATTGTCGCCCTCCTCTCCCCGCACCCTGCGCTTCTGCCGCTCCAGCTGCTCTGGATAAACCTCGTCACCGACGGTCTACCGGCCCTGGCGCTCGGAGTCGATCCTGGAAGCCCGCGGGTCATGGAGCGCCCACCGCGGCTTGCGCACGAGTCCATCCTTGCCAAAGAACGGCAAGCGCAGATCGTCTGGTACGGCGCGCTCATCACCTTGGGTGCGCTCATCATGTACTTTGGCGTCGAGTGGGGATGGTTCGCCGTTGACGGCCGTGAGCACGCGCAGACGATGCTTTTCACCACCGTCGTACTCGCCGAGATGCTACACGCGTTCACATTCCGTTCGAACACAAAAAGCATTTTCAGCGCCGAGTCGCTTAAGAACCGTTGGCTGGTTGCAGCATTCTGCGGCTCGCTCGCGCTGCATGCGCTGGTCATATACGTGCCGTTCCTGCAGGGGATCTTCAAGACCCAGCCCCTCGGCCCGCATGATTGGCTTGCCGTGCTTGGGGCCTCGCTGATACCCATCATCCTGATCGATGCCACAAAGCTCGTGCTCGCCCGCAGGCTACCCCAGCGCCAGCCCCACCAAGAAGTGACATAGCTCTTCAAGGCCGATGCCAGCAGCTTTGGCAGCGTCAGGGAGCAGCGACGTTGATGTCATACCGGGGATCGTGTTGACCTCCAGCAGCCAGACAGAGCCGTCCTCGGCAACAATAGTGTCAGCACGCGACATACCCCGGCACCCGAGCAGCGTGTGCGCGGCAACCGCTACCCGCTGGCACTCCTTGCGCACCGCATCGTCCACGCCGGCAGGAATGATGTGTCGGCTCATGCCGGGAACGTACTTGGAGTCGTAATCATAGAACTCGCGCTCTGGCACGATCTCGATCGTAGGCAGCGCCTGGGGTGAATCGTTGCCCAAGACACCCACCGTGACCTCGATCCCAGCAATGAACCGCTCGGCTACCGCCTGCACGCCATAGCAAAACGCCTTGGCAAGCGCCGCGGGAAGCTCCTCGGGAGAACGCACGATGGTCACGCCGATCGCAGATCCCTCGTTGACGGGCTTGACGACAACCTTGCCGCCCAGCTCGGCGAGAAGCGCCTCGCAGTCCACCTCGTCCTCGTCTACCTGATTGACAACGATGGAGTCCGGGGTCAGGATGCCCGCCTGGGTGAATACGAGCTTGCTCATCACTTTGTCCATAGCAAGCGCGCTCGCAAGTACCCCGCAGCCCACGTAGGGAAGGCCGAGCAGCTCGCAAAGCCCCTGGACGGTGCCGTCCTCACCGCCCCTGCCGTGCAGGCAGATAAACACGACATCTGCCTGGGCACCCTGCAAGGCATCGATGAAGCCCTCATCGGCAGTGTCTATGAACACGACCGTGAAGCCGGATGCCTGGAGGGCCTTTTGGACCTGCGCGGAACTTGCAAGCGACACCTCCCGCTCGGCGGAGCTGCCTCCACCAAGTAGGGCGACGCGAAGTCTGTCGGGCAGGATCGTCATGCTGCTCCTTGGGGTCTCAGTGCTGCGCTCGGTGCCTCGGTGCCTTAAAAGAGCTTTCCCAGCCGGACAAAGTCGGCCACAGTCACCACGGCCAACCAGAGGACGACCCCGAAAAAGGCCGAGAGGGCACCGAACATCATGGACTGCGAAAGCAGCCCGACCCGATTGGTGTTCTTGCTCCGGGCGACAAGCCAGACCGCTAAGATGAGCACCGGTGAAAGGGCGGTGATGCCAACGCCTGCCCAGGTCGCCCACGCATAGGAGGGGACATCAAGCGCCGATATCGTCCGGTTCACAAAGAGCAGCTGCCAGCCAAGAAACGCCGAGAACACCACCCAGAGTCCGCCGTATGCGAAAAACGGCCACTTGAAAAACGTCTGAGGCTCGACAGGGCCTTCAGGAAGCGGCTCAGGCAAAAACTCTTGGATCTCATCGCCAGAGACCGCGTCCTCGTCCTCGGCCACAGGGACCGCATCCTCGCCCTCAACAGCGGCACCCCCTGCCTCAACCGCCTCAGCATCGATGTTGCCGGTTTCGCCCTCAGCTGCATCTGCAAGCATCGGTGCGTCGGCATCAGACCCGCCTGCCACAGCCTCCGCAGCGGCACCCTCGCCATCAAAAAGCGTCGGCTGACCGCCTGTGAGCAGCAGCTCTTCTGCAGACACCGGCGCAGCCTCGGACACGACCCCTAGAGACTGCAGTATGCCGGTCAGGTCCTCGTCGCTCAGATCCGTCAGGCTCTGACCCTGTGTTTCGCTCTCGTTGTTTTCCAGCATAGTGACAGCCCGTTCTCCTCTTCTGTAAAAGGCCGTTTTCACGACCAGGTACCAGTGTATGCGGTAGTATCCCTTGCCTCAACAACAACAAGGTAACACCAGAGCCTATGGGCAACCCCTGCATCGTGTGCAGGGCTGCACGCCTGCGTGCACTACGCGCACTAAAAGGCTAGGGTTATTATGACTTCTTTCCCGAACCATTGCGCGCCTGACGCACTAAAAGGTTACAACATGCTAATGTGCGTTTTGTCCTGCGCGCGTGTATTTTTTGCTCTTTTGTCCAGGTTTTGGGACGCGCCCTCGCTTAAATGCGGTCAATAGATCGGAGTGGATGACGCTGCACGGCGGTTTTAGCGGATCAGAAGCGGGCACCGGTGACACAGGGATCAAGGCGCTCGGTGCCCAGGCTTTAGCCGATGTCCTAACAGAGCTGGGCGAGCCTCGGTTCCGTTCGACGCAGATCCTTGGCTGGCTCTACCGGCGCTCGGCGAAAGGGTACGCCGAGATGACCGACCTGCCTGCCCGACTCAGGAGCGAGCTTGCCCGACACCTGCCCCTGTTCTTCCCCAAGGTCGTTGAAAGGCAGGTCTCAAAAGACGGCACGCGGAAATACCTCGTCCGCCTGATCGACGGGGTGCTTGTCGAGACGGTAGGCCTGCCTGTAGGCGACAGGTTGACGGTCTGCTTCTCTACGCAGGCCGGGTGCGCGATGGGATGCCGGTTCTGCGCAACCGGCTTCTCCGGCTTTCAGCGCAACCTGCACCCAGGCGAGATGGTCGACCAGTTGAACATCGTGGCAAACGACTTCGACCGCCGAGTCACCGGGGCGGTCGCCATGGGCCAAGGGGAGCCTTTCGCAAACTACCAGGCAACGCTTGATGCCTTACGCCTGATGAACCATGCGCACGGGCCGCAGATCGGCGCACGGCACCTGACCGTCTCGACCTGCGGGATACTCCCAGCGATATCCCGGTTTGCCGAGGAGCCAGAGCAGTTCACCCTTGCGGTCTCGCTGCACTCGGCTGTCCAGTCGACCCGTGATGCGCTTATGCCAGGCGTGCGGTCACACGCGCTGCCGCGGTTGCGGGACGCTCTCATCGGGTACGCCGCCCAGACTGGCAGAAGACCGTCGCTTGAGTACGCCCTCGCCGACGGGGTCAACGATTCCGATGCCGAGCTTGATGCGCTCGTCGCCTTCTCCCGAGACATGCTCGTTCATGTCAACTTGATCCCGATAAACCCTGTCGCCGAGAGCAACGCCGTCCGCGCCTCGGCCTCCCGGGTCGCCACCTTCGCCCGTAAACTTGCTGCCGCCGGGATCGAGGTGAGCGTGCGCGCAGAGCGCGGCGCAGATATTGCTGCTGCGTGCGGCCAGCTGCGTCAGCGCGCTACGTCAGGCGGTGCCTGCACCGAGCAGATCACGCCGAGCGCCGGACACGTGTCGCAAAGCCCCGGCTCGTAAGAGGCGAGCGGCCTGATCCCAGCAGTCGATGCCAGGTTGGCGATGCCTTGTATCTCCGTGCGCAGATGGTCGTGCTCGTCGGCTGCAAACTTAAACACCTTGTCCTCACCGTCGCGCTCAATGAACGCGAATACCACCTCGACGGAGTCCGCGCCAGCGCCAAGCGCCGCAAGCGCGTAACACTGCGCCTGCAGCAGCCGGTCGCCATCGTGTTCTCCGCCCGCGCCCGCCGCATCGACACCCGCTGCGCCCGTGCCGCCCCCCGCCTTGTCCGAACCCGCGCCGCCCGCGCCTGCAGCACCCTCCTTCGCTCCGCCTGTTTTGTAGTCCACAATGAGCGCGTGTCCTCCTTGCCAGGCGATCAGGTCGAGCGAGCCGATAAGCACGTTTTCCCCAAGCGGCACGAGCAATGGCTGTTCGCAAGCAAAACGCTCTGCCGCACGCACCCTGCGCGCCAGGGAACCGCCGAGGAACCGACCTGCGGCATCTGCGAGCCGCTTTGTCGTCTCCGCGTCAAGCCGCTCGCGTGCCGACACCTTCCGCACCGCCGTTGTCACATCGCTTCCCTCAAGCGTCTCTCTGAGCACCGCGTGCGCAGCAGAGCCGAAGTCAACGGCCCCGACCTGCCGAGACGACAGCGGACGACCCAAACGCAACCGATGATGCGCATGGAAGGCAAGCGGACATTGCGTGAGCAGGCGAAGAGCTGAGTATGAGATGAACTGCGGGGCCTCGGCCTCCTCGGCAGGATGCGCCTCATGGGCGGATGGCTCAGGCTCCGGCATCACCGCGATCGGCCCGCCCTCGCCATTCTCGTCCCTCTCGGGCCCCGTCACGAGACCATCCGCTCGTGCAGGCTCCTGCTGCACCTTAACGCAGGTCACGAGCACCTCCGCGCCCCCGACCTCGGCAGTGGTGGCTCCCAAGGGGCCTTCTGGCAGGCCGATCGCCTCGCGGATCCAGTCGATCTGCGCATTCCCTTCGGCAGGATCGTCCTTTCTGGAGCAGATGCCGGAGATGACCAGCGCCTCTTTCGCCCGAGTGCAGGCAACATAAAGGCAGCGCATCTCCTCGCCGGAGTCCCGCTCGCGCTGACCCTCGTTAAACCGCAGGTAGGCGGCGGTCGTCGCCTTCCCATAGGGCACTTTGGGCAGCCTAATGCCGACCAAGGGCGTGGTGCTATCGGCCTGGACGAGCACGGGGGTGGGTTTTTTGCTGGCTTTTTCGACCGCCAGATCGGCAACGTAAACCACGGGGAACTCAAGCCCTTTTGACGCATGCACCGTCATGATGCAGACCGCGTCCCCTGCCCCAGCCGATGCCGGGCGGTCATGACCCACTCCCTGCCTACGCCTTAAGTAGTCCGCGAACTCAGCGATGTCGCTGCCCCCGGCGGACTCGAACTCTTGCGCAACTCGTGCGATCCGCATCACATTCGCCCACGCCATGCCCCCGGCCAGCCCTTGTGCGTAAAGCGTCAGGTCGTAGTCGAAGACCTCAGCTGCAAGTTGCACGAACCTGCTTGGTTTTACGCGTCCTCTGAGGGGGAAGAGCCGAGTGAGCCGCTCGACGGTCGCCCTGATCGCCTCTGTCTGGTGCCCATCTAGGCTACTGCTACCCGAATCAAAGTTGCTTAAACCGTCGGGTCCCTCGGATGCCCCGACCATCTGGGCGCACTCGGCAATCCGGGTAAGCCCTGCCCACAGCGACTGTTTCTTTGAGGATGGCGCGAGCCTCCCTGATGCCCGTGCGATGCGGTAAAGCGCCGCATCCGAAAGACCCACGATGCGGCTGACCAGCACATGCAAAAGCGCCTCGTCGTCTTCGGGAACCGCAATGGCGCGAAGCAGCGCGGATATCTCGGCGGCCTCCCGGGTCCCCAGCAGGTTGGCTCCAGCATGCATGATAGTGGGAATGCCTTCTGCCAAAAGCGCGTTGGCGAACTTCTCGGCGTTTGTGGCGCGCCTGAGCAAGACAACGATGTCCCCAGGCGGACACCCGCCATCGATGCAGTCCCGTATCGAGCGGGCAACCCAAGCAGCTTCTGCCTCGGTAGCAGCGGGGCTTCTGACTCCCTTTCCCATCTCGACAAAGGCGCAGTGGACAGCGGGCCTTGCGTCGCCCCCGCCGAGCGGCTTTTCGCCGAGTGCCCCTATGCCCGATGACCCCTCGTCCAATGGCTCCGTGCCAAGCAGCCCCTCGCCCGGTACCCCCTCGTCCTCGCCGCTCGGACTGGGCTCGCGCCCGGCATGCAAGGACGCAAACCGACTGCCAAAAAGGTGAGGCTGTGCAAAAAGCGCGTTAACGAAGCCGAGGATCTCAGGGCGGGAACGAAAATTGATGTCAAGAGAGACCAGCAGGCTTTGCGCTGCCATCTCCCTGAATATCTCGACATCGGCGTAACGGAAGCCATAGATGGCTTGCCGCTCGTCGCCGACAACGCAGAGGTTGTTTTTGCGCAGCGGCCCTAGAACCCGCATTTGCAACGCGTTGGTATCTTGGAACTCGTCTACCATCAGCAAGTCAAAGTGATTGCGATAGGTTGCCGCGACAACAGGATCTGTCTCGAGCAGGCGCACCACGGTCTCCTGCAAGTCGTCAAAATCAAGGACGCCCCGCTGTTTTTTGAGACGCTTGTAACACCGCGAGAACACTCGGATAAACCGCCCAAACCAGGCGATCTCACGCGAAAACCGGACTGATGCGCTGACCCACTTCAAGGCATCCTGCGCGACCCTCATCGCATCAATTGCCTCTTTCGCCGCCTCGGTCCCACTGCCTCCTGGCTTGCTCGGCCGCTCGCTGCAGAGGGCCTCGATAGCGTCGGCACGCTCCGAGCCGTCAAAAGACCGACAGTCAGCAAACTGCCGCATCCACCGTGTGAGACCCTCTTTGCATGCAGCGACCGACTTGGTCGCTTTGGCATCGGCAAGCGCGTGCAGGGCGCACTCCGCGTGCTCATAGGCTTTGCGCAGGTATGCGTCCACGTCACTGTCGCTCACGGGAACCTCGGCCAGGGAAGGGTCGAGGCCGAGCGCACGTATCCGCTTGTGTGCGGGGATCACCCGGGATCTCAGCTGTCCGGCCGAGAGGGATCCGAATACCCTGCAGGAGAGATCGGGGTCACCTGCCTTCATCTCGTTTATAGCCATATCGAAGGCCAAGGACTCAAGATCGGCCGTGGTGACCTGGTCCGCCGCAACAAAAAGCGGCTCTACCCCGCTTTCCAGGACATGCCGACGGATAAGCCTTGCGCAAAACGAGTGGATAGTGGACACCCACAAGCCGTTGGCCTCGCTCACTGCCGCGTTCGGCGCAGGCGTGTCCGGTGCCGCTGCGCCTGGCGGTACCGTGTCCGGTGGTGTCGTGCCTGGCGGCACCGTGCCCGGTGCCGCCGTGCCCTCGGTATATGCCTGCGCTTGCGCGCTAACCACCTTACGTATCCGCGCCTCGATCTCTGCCGCCGCTTTGGCCGTAAAGGTGATCGTGAGCAGCCGATCCGCCTGCGTTGGACGATCAGACACCCCTTGGTCGAGCGCGTACGCAAAGCGTTGGGCTAAAACACCGGTTTTTCCCGCCCCCGCCCCCGCACTGACGACCAGATCCCCCTCAAGGGTGGTGACAGCGCGCCGTTGCTCGGCTGTCATCTCACGCATATCCACGGCTACACGGCACCCCCGTATCTGCCATACGGGCACGCATCACACGCTGAGCAGTACTTGCAAGCCTTCTCGTTTATCGGCGCAGGGCTGATCCGGCCGGCCCGCATGCCTTCGGCTGCCTTCCGACCAAGCTCGATCGCACCGCTGATATGCCAGTCGAGCCCCTCGGCAGTCACTTCGTCACCTTGGGTCAAGGCGCACCCAAAAACGCCTGCGCCCCTGGCAGATACTCCGCGGAAAAAGGGTGTCTTCAGCCCTCGGTAAAAGCCCGCAACAGACTCAAGGCCAAGCCCCTGTTTCACTGCGGCGAGATAGAGCAGCAGCTGGATTCGACCGGTGCCAAGCATGTTATTGATGCCAAACTCCGACCCCTCGCCAGAGCGCTTGTAATCGATTGCTACCGCCTGACCACGATCATCGATGTCAATGCGATCCACCCTGCCGACAAGAAGCAGCCCTCCCCCTAAGTCGAGGGGGTCCTCCCGCCGCCCGAACTCCCACTCAATGTAAGCAGGACGGTACTGGCTCGGCTGGCTGCCGTCCTCAACCAAGATCCTTGTCGCCCAATCTTTTGCAGCAGTCGAGCCAAGGTATGTTTCAGTAGGGTTAAACCTCTCAGCGGGCTCTCTTGCTGCCAACTCAGCCTCAACCTCGCCGAGAACCTGAAGCGCCAATGCCTGGGAGCCCGGGGCCAGGGGGAGGCTCCCCTCGGCGATCAGGCGCTTGTAGGTACCGGAAAGCAGATGATGAGCGCGATTTCCCTCCCGCCGAGCGTCAAACCTCTCGTCCAGCTGTTGCGGCCGCAAGACATCTTCGTAAAACCATCGATACGGACATGCGAGGTATGCCTCCAGCTGGCTTGGCGAGACGACGTGGCCTGCATCGGTACCCGCATCGGTGCCTACGCCTACACCTACACCGGCACCTGCGCCCGCATCGGTGCCGCTGCCACTGCCACCGCCATTACCGCTATCTCCTCCTGACACCTCGGATGCCTCAGCGCGAAGATCGGGAATGTCTTTCCCCCCGCGTCGCACCCGCAAGCGCCCTCTGGCAGCCTCCACGCGCCCGCTTGTCGCCTGTGGATCCATCGCCTGCGCCCGCAAACGAGCCCTGACATCGGGGGCATCGAGTGTCGGAGCATCAAGGAACGTAACGCGGCGATCAACCGTGATCTCGTCCTCGCACGACATGTAAGCGGTAGCCATGCCCCCGTCATCGTCAAAAAGCCCAGCGACCATTGTGTAAAACGCCGAGGCTTCTGTGGGCTCACCCTCATCGTCTCGTGCGCATGCGCTCAACACGAGACGCTTCCTTGCCCGGGTAGCGGCGCGATAAAACAGCGCCCGCTCAAACTCGATATCCTTTTGCTGGTGCCCAGTGCCACCAAAAGCCCGAAGGACTTGGTCGGCCAACGAGCCAGGAAACAGCGCCTCGGAAGGGGTGGCGGGGAACTCCCCTGCGTTCAGCCCTCCGATAATCACCGTGTCAAAGTACCGGTCCTGCATCCCCTGTGCATCCATGACCTGCACAGCATTGGTATTACCGAGGCCAGGCAGCACCACTTGCAAGCCGCTGATACCATCGACGATGTCTTGCAGGCAAAGAGCGGTGGCCATAGCCTCGCTGGCGCTTGCGAGTAGCTCTTCGATCTTCCGGTAAACTGCGGCATCCTCCAGAGCATGCACCTGCGCCGTGCCCCGCAAGAACCCCTGCGAAAACAGGTAGCCGACAAGGGCGCTAATCGCAAGGATGTCCTCGCGCGCCAATGCGCGATGTCCTTTGCTGACTCCTGAGATGACAGCCACAAGCCGCTCGCCAAGAACAGGAGCCTCTTTTTCAAGTATTCCCAACATGCGCTCAGTCCCAGGACGTTCGTATTTCCTGAGCTCCCTCTCGACATGCTGGGCACCTGTCGGAAAGATTCCAGAAAACGGGGAGCACACCAGCGCAAGAAGGTTTGCTCGGTCTAGCTCCAGGCAAAATGAAAGCGCCGAGAGCACGGCATCCCCAAGAGCGGTCTCCCGAATCCCCACACGGCAGTGGAACCGGGCCTCAACGCCTATGCCTTTAAGGGCACCCTCAAGAGCCACACGGTGAGCAGGCAGGTTGCGATAGATTATGGCGATCTCTTTGGGTGAGTCCGCACCTGCAGCCTTGTCAGCAAGCGCCGCTGCCACTTCTGCTGCAACCGCACATGCCTCCAAGTCCACGCCATCTGCCAAAGAAAACCGGATGGCCGAGGATTTTGGTAAAGCTGCAGGCGGTAAAGTTATGGGATCGGCAAACAGGTGCTCTTCCAGTGCTATCAACTCCCACGTAAACCCCTGTGACTGATCGCTGGGCTCACCCTGCGGGTGATCGTTGGAGTTGCGAAATACCATATTTTGCATATTAATAAATGTTTCATGCAAATCTAATTCATTTATTATTGGGGAAGCAGCCTGGGTTGCAAGATGCCCCGCCTCCCAGGTCAATGTAATCAGCACGTCAGCTCGGCAGGCAAGGGCCCTTAAAAGAACCAGCCGGTCTGGAGAAAGCTCTAGAAAACCGTGCACCGCCACACATGCATCAGCGGGCAACAGCATGTCGATCGCAAGCAGGTGTGCCGCCTCAGCAACCTCTATCAGTGCGTTTTTGCCAAGGCCGTCTGCGTACGAGCGAACCAGACCTGCCAAAGCCTGTGCGTTTCCAGAAAAAGCTGTTGCGTTTTTCGCACTGCCCTGTCCGACGCTGCCCCACCTAGCACTGTCCCGCCATCCAACCCCAGTTTGGCAACATAGGTCTGCGATGACAGCGGCGGCAAACCTGGGCAGGGACTTTGGAAAGCCGCCAGCCCTGCCAAGCGACTCAAGCGCAAGCTCCCTATACCCCGCACGGCAAATCGTACGGCTGTCGCCAAAGCGCTCCCACAGCAGCTGGACAAGGTTATCGAATGTCGCAACGTTCAAGCCCAACGAAATATCGCTGGCAAGAGCCAGCCGAGCCTGCTCGACATCCGTGCAACCAGGCAAGACCAGATGTGTCTCGCGGTTCTCATGAACTGCATTTATTGCATAAGAATATGCAGTCTGTTTTAAGCCGCTATGTGCTCTACCTGCAAAAAGCCGAATGGACATTCACCGCTCCTCTCAGAGCGATGATCTCATCTGCCTCTGACATTACTAAACCTGAGTCTGTGTATATCCACGCATTCCCCTGCGAGCCTCATTGACCTTGCGCCAGGCGGCCTCCTCCTCGCGTCCCAGGCAATGATCTACCCGCCCGCCGATGATTCCTGCGGTCTGCTCTGCCCGCTCAGCTAGCAATTTCGCCGCGTCGGCGGTCCTTTGCGCCTTGTCGGCAACTCTACGACGCGTTGCCGCCCCACTCTGTGGCGCGAATAGCAGACCAAGCACAAAACCGATCACGGCCCCCACGGTCAGGCCAACCAGCAGGGTTCCTATGGACCGCCTCATTCAAGACCCCCCTGACCGGTGCCCTCAGCCTCCATCAGAATGCGGTAGACTCTTGCCAGCTCGTCTTCGCCCCTAAACTCAATCTCTATCTTACCTTTATCCTTTACCTGCTTCACTCTTACGTTTGTCCCTAACTTACGGCGAAGCGCCCGTGCAACCACTTTGAATGCTTTTGGCGTGGGCTGCCTCGTCTCCCGCAGCGCTTGCCCTGCCGCAAGCAGCCTTGCTAGGCTCTCTGCTTCTCGCACTGAGAGACCTTCTCGCACAATTTTTTCACTCAACTTCACACGATCCTCATCGCCGGGCAATGAGAGCACAGCGCGTGCATGCCCAGAAGATAGCTGCCCTGAGAAAACGAAGTCTTGGGCTGCCTCGGGTAAATCCAAAAGGCGCAGCGCATTGGTGATCGCCGAGCGCGACTTGCAGACCTTGTCAGCAAGCTCGGCTTGGGTCATCTGGTGGAGGCTGAGCAGCTGGCGATAACCTTTTGCTTCCTCAATCGGGTTAAGATCCTCTCTTTGCAGGTTCTCGACCAACGCAAGCTCGAGTGCATCAACATCACTGCTGGCAATAACCCGAACGGGAACAGCGGAAAGGCCTGCCTGCCGAGAAGCCCGCCATCGTCTTTCCCCTGCAATAATCTGGTACTTGTCTCCTAATGGCCGCACGATAATCGGCTGCAGAACCCCAACCTGTTGGATAGATTTGGCGAGTTCGCACACCCGTTCCTCGTCAATTTCAATTCTCGGCTGATTCGGATTGGGTCGGATGAGTTCTACGGGCAGCTCATGAACTTCCTGATCGCCATGAGACCCCTGGGACGCGGTAGATATTAAGGCTGTCAGCCCCTTGCCAAGGCCGCCCTTAGACACGCTCAATCACTTCCTTAGCCAATTCGCGGTACGCTCGTGCACCTTTGCCGGACGAATCGTATTGAGTAACTGGTTGCCCAAAGCTGGGCGCCTCAGACAGCCGCACCGTTCTCGGGATCAATGTTCTGAACATTTTGTCGCCAAAAAAGTCCTGGACTTCTTGTACAACCTGCTGCGCTAAACGAGTTCGAGTATCGTGCATAGTCATAACTACACCAAACACATCCAGGGAAGGATTCAAATGGGTTTTTACCAGACGCACACTGTCCAACAATTTGGATAGCCCCTCTAGCGCATAGTATTCGCACTGGATCGGGATGATGAGACCCTCCGCCGCCGTCAGTGCGTTAATAGTAAGCAGCCCAAGGCTTGGCGGGCAATCAATCAACACGAAATCGAATTCGTCGTGCACCTCATCTACCATTGCCTTAAGCCGAGTTTCTCGGCTCAACGCCGAGACAAGCTCAATTTCTGCTCCAGCAAGCTGAATGGTTGCCGGCAGTATAAATACCCGTTCGCTGTCGGTTTCCTCAATGATCTCTTTAGTGCCCACGGTGCCCAGCAGAGCATTATAAACACACACCTCGCGTTGGCTTTTGTTTAGGCCGAACCCAGAGGTCGCATTCCCTTGTGGGTCGAGATCAACCAGCAACACCTTTTGCCCGAATTCACCAAGAGCGGCAGCAAGGTTTACCGCTGTGGTGCTTTTCCCCACACCGCCCTTCTGGTTGACGACTCCAAGCACTGTTGCCGAATAAGTGGTTTCGCTTACTTCCAAATGGCGCACCTCCAGCCGGAACACAAGATTCTGTGATTGTTTAATTGTATGCGCATACCCACATCTAAGCCAGAGGGCGTTTTTGGGCTTTCCCAACAGCGCGTGGCAACTTTATGTGTCCCTCGCCGATCCGACTATAGGTGATTACGCTTCGCCGCCCTGCAGAATCTGGCAACTCCAACTTGCGTATGGAGACTTCTTGCATTCCACACATCTCGGCCGCTCTTCTCCCTGCAACAATCTCTGCATCCAATGGATCTCCTTTGTAGCAGATCAAATGCCCCGATGGCCTGAGCAGGGGCGCGGCAAGTTCGACAAGACTCGGCAACCCTGCCACTGCTCTCGCCACTACTGCAGCATAATTTGCGCGATGTGTTGCGGCATGGTCTTCTGCGCGTTCCGCTATGGCAACCGCACTGATACGAGCTTCATCCAGATAGTTGTTCAGCACCCCTACCTTTTTCTTAATTGAATCTAACAGAACTGTGCTACGGGACGTGTGGATTGCCAGAGGTATTCCAGGCACTCCTCCCCCTGTTCCTAAATCGAGAATGGCTCCGGGGGCAACAGCTTCTAGTTCTGGCACAGCGCTTAACGCGTCAACAGTGTGCAGCGTAACCGCTTGACCAGGTTCGCTAATTGCAGTAAGGCTAATAGATTCGTTACGTGAGGCCAGCCAGCACAAAAACTGAATCTGTTTTTCTGCTTCACTGCGAGAAACCCCCACCCCCATCAATTCTGCTTGGGTGATAAGGAGATTCTGCATATCAGTATGTTTCACGTGAAACATACTTCACCAAACGCCCGAGCACGGCTCTGCCCTAAAAGGCGAAGGGCATTTTGCACACATGTTTTGCAAGATAACAACATATATGCTGCCCTGACAAAAATCCTCGATGCGCGGACTTTTGTCAAAAGAACGCAAAATGAAGGCTGTGGCTCCAGAAAATACTCGTTCCGACTATTTAGATTTGACAACCACCTGACGATACGGCTCAGTCCCTTCGCTACAGGTAGAAACGCGAGAGTCATTCCTGAGAGCAACGTGCACTATCCTGCGCTCATAAGCAGTCATGGGACGTAGTTTTACTGACGACCGTTGTCTCACGGCTCGGTCGGCCGCTCTATGGGCAATTTCCTCAACTTTTTGCTTCCTGCGATGCCGATACCCTTCAATATCAACAACAAGCGGATGTTTCAGCCCCGCTTGCTTCACAGTAATCGCGGCGACAAGGGTCTGAAGAGCATCCAATGTTTTCCCATGCCGTCCAATCAGTAACCCAAGATCTGCTCCTACCACGTCAAGAATGATTTCCCCCTCGTCGCCTTCGTACTCCTCAATGACGGGATCATCAATGCCAAACGCTGAAACGATTGTTTTGAGCGACGCGGCCGCCGCATCCGCGATAAGCCCGAATTGCTCATCGCTAAGCTCTGCCTCGGCATTAAATCCGTCAACTACTTGTTTTAAGTTAGCGTCCTCTTCCTCGTCGTCGTCGTTATCGCCGCCATTGAGAAATGCGTCCTCTTCGGCAACCGGAGCATCAAGCAGCCAAGCCCGAACCCTGACGGGTCCCGCAGCAACTGAGTCGGTTTCGCTTGGGTGCAAATCTGGCAAAACCTCATACCTAATCGCGTCTTGCTGAACCCCAAGTTCTTCCAGCGCGACATCAACAGCTTCTTCAATGGTATTGGCTACTGCAATACATTCGGTTTGTCTATCCATAGCAGCTCGCTCTCATCGCGATAACATTCCCAGACTGTCCCTGCCGTTTTCCATGCTCAAGCTATTTCTTTTTTTTCTTCTTTTTCTTCGCTTTTTGTGGAGCCGCTTGCTGGTTTTTTGGAGTTGGTGCTGGCTCTTCTGCCGCAACAGCCTTTTGGGGCTGCTCATTCTTCGCAAACTTAAGGGTCAGCTGCTGCTGGATAACACCCCAAAGGCTTGAGATGTCCCAGTATAAAAGAACGCCTGCGGGAGCAGTCCAGCCAAAGAACAGCATGAGAGCAGCCATATAGGCACCCATTATCTTTTGTTGCTTTTCGCCAGGCATCAATGCTTGCGGCAACCAGACGCTTAACCCAAACAATACAACAAGAACAATATACGGAAGAGCGGCAACGAGCCCCCTGTCTGAAAAAACCGAGCTAGGGGTGTGAGAGATATCTGGTATTAGGAAATAAAATTTCCCAATGGTGCCCGTCTTTGTGAGATAAGCCATCAGCAAACCCGGCTTTGCTTTGGTTCCGCCAATAACCTGATATAGGGCGAACAGGAGCGGCATCTGCAAGAGCATAGGCAGGCAACCACTTAAGGGATTCACCTTATTTTCTTGGTAAAACTTAAGTGTTTCTTCTTGAAGCTTCTCTTTGTCATTGGCGTATTTTTTTTGAAGCTCTTTGATTTTTGGTTGGATGCGCTGCATCTCGTATGTGGATCGCGTTTGTTTGATTGTCAGAGGGGTAAGCGCCAACCGGACAAGAACGGTCAGCACGATGATCGACATGCCCCAATCGCCCACATGCCCCTGGATCTGCACCAAAAACTGAAAAATCAACTCTTTAAACTGATCCCATATCATTGACACAGTAAGATCTCCTCGGCATTAAAAATAAATTAAGGGACTGGATCCCAACCCCCTGGGTGGAACGGGTGGCATTTTGCAATTCGCTTAACAGCAAGCCAGCCGCCACGCAAAAACCCGTGCTTTTCAATTGACCCTGATGCATACGCCGAACAAGTCGGTACAAAGCGGCATGCAGACGGAAACAGGGGTGAGACAAGAACGCGATAACATTGAATGAGAATTATGGCGCAGCGTTTGGGAAGTTCAAAGACTATCCGGCCAACGGCCTTCATTTATGATACTCCTCCTTTGGCTCTCATAGTACCCATAGTATGGAGAAGCGTCTTTGCCACCACGCCCGATGATGAACCAGCAGTTCTTTGTTTGGCGATAAGGACTACGTCTTTCCCGGGCCACGGCCCACCACATGCCTGAAGCGCTGCCCTCAAAACTCGTTTGGCCCTATTCCTGATCACCGCATTGCCCAGCTTTTTGCCTGCAATGTACGCGACGCGACCTTTTGGGTCGCGTCCTGGGGGGGTTAAGGCAACAAGTGCAATGAAATGTGCGGTGTGGATCCAGCTCGCTGACTTAAACACTCGGTCAATCTCGCGGGATGACCGGATAGTACTCATCGCAAATCAGGCGCTGAGCACGCTGCGGCCTTTACGTCGCCTCGCAGCGAGCACCCTGCGCCCACCCCGAGTTGCCATGCGCGCACGGAAGCCATGGGTCTTTGCCCGCTTCCGGTTATTTGGTTGATACGTCCTTTTCACAAATACCTCCTAAGGCCCTAGCCCTGATCAGGGCAAAGCCAAGTGATTATATGGGCGGGCATTCTCTTAGTCAAGCAGCACTACAGTAGCGGCATTGCGGCGGTGTCGGCTGGTGTCGGCGGCGCAAACAGGACGCTGACGGCTCCGATGGTTGCTGATGGCCGTTTAACGCCAGCGGCTTTCGCGGGCACTCGTTATTTGAGGCGCTACAGCGTTAGGCTCTGATGGTAGCCCGTGGATCGCCCATGCCGGTCGCCCATTGCCGATGGGCGCAACGGCCGCCCGCAACCAAACCCCGCTGCGCAATCAACATTCTTGCGCCGAGCAACAGTTCCTGAGTAGTTGTTCGGCCAAGAAAAACCGCCATTCATCGCCACGCTCAAACAGCCTCCATGCACCAAACAGCAGGATGCCGCAGCATGGCAGCTGTCGATGTGCGCGACAAGCATGCGACTGCCTGCCTGTTGCGCCCGTCCATTCCCCCTAAACTCACTTGTTAAAAAAAGTTGAATGCGCCCAAAAAACTGTTGGCAATTCTGTGGATACTGTGGAAAACGCAGGACTGACCCGCCAATGGTTGTGGATAAAACTCTTTGCCCGCTTGCCGGGAACGTTTTTAGTGACTACTCTCCTCAGTATTAAAAAACGCTGTGCAAAACACTAATTGCAACCGTTTGTCTTTGATTTTCGACCGTTTGTCTTTTAAAACTTGCTTTTGCTTTGATTCCTGCAAAAAGTCGCTGTCTTGCTTTTCGTCTCTACAGCCTTAAATTTAATCCGGCAGTATAAACGTTTATCTTTCGCACACATTTCCACAGGTTTCAGCCGCACGATGATGGATACACCGGCCTTGAGCGGTAGTGTTGCTGTTGGCTTGCTCCAACACCGTCCGCCAGTAGAAAAATTTTTATTTGGGGTACCTATGACAGTCTCTTCAGTAAACCTATCGCAGGTCTGGGAAAACGTCCGAGAGGCCGTAAAAGACGACTTGAGCGCTCCCCATAAAACCTGGCTTGACCATACTGTCCCGTTGTTGGCCAACGACGACGGTTTCGTAGTCGGCGTTCCAAATAAATGGACGCTGGACTGGCTGGAGGAAAGACTCTCCCCGCAGCTCAATGCCGCCCTGAAGCAAGCCACGGGTTCGGATATGGCGATCCGGCTTGTGGTAAACCAGGCAGCGGCCCAAGACTATGAGGCCGCAGCAAGCGGCACCGCTCCAGCCCCCCGGGAAGAGGAGCTGCTTCAAACGGCCTTGCTCCAAGATGAGTTTGAGCCCAAATATACGTTTGACTCTTTTGTGGTTGGCGAATCAAACGCATTCGCAAGAAACGCCGCCCTCGCTGTCGCTGAGCAGCCCGGCCTAAAATATAACCCGCTATTCCTCTGGGGAGGGCCAGGCCTCGGGAAAACCCACCTTCTGCAGGCTATCGGCGCATATGTCGCACGCCACTTCCCCCACAGGAAAGTAACGTACGTTTCCTCCGAGCAGTTCACAAATGATTTTGTCGGCTCGCTCAGGGCTAAGACCACGGACAGTTTCCGCAAGAAATACCGCTCGGTGGATGTGCTCCTTATCGACGATGTTCAATTCATGGAAAGGAAAGATGGTGTTCAGGAGCAATTCTTCAACACTTTTAACGAGTTGCACAATCATCGGAAGGCTATCGTTCTTGCCTCAGACCGCCCTCCTAAAGATATCAATATGGAGGAACGCTACCGAAGCCGCTTTGCGTGGGGTCTTCAGGCAGACATCCAGCCTCCAAACTATGTGACCCGCCTGGCTATCCTGCAGCAGTTTGTTGAATCGCAGCAGGTTGTTTTTGATGACGATGCCTTGACGTACATAGCGGAAAGGGCAACCCCTAACATCCGCGAGATGGAAGGGGCGATCATCCGCATCACCGCATATTGCGAGTTATTGAAGAAGAGCTCTGTTGATCGTCTTTGCGCCGAACAGGTCACGTGCGACCTGTTCCCAGACTGCTCGCACCGACCCATCTCGATCGCTATGATCCAACGAGAGGTGTGCCGCTACTACAATATATCCCCCTCGGAGATAATCGGCAGCAAGCGCTCGCATAGCATCGTTTTTCCTCGGCAGATAGCTATGTATCTTTCGCGCGAGCTAACAGATCTGTCACTGCCTAAAATCGGATCTGAGTTTGGCGGGCGTGACCACACGACCGTCATGCACGCGCAAGACAAGATAAAGAAACTTATGGGTTCTGACCGAGAGGTTTTTAACCAAGTCCAACAATTGACTAACATCATCAAGCAAAAGGGCTGACCGTTATATGTGCCCATAACCGTATACGGTTATGGGGCTTAAGGTTTGGAGCCGATGGTTTATGTGGTTCAATAGTGTTGTTGATGCCATTGTGGAACAGGTGGGGAAAAGCTGTTTATTAGGGTTGTTTTTTGTTGATAGGAAATTGCCTTGTGGATCATGTGGACAGGTGAAACCATTTGCCCACAGGGGGAATTGGCAAGATACACCGTCTCTCACCAGCTTGTTTTTTGGTTATGCACATATACACAGCCCTTATTAGTGTGTAATAGAAGTGTTTAAATAAAAGAGAGGTACTAATGAAGCTGAGTATCGCAAAAAGTGAGTTGCTTAGTTCACTTAACACTGTTTCAAAAGGAATGTCCTCCCGCTCGACCCTCCCTATCCTGTCTGGCGTTCACCTTGATGCAAAAGCAGGGAAGCTCACCCTTCAAGCAACCGATCTCGAGGTATCAGTTCGGCATATACGGCCGGCTCTTATTGAGTTGGATGGGACAGTGGTCGTCCCAGGCAAACTCTTCTCTGATATTATCCGGCTTCTTCCTGACGCTGCGGTCACGCTGGAGTTAAATGAGGGTTCGCTGCAGATAACATGCCAGCAATCCACATTCACCATACGCACCCTCAGCGCCGATGACTTCCCGAAGTTCCCAGAGCTCAACGTTGAAAAAAGCGCTGCTTTACCCGCAAGCGTGCTTGATGCCATGGTGAAGCGGGTGTCGAAAGCGGTCAGCAAAGACGAGACCAGGGCAGTGTTGACCGGTGTCCTTTTTGTGATCGAGGGGGCCACCGTAAGGATGGTTGCTACAGACAGCTACCGCTTGGCTCTGATAGAACGCGTGCTGGAGGCACCCCTCAAAGAGGATCTAGAGGCCGTTATCCCCGGCAGGGCTCTTGACGAGGTGGCAAGGCTTGCTGATTCAGAAAGCGATATCCAAATCGGCCTCTCGCAAAACCAGGTAGTCTTTGAGTTTGACGACACCACATTCATTACCCGGAGGGTCGAGGGCAGTTTTCCGAATTACAAACAGCTTATTCCTAAAGAGACCAGCTGTTTTATTGATGTTTCCACCGAGGAGTTCTTGCTGGCGGTCAAGAGGGTATCCCTTCTCGCGCTCCAGAACTCTCCCTTGCGCCTATCTTTCCAGGCGAAAGAACAGACCTTGTCCCTCTCTTCCGCTGCTCAAGAGGTTGGGGATGCAGCCGAGGATGTTATGGCAAAAATCGACGGCGGAGACATAGAGATCGCATTCAATCATACCTTCCTCATCGACGGGCTTTCCTCTGTGCCCACCGAGACAACTAGGATTGAGCTGCAGTCGTCGCTTAAACCCGGCCTCCTAAAAAGCGTTGAAGGAGACCCTTTCCTGTACTTGCTGATGCCCGTCAGGCTGGGATGAGCGATGTGGGCCTATCTGTAACCCGTGTCACAATCGACGGGTTCCGCAGCTACAAAACAGCCATAATTGAGCCCGATCCCCATCTAACGGTCTTCGTGGGGCCGAATGCGGTCGGCAAGACAAACCTGATCGAGGCGCTGCAGATCCTTACCGCGACCGAGTCTTTCCGCAAACCCCAATGGTCAGAAGTGGTGAACTGGGAGAAGCAGGATGCCTGCTTATGCTTGATTGCCGAGGGAGACGGAAGATCTTTGGAGATCGCGCTCACCATCACACGCGCCGGTAAGCGGGTCTACCAAATAAACGGTAAGCCGAAAAAGAGGCTTGCTGAGGTAATAGGGGTGTTCCCAAGTGTCACGTTCACCCCCGATGACCTGCGCCTCATTAAGGACTCGGCGGACAAGAGGAGAGGGGCGCTCGATAGCCTTGGGGCGCAGCTTTCTCCCGCCTACTTAGACGCAAAGAATGAGTTTGAACGGGTATTGAAGCAAAGGAATGCTGCTTTGCGGGCAGAAGTGATAGATCAAGAAGAGCTGTCTGTCTGGTCAGAACGCCTTGTTTCCTCAGGGGCGCGGCTATTTAGTGCGCGCGCACGGCTATTCGAACGGCTTG
>WRDS01000007.1 GCA_009779675.1 Coriobacteriia bacterium
CGGTGCAAGAACCGCCCATTTCCCGTCAGTAAGATCGTGCCTGCGATACGCACTCGTCACCATGATGGAGGCCTCCTCTCAGCCTTCATCATTATATCACTAACTTGTGACGACACACTCTAGTTAAGCAAGACGTTTTGCAGCCTTGCTTTGACATTGTCACTGACCACGTTAGCTCCGCCATAGATCTGGATATCGGGTCTTACGCCTGCGTAGGCACCGCTTCTGAGATAGGCATCCCAGTTCGGGGAGAGCGCATTCGGCGTGGTCAGTACAAGTATGCCTCCCTGCTCACCGGTTGCAACACCCCCGGCAAGCGCGTCCGGAAAGTTTGTTCCCGTTGCAACCCCGATGAATTCTTTAGTGGCAAGATCGTTCTCGAGTGCGTACTTTGCAACTGCTTCTGCGGTCTCATAGCGGGTTGAGCCCTCAATGCGCCTGAATGTTGGAGAACTATTGGCCCATCTTGCCACGATGTCTTTCACGGTATCAGAGACAGCAGCCGTGGAGCCCACAATAGTGAAATCCGTGATGTCTAGATCCTGAATGGCATATATTGCATATGAGGAAGGAACCGCCGGTTTGGTGAGTATCACCGGGATCTTATTGGCATACGCCAGCGGAGCGACCGCCAAGCCATCTGCAAAGTTATCCCCTCGGGCGAGAAATGCCGTACCAGCAAAGTCATCGCCTTCGATCTCTGCAACAACATAGGCAATGTAAGCGCTTGTTTCGTAGCGATCTTCCCCATCGATACGCACCACATCAAACCCGGCTTTATCAAGTGCGCTTTCAACGCCCTTTGACACCGCAGCCTCTGAGCCGATGATGCAAACCACCTCTGCCCCAAGACGCTTGATCTCATTCAAAACCCCATTGCTCAAAACGTTTGGATGAGTAAGAAGAATCGGCGCTTTCAAGGAACCGGCAAGGGCAGACGCGGATAGCGCATCCGCATAGTTCGTGCCAGTGGTCAAAACAACCGCCTCTGCAAACTCGAAGTTTTTCTTGGATGCCTCGATGGCGGTCTGATAGCGGTCTGCACCGGAAACGCGCTCGATAACACCGCCAAGCTTGATAGTGAAGGCGGCGTTGTGCGAAACCTCCCTGTTGCCAGCATTATCCTTGGCCCAGAATTCAATAGTATGTCGACCGCTCGTATTGACGGTAACAGTTGCTGAGCTTCCAGATGTGACAACTGAAGTACCGCCATCAAGAATGTATGTGATCTCCTTAACACCAGCATCGTTATCCGTTGCAGTGATGGTGATAACCGCTGGTGCAGCCGGGTACGAGACGCACACATCAGAAGTTGATGCTGGAGGCATAGTGTCTGTGATCTGAGTGAGGGTGCTCCCAGCTAAGCTCCAGAGCGAACCGTCAGCCTTGATGCCGATGGAGTGATAGAGTCCTGTGCCGATGATGCTCTTCCAGTTGGCACCGATCCCAACGCGAACAGGGTCATAGCGGCCATCTCCCCACGTGTAAAAGATCCACAGTGACCCGTCGCTTTTTATTGCATACGAATTTTGAAATGCGTCTCCTCCTGCAGCAACAGCCCTCCAGCTAGTGCCAGTTCCAACGCGAGCAGGAGCATATCTATTCGGATCCTCACCTTCCACCGCTTCCCCAAAGAAGTTAGTCCCCCACGCCCAGAGCGAGCCGTCGTCTTTGATGGCAAGGGAGTGCCAGTCTCCCGCACTGAGAGCCTTCCAATCGGTTGCGTCTCCAATGCGAGTGGGGGTGCTTTTGTCCTCCTTCGTGCCGTCGCCGAGCCCCCCATACCAGTTAATCCCCCACGCCCAGAGCGTGCCGTCGGTCTTGAGCGCAAGGGAGTGATTGAATCCCACGCTGATGGCTTCCCAATCGGTAGCAACCCCAATGCGGGTAGGAACGTTTTTGCTGGTGCCATCGCCCTTCGTGCCGTTGCCAAGTTGACCGTACTCGTTCCACCCCCATGCCCAGAGAGAGCCGTCGTTTTTTAGTGCAAGGGAGTGGAAATTCCCTGTACCAATGGCCTTCCAATCAGCCGCACTCCCAATACGCACAGGAGTGCTTTTGCCTTCCCACGTGCCATCGCCGAGCTGGCCGTAATTGTTGGCTCCCCACGCCCAGAGCGACCCGTCCTCCTTCAGTGCAAGAGAGTGCGCCCCTGCAAAGAAGTTACCGCCCCCGGCGCTGACCGCTTTCCAGTCAGTCGCATCCCCGATGAGGGTGGGAGCGCTTTTGCCCTCCCACGTGCCATCGCCAAGCTGGCCGGCACCGTTATCCCCCCATGCCAAAAGTGAGCCGTCATCCCTTATTCCAAGAGAATGGATGGTTCCAGCACTGACTTCCTTCCACCCTGCATTCGGATCGGCAACAAGCTCCGTCAGTGCGGCAGGTGTCGGTTCCGTCATCTCCACCTGCATGACGGATGTCGACTCCGTGAGCCTCAACTGCGCGAGAGTAGCCCCAGCACGAGCGACCTCAGCAGGCACGCCGCCAGTATGAGCACCTTCGGCAGGCGCAACTCCCGTGTGTGCGACCTCGGCAGGCGCGCCCCCAGTGCGAGCGGCTTCGGCAGGCGCGCCCCCAGTGCGAGCGGCTTCGGCAGGCGCGATCCCGGGAGCCAGGAATGCAGCGGCCAAGGCTGTCACCAGGGCGACCTGTGCCACACGTTTGAGTGTGCTTTTTCTTTGTTTTCTCACAAAAATCATCCTTCTGGTGATAGGCTTCGACTACAGCAAGCTGGATCTGGTCAGAATACCTGTTCCGGATGCGAAACGACAATTTTAGAGACTGAGCGCAGGCACTCCGTAGACTACCAGCGGCAGCGTGAGCACTCTGCCGCTCGCGCTAGCCGCTGCGCCATCACGCAGTCATTACCGCATATTAAGCAAGCGGCACGTTCCAGCCCCGCCTCATGCGACCCGGTATCCCTCGCCATCGGCATCGATCACGACGGTATCACCTTCGTGCACCTCGCCCTCGATGACCTGTTTGGCGACGCGGTCTACGACCTCACGCTGGATCAGCCGCTTGAGCGGCCGTGCGCCAAAGACCGGGTCGAAACCGTCGATGGAAAGGCGCTCCACCACCGCCGGGGTCACCTCGAGGGTGATCTTGCGCTCGGCGATGCGCGTGCGGATCTGGGCAAGCTGCAGCTCAACGATGTTTGCGATCTCATCGAGCGAGAGCGCGTGGAAGGTTACCACGTCATCGATACGGTTCAAAAACTCCGGCCTGAAGGTCGCACGCAGTGCCTCCTGGAGCATCCGGTCGGTCTCCGCCTCGTCAGCCCCGCCCTCGGCAAATGCCTGGATATAGCTCGAGCCCACATTGCTCGTCATGATGATGATCGCGTTCTTGAAGCTGACTACGCGACCCTGGCCGTCGGTGAGCCGTCCGTCATCGAGCACCTGCAAGAGCACGTTAAAGACATCCGCATGCGCCTTCTCGATCTCGTCGAGCAGCACGACCGAGTACGGTCGACGCCGCACGATCTCGGTGAGCTGGCCGCCCTCCTCGTAACCCACATATCCAGGAGGGGCCCCGATGAGCCGCTGCACACTGAACTTCTCCATGTACTCGGACATGTCGACGCGCACGAGCGCCCGCTCATCGTCGAAAAGGTACTCGGCGAGCGTTTTCGCAAGCTCGGTCTTGCCCACACCGGTCGGGCCAAGGAACAGGAAGCTGCCGATGGGGCGGTTGGGGTCTGAGAGCCCAGCACGCGAGCGACGGATGGCGCCCGCGACCGCCGCGACCGCCTCATCCTGGCCCACGACGCGCTCGTGCAGCACCTCCTCGAGCCGTGCGAGCTTGCCCATTTCGCCCTGCATGAGACGGGCGACGGGCACCCCGGTCCACGCCGAGACGACCTCGGCAATCTCGTCCTCGGTGACTTCCTCTTTGAGCATCGCGTTCTCGGCCTGCAGCTCGCCCAGACGCTGCTCGCTCTCGCTGATCTGCCGCGCAAGCTCGGGGATGCGCCCGTAGCGGATCTCGGCGGCACGCTGCAAGTCGCCCTCTCGGGTCGCACGCTCCTCTTCGGTACGCGCCTCGTCGAGCGCGGCCTTGGCCGCCTGGGCACCCTCGATGACCTCCTTCTCGGCGAGCCAAGATGCCTTGAGCCCCGAAAGCTCCTCGGTAAGCCCGGCCATCTCCGCCCGTAGCGTCTCCAGGCGCTCGGCGCTTGCATCGTCCTCCTCGCGCATGAGTGCCTGCTCCTCGATCTGCATCTGCGTGACGCGCCGCTCCGCCGCATCGATCTCGGTGGGCATCGAGTCGATCTCGATGCGCAGGCGGCTTGCGGCCTCGTCGATGAGGTCGATGGCCTTGTCGGGCAGGAAGCGGTCGGCGATGTAGCGGTTGGAGAGCTCCGCCGCCGAGACGATCGCCCCGTCGGTGATCCGCACGCCGTGGTGGACCTCGTACTTCTCCTTGAGCCCACGCAGGATCGTGATGGTGTCCTCCGTGCTCGGCTCGCCCACGAGTATCGGCTGGAACCGGCGTTCGAGCGCTGAGTCCTTCTCGACGTGCTCGCGGTACTCGTCAAGCGTCGTTGCGCCGATGGCATGCAGCTCCCCGCGGGCGAGCGGCGGCTTGAGCATGTTGCCGGCATCCATCGCGCCCTCGGCAGCGCCTGCCCCAACGATCGTGTGCATCTCGTCGATGAAGAGGATGATGCGGCCCTCGGCCGTCTCGATCTCCCGCAGCACGGCCTTCAAGCGGTCCTCGAACTCCCCGCGGTACTTCGCACCGGCGACCATCGCACCCAGATCCAGCGCCACAACGTCTTTGTCGCGCAGGCTGCCAGGCACGTCACCGGCGACAATGCGCTGTGCAAGCCCCTCGACGATGGCCGTTTTGCCGGTTCCCGGCTCGCCGATGAGCACCGGGTTGTTCTTGGTGCGCCGAGAGAGCACCTGGATCGCCCGGCGGATCTCCTCGTTGCGACCGATGACCGGGTCGAGCTTGCCCTCGCGGGCCATCTCGGTGAGGTTGCGCCCGTAGCGCTCCAGAGCCTGCATCTGGCCCTCGGGGTTCTGGTCGGTGACCTTCGAGCCTGCACGCAGCTCTTCGACCGCCTTTCCGATGCGCTCGGGACTGACCCCGCTCATCTCGAGGATCCTTCCCGCCTCGCCCTTGTCGGCAGCGAGCGCGATAAGCAGGTGCTCGGTCGAGACGTAGGAGTCCTTCATCTTCTCGGCAGTCTTGAATGCGTCGTTTAACACCGTGGTCAGCCGAGGGCCGGGCATAGACTGCGCAGCCGCACCGCTCACCGTAGGCATCGAGGCGATCGCCTTGCCCACGCCCGCGTCAAGCGCGCCTGGATCGGCACCCACCTTCGCAAGCACTGGACGGACGATGCCGTCCGCCTGATCGAGCAGCGCTTTGAGCAGGTGCTCGGGCTCGATCGCCGCAGCATTGCTGCCAGAAGCGATCCCGGCGGCCGCCTCAATGGCCTCCTGGCTCTTGATAGTGAGCTTGTCGAGCCTCATCTGAACCTGACCTCCTTCGTGACCCCGCCCGGCACGTGCACGAGCGCGGTGTAGGTTCGCGGAGCCTGCCGTTGCACCGCCAGCAGCTCCTCGGCACGCGCAAGACGCCGCCGCGTCGCCTCAAGCTCGCGGTGCAGATAGTCCAACTCGCGCTGCATCTCCATGATCCGCATGACCCCCGCGAGGTTTACCCCCTCTTCCTGGGTCAGCTGCTGGATGAGCCGCAGCCTTTCGATATCGGCCTCCGAGTACAGGCGCGTGTTCCCGCCCGACCGCTGCGGCTGGATCAACGCCTTGCGCTCATATATCCGAAGCGTCTGCGGATGGACGCCGGCAAGCTCTGCGGCAACGCTGATCATATAAAGTGGCCTGTTCCGACCGGGATGTCTCATTTTCTCTGCTCCTTGGGCATGCTATCTTGCTGGTTTTGTTGGTTTCGCTGACCCTGCCGACCCTGCCGGTCTCGCTGACCCTGCTAGTCTTGCTGACCCTGCCGGTCTCGCTGGTTCTGCATCAGGCAAGCCGATCCAAATCGGCTCTGATATCATCGTTCATCTCGGCGGCAAGCTCCTCAAAGAGCTCCTTCTGCCGATCAGTAAGCGCCTCCGGCACAACAACGCTGACCTTGGCCTTCAGGTCGCCGAGCGACCCGCTTTTCCCGCCTTTGAGCTTTGCCGCACCTTTGCCTGCAATGCGGAAGACCCGCCCGCTCTGGGTTCCCGCAGGAACCTTCAAACGCACCTTGGCACCGCCCGGGGTGGGTACCGTGACCTCGGTTCCCAGTGCGGCCTCAGAGACCGAGAGGGGCAGATCCATCGTGACATCGGCCCCCTGGCGCGCAAAGACCGGGTGCGGCTTGATGTGGGTGACCACGTAAAGATCGCCCGCAGGGCCACCTGCAACGCCCGATCCGCCCTTCCTTTTGAAGCGCAGCTTGCCGCCGTCGGTGGCTCCCGCAGGCACATTCACCGCCACCGGCCGCAGCCTCACGACCGAGCCCCTGCCCTGACAGGCGCTGCAGGGATCCTTGATCTCCTTGCCTGCGCCGCCACACCGTGGACACCGCCGAGAGAACCCGAACACGCCTTGTCCCTCGCTCACCTGGCCGGTGCCTTTGCATTCACTGCATTCGGTGGCCGAGGTGCCCGGCTTGGCCCCGGAGCCACCGCAGATCTCGCACTTCTCGGTACGCTCGACCTGCACCTGCACCGAGGTGCCTGAGAACGCTTGCTCGAACGTGAGGTCGAGATCGATCTGCACGTCTGTGCCGCGGCTCGGCTGTGGCCGGGACGCATGATGCCTCCCGGGACCGCCGGGGCCGCCGCCAAACCCTGCCCCGTCTGAACCAAAGAAGTCGCCAAACAGGTCGCCAAAGTCGACGTGGTAGCCGCCGCCTGGCCGACCGCCAGAAGGAGCGCCTGGGGGCTGGACCCCGCCGAAGTACTGCCCATAGGTGTCGTATTGCTCACGCTTCTTTGGGTCGGAAAGGACCTCGTAAGCCTCGTTTATCTCTTTGAAGCGCCCCTCGTCGCCACCCGCATCGGGATGGTGTTTGCGCGCAAGGCGGCGAAACGCCTTCTTGACCTCATCGGCCGAAGCGCTTTTCTTGATGCCGAGGACATCGTAATAGTTGCGGGTGGCTGCCATCGGCTATCCTGTTCCTTTTGGGCCTCCGGTCGAAACGATCACTGTCGCAGGCCGAAGCACACGACCACCCATCTCGCAGCCCTTTTGCAGTACCTCTACGACCGTGCCATCGGGTACATCTGCGGCATCCCTCATCTGGACAGCGCTATGCTTGGCAGGATCGAAAGGCTCGCCAAAAGGATCGATCAGGAAAGCACCTTCCTTTTCTAAAACGCCGATGAGCTTGCGGTAGACCTGGATGACACCCTCGGCATGATCCATGCTGTGGCCCCCGATGTGCTCCGCCGCCCTTTCCAGGTCGTCAAAGACCGGAAGCAGCTCGGTGATCACACGCTCGCCTGCCCGGAGAAGGGCGTCTGCGTGACGCATCTCAAGGCGGCGGCGGGCATTCTCGAACTCGGCCTGGGCGCGCAGTGCTTTGTCCCGCCACTGCTCGGCCTCCTTGCGGAGGTCATCGGCGCTTACATCGGTATCCGCGCTGGCGGTCGTACTGGCACCCGCATCGGCATCCGCGCTGGCGGTCTCGCCAGACGGCGCATCGACACCCACGCCGGTGCCCGCACCAGGCGGCGCATCGGCACCCGCGGCACCCGCGCCCACGGCGGCAGCCGATGACGACGCATCGACCCCGCCATCAGACGACACACCCTCCTCGTACCGGCCGTGGCCCGGGGCGATGCCCCGGGCGGCCTTTTTGCGCTTCTCGGCCATGATCACTTGCCCTCATCTTCCACGACCTCGTAGTCCACATCAACGACATCGCCATCGTCCGGATCCGAGGACGGCTGCGCATTCGCGTCTGCGCCCTCGGCAGAGGCCGCTGCCTGCGCCTCGGAATAAGCGATCTCGGCGAGCTTGTAGCCTGCCTCCTGCAGTTTCCCTGTGGCCGCCTTGATGGCCTCGACATCGCTGCCCTCAAGGGCGGTCTTTGCCTCTGTGATCGCTTCCTCGCATGCGGTCTTGGCCTCCTCGGGCACCTTGTCCCCAAGCTCTTTCAGGGTCTTTTCCGTCTGATACGCAAGGGAGTCGGCGTTGTTGCGGGCCTCGACCTCCTCCTTGCGCTGGCGATCAGCATCCGCATGGCTCTCGGCATCGGCCACCATACGATCGACCTCGTCGTCAGAGAGCGCCGTGGAGCCCGTGATGGTGATCTTCTGCTCCTGGCCGGTGCCCAGGTCCTTCGCGCTCACGTTCACGATACCGTTGGCATCAATATCGAACGCGACCTCGATCTGAGGGATCCCGCGCGGGGCCGTCGGAATGTTCATCAGATGGAAACGTCCGAGTGTCTTGTTGTCCGCAGACATATCACGCTCACCTTGCAGCACATGCACCTCGACCGAGGTCTGCCCGTCAGCTGCGGTAGTGAAAATCTCGCTCTTGCGCGTGGGGATAGTGGTGTTGCGCTCGATGAGCCGGGTCATCACACCGCCGAGCGTCTCCACCCCAAGCGAAAGCGGGGTCACGTCAAGCAGCAGGATACCCTCCTGCCCGAAGTCCCCAGCAAGCACGCCGCCCTGGATGGCAGCACCGACGGCAACGACCTCGTCGGGGTTCACACCCATGTGCGGATCCCTGCCGGTGATCTTTTTCACGGCCTCTTGGACAGCCGGCATACGCGTAGACCCACCGACCAGTATGACCTCGTCGATCTCGTTCGCTTTAAGCCCGGCATCTTTGATCGCCTGCTCGACCGGTTTTTTCGTGCGATCCAAAAGGTCACTCGTAATGCGCTCGAACTCCGAGCGGCTGAGCGCGCAGTCAAGGTGCTTGGGACCGGATGCGTCAGCCGTTATGAACGGCAGGTTGATCTGCGTGCTTTGCGCGGTCGAAAGCTCCATCTTGGCCTTCTCGGCGGCCTCTTTGAGGCGTTGCAACGCCATTTTGTCCGCCCGAAGATCGATGCCGGTATCGGCCTTGAACTTATCGGCCAGCCAGTCGATGATCCGATGGTCCCAGTCGTCCCCACCAAGATGGTTATCGCCGCTCGTGGAGCGGACCTCCACCACATTATCGCCAAGCTCAAGGACCGAGACATCGAAGGTCCCGCCGCCAAGGTCGAAGACGAGGACGGTATGCTCTTTGTTCCCCTTGTCAAAACCGTACGCAAGCGCCGCCGCCGTGGGCTCGTTGATGATGCGGAGGACCTCAAGGCCGGCGATCTTGCCCGCATCCTTCGTCGCCTGGCGCTGGGTATCGTTAAAGTATGCGGGAACGGTGATGACCGCCTTGGTCACCGGCTCGCCGAGGTACTTCTCGGCATCTGCCTTGAGCTTTTGCAGAACCATAGCCGAGATCTCTTCGGGCGTGTACGCCTTGCCCTCGATGTCGACGGACGCACGTCCGTCCTTGCCCTTGATCACGTTGTAGGAGACCGTTTTGCGCTCGCTGTCGGTCTCGCCGAATTTGCGGCCGACAAAACGCTTGATCGACGTGATGGTGTTCTCAGGATTGGTGACTGCCTGATTCTTGGCGGGCTTGCCCATCACCCGCTCGCCATCCTTGCGAAACGCCACAACGGAGGGCGTAGTGCGATCACCCTCGGCATTGATTATGACGGCTGCCTCGCCGCCCTCCATGACCGCCATGGCAGAATTCGTAGTCCCCAGGTCGATGCCGATAACTTTGCTCATATGTCTTTCACTCCTTTTCTTAAGACCTGTTTTCTCAGATCCTCTTAGCGACTTCTTAGCGACTTCTTAGATTCTCTCGTTCTTAGCTCCCATACGTGTTAGATCCCATGCGTTGTTTCTTTGCGATCCCATGCGCGACATGCGCCTGGCCCATTGCTGGAGCCATTCTAGGATATGACAGTGATGTTATCAAGTTTTTTGCTAATAGTAAATACAATTATTTTGGCATCCGAGAACCCGGGGGACGGGCCAGTTTCGCAAAAGGTTGTGGCCGTTCTCCAAAACATTCTTTAAAAACCTGCGCATATGGTCTTTACAGGCTTGCGGGTGCTTTGTATGGTACCCACGAAAACAGCGGCAGCACGGCAGCACGCTAATATGGCTTCTCGGCAAACTAAGGAGAAAACATGCCACGCCCCATAATCAACGAGGATGACTGCTCAGCTTGCGGAATCTGCGTGGACGCTTGTCCCAACGATGTGATCGAGATCGTCGGCGATGCCGCTGAGCCCGTTCACGATGATCGCTGCGACGGATGCGCCGCGTGCATGGAAGAGTGCCCCATGGGCGCTATCATCGAGATAGAAGAGGACTAGGGCTTAATACACGGGCTTTTCGGGAGTGGCCGCCAACAGCTGCTTCCATACACGCCGTTTCGTGTCCTGGCCTGCAAGCGATGCCTCCAGGCCGGTACACGCTACGAACCTACGCCCTGCATAATGCACGAGACATCCCGGTTCGATCTCTTCCGGCAGGTCGAATGCGCGGGAAAGGTCGGTCGCAGCCACCATATCGGTAGCGATCACTAGCGGCGCGTCAACCGACTCGAGAAGCAGCCTGAGCCGACGCGGAATGGCATCCCCGCCCCCGCCTCCTGGTGCGGCATCCCCGCCTCCGTCCTCTGCCTCAGGACCCTGTGCGCACGGTGGGCGCGAGAGCGCAAAGAACACCTGCCCGGTGTCGTGGCCGAGCGCCGCAAGCGCCTTTATCGCCGCATCGCCGTCTGCCCCCGAAAAAGCGGCACCCCCGGCAAGTTCGGCGACACTGGGTATCCCCTTGACGACCGCGACCTCAGGAGCCAGGCAGCCCTGCCAGAGCGATGCCTGGCCGCCACTGCAAGACGGTGTCCGATCACAACGGGTTAGCGCCTGACCGCAGCCGAGCAGCGCATCGGCAAGCCCCAGCTCGATCACAGTCCGCTCGGCGTAAAGCACGGTGAGGGGCTGGGGCTGCGGCTGGGACGGGGGCTGCCGGCCTTCAGGCTTCATCAAACAGTCCCCGCACCACTTTCCCGTTCGTACCATGGCCAGGTGATCCCGATGCCCGTCTCAAGGTCCACGCTGGCCTTCCAGCCTAAGACAGCGGCTGCTTTGGAGGGGTCGAGCACACTGTGCTCAATGTCCCCTGCGCGAACAGGCGCATGCTCCACATCGCCAAAATAGCCGACGGCCTGGCGCATCACACCTATGAGCTCAAGGATCGACCGCCCTATCCCCGTCGAGATGTTGTAGGCCGCCCCCTGTGTCGCAAGCGGGCTATCGCAGGCCAGGGCAGCCAGGATCGCAGCGACAACGTCCCCTACAAAAATGAAGTCGCGGGTCTGTCCTCCCTCGCCATGGATCACCGGCGGCAACCCGGCAAGGAGCTGCGCCAAAAAGACCGCCACAACGCCCCCGTCACTACCGGCGACCTGTCTTGGCCCATACACGTTGGCAAACCGGAGGCTTGCGTAATCGACACCTGTGCCATCCAGCTCGGCGCTAAGCCGTCTCTCCCCCTCAAGCTTGGACTTGCCATAGGGGCTTTCCGGCGCGCACAGCGCGCTCTCGGCCAAAGGAAGGCCCATGGGGGTTCCATACACCGCTGCCGACGATGCTGAGATGACCCGGCGCGCACCCGCCTTGACGGCAGCCTGGGCGATGTGCGCAGTGCCCTCGGCGTTTACCCGCATGCTGCGCCCGGGGTCTTTGATGGACGCGGAGACGCTCGACTGCGCCGCAAGGTGAACGACCACTTCCGGGGAAAAGGCGGCCATGTGCGCCGACATCCCGTCGTCTAAGATACCAAGGATCCTGAAGGTAGCCCTGGGATCCAGGTTCCCCACGGTGCCCGTGGACAGGTCGTCGATGAATGCGACCTCATGCCCCTCGGACAGCAACGTGTGCACGAGTGCCGACCCAATGAATCCGACCCCTCCGGTCACGTAAACCTTCATCAAAACCTCCTCGTAGCGCGCCACGGGTTACTTTTACTTGATCCGCCTCACTGAGACAAGTTCGGCCTGGGCGATATAGCGGTAACGGGCGCTATACGGCGGATGGCACGCAACCATCGTCAGCATGGGCTTCTCGGTGGACTCGGCAACATCACCTCGGTTCGGGGCCACTTGGAACAGATCGACCACCTCATAGGTGTACTCCCGATACGGCGAGATGAACGAGACCGTGTCGCCCACCTGAAGCTTCTCGATATGCCGGAACGGGGCCTTGTAAGTAACCCTGTGTCCGGCAACCCCGAAGTTGCCCGTATCCCCCGGAAGGTCGCTCCACGTGATCCAACCAGGACCCTTGGTCAGGTCAGAGGAGCTGGTCCCCTTTACCACAAAGGAGTCTAGCCCCATTGGCCGAGCAACCAGCCGACCGAGCGGCTGACCAGGGGAAAGCCCTTCAAAATAGGCTCGGTCCTCCTCTTCCCAGCCATTGAGGTCAAAAGCGTCATCCTGCGCCGCCGTGGTCGCAATAGTTTCAGTAGGCACGGTATTTGCTGCACTACCTAGTTCAGATGCAAGTCTACGTTGCTCAAGCAGCGTAAAAAGATCTGTGAGCACATAGTAGGAGAGTAGGCCGACGGCAATGCCGAAAAAGACGTTCCCGAAAGAACGCAGCAACACTTTTGAAAGTGGGTTTTTGCCTGTTGACCCAGACATACGCGCAGACCACGCCCCCATCTAGAACGCTTTCAAGAACACCTGCAAGAAATGCTCCAAAAAAATTCTGGTTTGCTCGGAAAACTGTAGGTATCCGCTAAAGATTCTACCCTGTCTGCCGATAGTAAGAGCGTAATTGAAAACAGCACAAAGCGCCCGATCCCAGAAAAGGCACCGCGCGCCGAAAGGCCGCTTCGCAAAGTCACGGGTCTAAAAGAGGGAACACCCTCCTACGACAGCCGGACCGCCGGGACGAAACCTCGCTGACTCGTCAGGCCCGGTTTCCACCCAGCAACTTTATGGGGGAACCGGGCCGTTATGTGTCCAGCCGAAACTGGAGGATACAAACGATGTCAGTATTTCGCCGCATTCAGATCGTCACCGCAGTGCTCATTGCAGTAGCGGGTGTCACCGCTTGGGCGTTCTCGGCCAATATCATGGCAGGTGCGTCTACCTCGTTCATGCCTGGCCTTGAGCCTGCCAGCCGCACGCAGGTCACTATCGCAATCCCCGATGACGAGCCCTTGGCAACCTTCACCACCCAAGAGAAACAGTTCTCCAGAGTGGTCAGCTCTCCAAAGGCAAAGGCCACCCAGGGCGTACGCTCTTACGCAGCAAGCAGCGGCAAGAAGGGTTCGGCATTTGCTCCGGCCCCCACCGCCCCACCGAAGAACCCGTCAGTAAGCCTGTCGCAAGCCGAAAAACTCGCCCTCGCACAGGCGATCCTCGATGAGCAGATCGCAAAATACCCGATCCTTGCGGGCACAACGGTCTCCTTTGGCGATGCACGCGGCTACCAGGCGATCGCCTACTACACGACCGGCCGCATCATCATCAGCCCGAACCACACGACCTCGCTTGAGAAGATCATTTCCCACGAGGTATGGCACATCATCGATTGGCGCGTCAATGGAAGAATCGCTTGGGGCGAGAACGTCCCCCGAACCGATTGGGTCCCACAATAACCTCGATACCTGCCTCTCCTCGCCCCGATTCTTCTTCCCCCATAATAAGCCGACTGCCCGGGTCTGATACGGATCCCGGGCAGTCGGTTTTTTGCCTCCGGACACACAGCGCGGAATGCGCCCATGCGGCGTGTGCGCCTTAGCCCTCCTGCTTGCCGGTCAATAGGGCATGCTTGAGCACCTCGTCCATACCGCCTACCGGGATAATGGCAAGGTCGTCACGTACGTGCGGCGGCAACAGGTCCAGATCCCGCAGGTTGTCCTTCGGGACAAGCGCCGTTGTTATGCCCGCCCGATGAGCAGCAAGCAGCTTTTCTTTAAGCCCGCCGATAGGCAGCACCCGCCCCCTTAGGGTTATCTCCCCGGTCATCGCCAGATCACGCCGCACGGGGATACCTGTCAGCACAGAAGCGAGCGCGGTTGCCATGGTGATCCCGGCACTCGGCCCGTCTTTTGGGATTGCCGCAGCGGGAACATGGATGTGCAGGTCGTTCTTCTCGGGAAAGGACTCGGGGATCTCAAGGCGTTTCGCACGCGTGCGGATGTATGATATCGCCGCCGTCGCCGACTCCTTCATCACATCCCCGAGCTGACCGGTCAAGGTCACCTGGCCCTTGCCCGGCATGATCGTAGCCTCAATAGATATGATGTCCCCTCCGGTCTCGGTCCAGACAAGCCCAGTTGCGACACCGACCTCGTCCTTTGCCTCGGCGAGGCCGTAGGTGAACTTGGGGGGCCCAAGGTATTTGTGGAGCGTGCGCGCAGAGACCGTCGTCTTGCCCTTCTTGCCCTCGACGACCTTACGGGCGACCTGGCGGCAGATCATCGCGATGGTGCGCTCTAAGTTGCGGACTCCCGCCTCACGCGTATGCCGCCTGATGATCTCACATACCGCATCCTCTTTGATGAGGAGCTTGCCCGATGTCAGCCCGTGCGCTTTGATCTGTTTGGGGATGAGGTACTTAAAGGCGATGTTGACTTTCTCGTCCTCGGTGTAGCCGGGGAAGTGAATGACCTCCATCCGGTCACGCAAAGGTGTCGGAATCGGGTCGAGCAGGTTGGCGGTGGTTATAAACATCACATTGCAAAGGTCAAAAGGCACTTCAAGATAGTGGTCCTGGAACGCATAGTTCTGCTCGGGGTCGAGCACTTCAAGGAGCGCCGAGGTCGGGTCGCCCCGGAAGTCCATGCCCACCTTGTCGATCTCATCCATCATGAACACGGGGTTGCGTGTGCCTATCGTCGATATCGACTGGATGATGCGACCGGGCAGGGCGCCGACATAGGTCCGGCGGTGCCCACGTATCTCGGCCTCGTCACGCACCCCGCCAAGGGACATGCGGATGAACTCCCGGCTGAGAGTACGGGCGATCGAGCGGCCGATCGAGGTCTTGCCCACCCCGGGGGGGCCCACAAAGCACAGGATGGGGCCGCGCATCGTATCGGTGAGCTTGTGCACGGCCAGGTACTCGAGGACGCGCTCCTTTACCTTCTCAAGGCCGTAATGGTCCTCGTCCAAGATCTCTTGGGCGGCAACAAGGTCGAGCTTCTCCTCGGACTCGATATTCCACGGCAGCCCGACGAGCCAATCCAGATAGGTGCGGATGACACCGGTCTCAGCGCTTGCCGCAGGCATCTTCTCAAGCCGCCCCAGTTCCTTTAATGCCTTCTTCTCCACATCCTCGGGCATGCTTGCGGCCTTGATCTTCTCGGTATACTCGTCGATCTCAGCCTGCACCTCGTCAAACTGGCCGAGTTCCTGCTGAATGGCCTTGAGCTGCTCGCGCAAGAAGTACTCCCGCTGCGATTTGGTCATCTGCTCTTTGACGCGGCTTTGGATCTTGCTGCCGAGCTCGAGTATCTCCAGCTCCTGCCGCAGGAACAGCGCTGTCTGCTCAAGCCTTGCCGCAGGCTCGATGGCCTCAAGGATCTGCTGTTTCTCCTCGACTTTAGGGTTTAAGTGGAACGCCACAAAGTCGGCGAGGCGGCCAGGCTCCTCGATCGCGGCGGCGGCGGCAATCACTTCTTGCGGGATCGGCTTGCCGAGTTCGGCCGTACGCTCGAAATCGCCGAGCAACGCCCGCATGAGCGCCTGTATCTCTACGTTGACCTGCGTCGACTCCTCAATGGGCTCGGCACGCACAAGGAAGAAGGGGTCGGTCTGGACAAACTCCAGGATGCGGAAGCGCTGCCGCCCCTCGATAAGCGCTTTTGCGGTGCCGTCCGGCAACTTGAGCTCTTGCATCACCGTTGCCGTGCAGCCGATCTCATAAAGCTCGTCTGGCTCAGGGTCCTGGACCTCGGCACGTAGCTGCGTGGTAAGCGCAACCAGGTGCTCCTCGCGCATGGCCTTCTCCAGGGCCCTTATCGACCGCTCCCGCCCGACAAAGAGCGGTACCACCAGATTCGGGAAGAGCGTCATGTCCCTCAACGGAATCAGCGGCAAAAGAAGCTCAGTCGGTGTAGTTTTCTTGGATTTTGGCATGCGTGACAAATCCTTTCAGCTATCTACTACTGCGTCGTGCCATAATCAAGCTACTGCGTCGTGCCATAATCAAGCTACTGCGTCGTGCCATAATCAAGCTACTGCGTCGTGCCATAATCAAGCTACTGCGTCGTGCCATAACCAATGTTCGTGCCATAATCAATTATGCCTGTTCGATCCCCATAGCACTTCATGGTTCATGCATTTTTTCCTGCACAATTAAAAAGATGGACTGAAGATCGGCGGAACTATCTCGATGGCTTTGACGCGCAAGGGATTGCTTTTCATAGCCTGCTTTGCAGCGGCCCTGACCCTGTCAGCCGTCGCGTTTGTCGGCACCACACACGCCGCACGCACGACACCCGCCACGCCCGCCATCGTACCCGCGGTACTCATGGGCACCACGCACGCCGCCACACCTGTAATCGATCCCCCTGCCGCAGCCAAAACGTCCCTCGCTGCATCTGGGGATCAGATCGCAACCACAATCGGGCCAGCCAGGGTCTCAGTTGACACCAGCGGCTGCGTCATTCCGGCAAAAGGGCAGTTCGAACTCGTGGCAACGGTCACCTCTGACTCCGCAACCGAGTACCTGCAGGCCCGGATGCGCGTGTTCGGCGACAAAGGACGCTTGCTTTATCAAAAGACCTTTGTCTCCGCGGATGGTGCCCCTGCAAACTTCGAGTACGCAAACACGGGTGCCGCGCTTCGGCTCCACCCTGGCACCTACCCGGCAGAGCTTCTGGTCATGCTGTCGGCCTCCGATAAGACCTACCAAGACACGATCCCTTTCTCCCTGATCGTATATGACCCCGAAAAGGAGCCGGTTCCCCTTACTATCGTCGCCCGCATCAGCGCGCAACCGCTTTCTGGCCCCGATGGGGACTTCATCTCAGACCCCGCCCAGTTCACAAGGGCCAGGGAGGACACCCTGCGCATTGCCGAGTACGTGCTCGCAGACCCCAAGGCACGCATCGCGCTGTCGCTTTCCCCAGCCATGTTAGATGAATGGTCGCGCATCTCAAAAGGCTACAGCTTCATCGGGGCAGAGGGCGAGGTGCTGTCCGCCGCCGAGGAACCGGTTCCACGCGCCTACGACACGGCACTGAAAACACTCAGGCGCGCTGCCGCCACCGGACGGCTGGAGATCCTCTCGGCAGGCTACAGCGACCCGGACCTCGTCGGCGTTGCCGCAACCGGCCTTACCGACGACATCCACACGCAATACGCATGGGGGCGCAAGATGCTGGCGGACGCGCTCGAGACAAGCGTCTCGGCGGGTGCCGCCCCGCCAAGCGGACGGCTTTCCCAAAACGCCCTGCCGCAGCTGGGCAAAACCGACATAGGGTATGTGTTTGCGGACGCAGCACACGTGGTCAGCGGGGAGAAAGAGCCTGTCTCGCCAGGTGCCTACCGCTCATCGGCAGGCTCGATGACGGTGATCGCCGTCGACTCTGAGCTGGCCGGCTCGCTCACGTCCAGCCCAACTGTCGAGCTACGCGAGGCGGTCTTCACCGGCTTTGCCGCCGAGAAACAACCGCTGGGCACGGATGCTGCAGCGATAACCGTCGATGTCGGGCCTAATGCCGCAGAAGCAAAGGCCGTGGTCAGCGCCGCGCAGATGCTTTACCGGCAACCGTGGATAGAGCCGGTGCTCCCCGCTCGGCTGGCATCCTCAGCGACAGGCACCGCCACGGCAGAGGCGACGGGCACCGTCGCCATCCAGCTTCCAAAAGAGGAGGCGGGCACGCCCGTAAGCTACTGGAGTACAGTCGCAGCGGCGCGCTCGGCAGCCAACGCCCTCGTGTCCGCCCTTGGCGAAGAGCACCCGAGCGCACAGGCAGCTGTCCGGAACTCGCTTATCGCAGAAGGCTCATCATGGGCGGGGCATGACAAGAAGTGGGTCTCGGCGGGCAAGGGGCTTGACTTCGCGACCTCGGCGATTCAAACAGCCGAGAGCCTCTTTTCGCAGGTGAGCCTCGGTGCAAAACCCATCACGCTTGCCGATGATGCCGGTCGGGTGCCCATCACCATAGTCAATAGCACCGGCGGGCCTCTGTATCTTATGCTCACCATCGAAGAGGGCAGCTCCATGCGGATCGGGGTACCCGCAGATCAGATGATCACGCTAAAACCCGGCGAGAACTATATCGAGATACCGGTTCGCTTGATAAACGTAGTCAACAGCACTTTAAGGATCCGGCTTTCGGCTGCCGATACGGAGATTACGGACACAACTGTGGCGCTGAGCGCCTCATACCTTGACAAGATCGTAACTGTTACCAGTGTCGCATTTGCTTTGCTCGGCATCCTTGTCTTTATCATTCGGCGTATCCGGACAGCTGATAAACTTGACCGGGACAGCGTTGCTGAAACAAACCAGGGGGAGGCGTAATGGTCGTAGAGAGATTGAAGTCGTTAGGCAAAGTATTGCTCATACTGCTCGTAGTCGTACTGCTTGGTGTGATCATCCATGACCTCGCGAAGTTCGCCACAGCCCAACGCACGCTCAATTTAGCGACGTACGATTTGACCGTCTGGACGGCTGGTCAAACCGGCGGCTCAAGCAAGCTCACACGGGACCAGGGCGCGCAAATAGCGGCAGACGAGGCCGCGGCCAGAGGGATCACACTCTGGCAGTACGACCAGACCGAGCGCAGGGTCTTCTTGTGGACAGAATCGACCGCCCCCAACACCATTGCCATAGGGACGGTCGTAAACATGTTCAGGGGCATGTCTTTTGATGAGGCACGCACCACGCCGATGAGGATCACAAGCCACCATGAGGCCAGCGTGACTTAATGCCCGCTGCCCCTGAAGGAAACCGCCCTCCGAGCAGGGTCATAGTCCTTGACACCAACGTCCTTTTGGCAGATCCCAACTCGATCCTGTCGTTTCCAAGAGCCGAGGTAGTGATCCCTGAGGCGGTTCTCGGCGAGCTTGACAAGCTCAAAGTCGCCCGTGTCGACCCCGACCTGCGGTTCCGTGGCCGAGAGGTAAGCCGCATGCTCTTTGGGCTTTCCGAGGAGGGCTCGCTCATCGACGGAGTCGACCTGCCGGATGGCGGGTGGCTCCGTGTGGCCCCGCTAGACAGCGACGGCGGGCTTCCCGATGGGCTTTCAGTCCGAAACGCCGACGACCGCATATTGGCAACGGCCTACCAGGAGACGCAGGCGGCATTGCAGACAGTGGCGACCGCGCAGCAGGCATCGGCGGTATCATCGGCACCGGCAACACCGGCAGCACCGGCGGCGACGCAGGCGCAAGGCGGCCGCGTGGAGCTGCTTACCAACGACCTCAACATGCTTCTCAAGGCACAGGCCTTTGGCCTGAACGTCTCCCGGTACGGCGAGGAGAGCAAGGGAGGGTTTGTCCGCAGGTTCATTGTCAGACCGTTCCAGCGTTACAAGGTCCCGCTGGGCATCCTGGCTATCGCCCTCGGTGTCTTTGCGGCAGTGATCGTGATCGTCAACACCGTGCAAAAAATCCCGACGGGGACAGATGTTATGCCACCAGGGTTTGAGAGCCTACTGAGCACAGAGCAGCAAGATGCCCTCCAGGCGCTGAAGACGCTTGAAGGCGACCCAGGGAATGCGAACGCGCTGCTAGCTATGGGCAACTTCTATTACGACACAGTCGCAACCGCACAGCAGGCCGGCAACCAGGCATCGGTGATCCAAAACAGCCGACAGGGCGTGGAGTATTACGAGAGGTTCCTTGCGCTCAGGTCTGACGACGGCGATGCACGCGCCGACATGGCCTCGCTCTTCTTTTATTCCGGGCAGACGGACAAGGCGATACAGCAGGTCGGAACCGTGCTTGAGCGCGATCCGGCGCATATAAACGCCAACTTCAACCTTGGCATATTCTATTGGCAGGGCCGTAGGGACCCCGAGGCGGCCCGCGATCAGATGAACCGGGTGATCGACCTCACGAAAGACGATCCCCAGCATCAGGCAACGGTCGAAAGGGCGTCTCACGTCCTTGAGCAGATCAGCGGCGAGATATCGGCAACAGGCACATCGAGCGAAGGCGGGATGAGTGGACACTGAGCACACCGGGATCGCAATCATCGGCGGAGGCCCGGCAGGGCTTACTGCAGCACTGTACGCTGCACGCGGCCGAGCAAAGACCACGGTCTTTGAGCGTGGCATCCCCGGAGGGCAGATCGTCACCACCGACCGGATAGAGAACTATCCCGGGTTTCCTGAAGGGCTTTCGGGAGCCGAGCTCGGCGATCTGATGGCGCGCCAGGCCGAAATACATGGTGCCATCATCAAGGGCTTCAACCCAGTCGAGGCCATCGAGGCAGCTGACGGGCACTTCACGGTCGTCAGCGAAGAGGGGGTCTTTCTGGCCGATGCGGTTATCCTCGCAACGGGAACGACCCCGCGCAAGTTGGGTATCCCCGGAGAGGCCGAATTCACCGGCAGGGGTGTCTCATGGTGTGCGACCTGCGACGGTGCGCTCTACCGGGACAAGGAGGTCTGCGTCATAGGCGGAGGGGATGCCGCCGTCGAAGAGGCCATGTTCCTCACCAGGTTTGCAAGCCAAGTCCACCTCATCCACCGCCGAGACGCACTGCGTGCAACGAAGTGCCTCCAGGAGCGGGCATTCCTGAACGACAAGATCAAAATACACTGGAACCGAGTCGTTACCGAGGTGATCGGTGCTAACGACAAGGTCTCGGCAGTGCGGCTTGCTTCCACCTCCGGTGAGCCTGAAGAGATACTTCCGCTCGCAGGGGTATTCATATTTGCGGGGATCATCCCCGCCAGCGAGCTGGTGGAAAACATCGTAGAACTGGGCGGCATGGGGTACGTGAGCGCCGACGTCTACGGAAAGACCTCCGTCCCAGGCCTATTCGCAGCAGGCGATGTGGCCAGCTTTGGGCTAAAACAGGTGATAACCGCAGCATCAAAAGGTGCCCAAGCGGCATTCGAAGCGCTAAAGTACCTTGATGAGGACACTGCCACACGCTCTAAATGACGCACGCTCTACATAACGTTCTGCATAGACACTGCCGCACGCCCTACATAACAGTATGGAAAGGAGATTCGGATGGCTGACCTGGCACATGTCACAGACGCTGATTTCGCAAGCCTAGTGGAGGGCTCCGCAAAGCCGTTCCTGCTCGACTTCTGGGCACCATGGTGCGGCCCCTGCCGCATGATGGAGCCTGTGCTCAAAGAAGTAGCCGCCGAGACCGAAGCGATATCGGTCGGCAAGCTCAATGTCGATGAGAACCCCGGGACGGCCACTCGGTTCGATATCCTGTCCATTCCAACGCTGCTTGTCTTCAAAGATGGCCAGGCCGTCAAGAAGATCGTAGGGGTACGCTCGAAAAAACAGCTCCTCGAAGAGATCGCCCCCTGGACGGCCTAGGGCTCTTCGTCTAGGGCTCCGTCTCAGGCAGGGTTCGTTCTTAGGGTGGGGCTCCGTCTCAGAGCTTTGTCTTCGTCTAGGGCTTTTTCGGAAGACCCCGCTGAAGGGATTCATTGAAGGGATTGCAAAATGTGCACAAAAGGCGTCAACGCCGAGCAGCTCAAGCTGATGATCGCCCAGGCAAATGATTCGCTTGCCCTCACCCGGCAGTGGCTGGAGCAGATCCGCCATATGGCCGGCCATGCCGACTTGGATGAGACCGGTGCCGAGATCGCCCAGGCATCCGCACTCCTTAATGAGGCGCGCACGAGGCTTGAGGGTGCTGCTGCTGCCGCTGAGGGCCAACCGGTGGACTCGGAAGTCCAGGTCGAGCTTGTTTAAAGCACCTTGACCGGCGTTTTGCCCGAAGGTGCCCTTTGTTTGAGCACGAATCCCACGCCCATGGTCAGCGCGAGGACGATGCCAGCACCAACGAGTCCCGATGTACTCGCGCCTGGGTCGACATTCGGCCACGCTGGCTCGCGTTCTGATCCTTCAGACCCCGGCTCTTCGCGCCCCGGCCCCTCAACAGGCTCCACGACATGTCCGGGCGCAGCATTCTTAGGTGCGTTGTCCCCGGGCACAGGAAACCCATAATCGGGCAAGACGGCAGTCCTCCCTTGAAGATTGGCAAGGAACGCATGGAGCGGCCCTTCTACATGGATGTCTGTCGTGCCTGTGATCCGCTCGATCGACCACTCAAGACCGTCGGCATGACTCGACGCAAACCATGAGATGCCTGCTCCCGCAACCACCGCGGCAACAATGAGGCTCGCGAGCACCGTTTTAAGACGCAGCCCCGCAACCGACAGCCGCGACGCGGTGCGCTCAAGCAGCTCGGGCTGCGCTCGAAGGACAAACATCGCCACGCCCGCAGTGACAAGGCCCTCGACAACGCCGATAGCAAGATGTATCGGCTGCATCAGCATTGCAAATGCCGAGAACGGCAGCAAGCTGACACCGGAGCGCGCGGTCTCAAGCACAACGCCGAATGCGCCGAGCTGAAGCGCGACAACCGCACCAAGGACACTGCCGACAAGTACTTTTAGGGGTGTGGGCCTTGATCCAACAATCTGTTTGTATATGAGCGGGAAGGCAAGGAACGCCGGCCAGAAACCCAGATTGAATATATTGCATCCAAGGGCAAGTAGGCCCCCGTCGGCAAAGAACAGGGCCTGGACCGTCAGGATAGAGGCCATCACTAAGAAGGCGGCCTCCGGGCCAAGCAAAAGCGCCAGTATCAGCCCGCCCCCTATGTGGCCACTTGACCCAGTTCCCGGAATGGTGAAGTTAAGCATCTGTCCGGCGAAGACGAAGGCACCTGCAACCCCCATGAGGGGAATCTTTGCGGGGTCGTCCTCCTCCCGGATCCTCTTGGCGCAATACGCGGTGGTTGCTGCAGCCGTCACCCACATTGCCCCGCCCACGGTCGGCGAGATGAGTGCGTCTGACATGTGCATGCGTCCTCCCGGGTCGCTTAAAGGTGGTGTCACGCAGCTCGCCAGCTCGCCAGTTCTGTTATTGCGACAGCTGTTACGCCAGCTTTTGCGCATCAGATCATTCAATAGTGCTACAAAACAAAATATCGTGTTACTACATGATGACGATATATGATTCCGTAACACAAAGCAAGGCTCACTTTCGCGGGCATTTCTTAATGAGGCACTACGGGCTCAGGCAACGAATTCGTGCACGACCTGCGCGCCGAACGCACCTACAGCTGTGGGCTGCAGCTCCACACTTGGAGTCACAGCCCACGCTTGATCACGCTTAGAAAGCAAAACTCCTACAGCAAAAGATCCTCCAGCTCATGCTTGACATCATCAGAAAGCACGTTTGCCCCGCCAAAGAGCTGGATGTCTGGCGTGATGCCGGAGTACGTGCTCGGCAAGTAGCTGACCCAGACCGGCGAAAGGACATGGGGGGTGGTGAGCACAAGAATGCCGCCACGCTCGCCGGTTGCGACCCCACCGGCAAGGGCATCAGGGAAGTTCAGCCCTGTCGCAACCCCGATGAAGCCCTTGCCCGCAAGGGAGTTATCAAGCGCGTAGGCGGCGACCTTTTGTGCGGTTCCGTAACGGTCGGTGCCCCCAAGGCGCCTGACGGTCGGGTTCGTGGAAAGGCCTTTCACGATCGCCTCCACGCCTGTTGAGACCGCAGCATCAGAGCCGGTGATGGTCACATCGTTGATGCCTAGGCTTTGGATGACATCTGTCGCATACGTCGGGAACAGCGCCGAGCGGGTCAGTATCACCGGGTACTTGTTTATGTAGGCCACAGGCGATGCCGAGAGGCCATCTGCAAAGTTATCACCCCGGGCCAAGAATGCCTTTTTGGCAAAGGACGAGCCCTCAAGGAACGCCACCTTGCGCGCAACAAGGGCGCTCGTCTCGTAACGGTCATAGCCGCCGATGCGTTCTACTTCGAGGCTTTCGCTCGTAAGGCTGTTTGCCACGTTCGCAGAGATGGCTGCCGTGGAGCCCATAATGTAGACCTTGTCGGCACCTAGACGCTCTATCTCATCCAAGACACCCGGGCTTAGCACATCCTTCCTCGTCAGCAGGAGCGGGGCCCTCTCCGAGCCTGCAAGCGCACTTGCCGAGAGTGCGTCAGCAAAGTCCATGCTGGTGGCAAGTATGACCGCATCCGCAGACGGGAAGTTCTCCCTGCTTATCTCGATCGCAGTCTCGATACGATCCTTGCCAGGAGGCCGAGTGACCTGACCGCCTTCTTCTCTGATCTTGTGGCAATCTTTGCAATCGTAGTCGGTGATGTAGCCGTGGTTCTCAGGTGCCTTATCGTCACGCCCGATCTCAAAGGCCTCTGCGATACGGTGACACCCCTCGTCCGTGCAACCCTCGACACGTACTGGATACCGGTTACCATGGCACGGGCCACACTCGACGGTGTCGCTTGCACTGTAATTATTACCGATCGACTTATGGTGATGATCCTTGATATCCGACGTGATCGGCTTGTCACTCGTGTCAGGCTCGGGGTCGTCGTCAGCAAGACGGCATATTCCTTGAGGGCTGCCAGCGAACGCCGCTACCGGCACAGCGCCAAGGATAAGCGCCAGACAAAGTACCGCCGAGAGACGCACCCGCCACTTTGCCGCCATTGTCTTTTGGAGAGTTTGATCCATACGGCTTCCTCCTCTGTTCGTAAGTTGGCTCACATAAAATTCCGTTCCTAAAGGATACCTTCCAAGGTGTGGAATGCAAAATGATGGACCGGCCTTACAGCAGAAGCTCTTCCAGCTTGTTCATAACGTTGTCGGAGAGCACATTGCTCCCGCCATAGAGCTGGATGTCGGGCTTGGTGCTCCCATACGCGCCGGGCAGGTAGTTGACCCAGTTGCCTGAGAGCGCGTCAGGGGCGGTGAGGATGATTATGCCCCCACGCTCGCCGGTGGCGATACCGCCTGCAAGGGCATCAGGGAAGTTCAGCCCTGTCGCCACGCCGATGAAGCCCTTGGTCGCTAGGGGGTCGTCGAGCGCGTGCTCGGCGATCCTCTGCGCGGTCGCGTAGCGGTCAGCACCTGCCACACGCCTGACCGTAGGGTGCGTGTCAAGGGCGCGCACCTCTGCCTCGACGGCAGCAGATACCGCAGCCGTGGAGCCGAGTATGGTGACGTCATCGATCTCCAGGAACTCGATGGCGTCTGCCGCGTCCCAGGGAAGCGAGGCGGGGCGGGTGAGGATGACCAGCACCTTGTTCCTGTATGCGAGCGGGGACGCCGCAAGCCCGTCGGCGAAGTTGTCGCCGCAGGCGAGGAACGCCTTCTTAGAAAAGCCTGTGCCCCCTATCTCCTCGAGTTCGGCTACCGCGAAGGCGAGCGCCCTGTTGTGCATAGCGACCAAGGGTGCCATTACCGTTGGCCCGGCTGGATCAAGAGGATGGAGGCGGCCGGCCTCTTGCGCTCGATGTCTAAGGAAGGCTGTTGCCCAGACAACGCGGCCTGCGAGGAGCTGTTCGGCAGGATCAAGAACGAGATGTTTTAGCACCGGTCATGGAGAGGAGTTGGCATCGAGGAGTTCATCACCATCCTTGACAACTACCTGCATTGGTACAATGAGGGCAGGACCAAGGAATCGCTTGGCTATCTAAGCCCTGTGCAATACAGGCAAAGCCTTGGCTTGGCGGCTTAACGCGAGTCCAGAAAAACGTCCGCATCCCCAAACAAACAAATCCATCTTGAACGACATTCATACGCAAGACAACACGGACATCGACTGTTCCTCGGCATAGCACAATATTTCATTTTCATCACTGTTGGTGCTACAATTAATAAAATTAGTAGCACGCGCACGACCGCGCATCAGGCCGATATTAGGATGCCGTATCAGGATATCGGCATCAGGGCCTATATATTTGAACGCGTAGGGCACGCATGCGGCCACTCGGCAGGGAACCTATTCGTGAAGGAGCAGATCGTGGGAGGAATCGTAAGGTTTGGCGTATCGGCTGATGAGCGGCTTCTTGAGCGCTTTGACGAGCTGCTTGTCCGCAAAGGATATGTGAACCGGTCTGAGGCCGTGCGCGACCTGATCAGGTCGGCGCTCGTTGAGGATGAGTGGTCCTCGGAGACCGTCGTCGCCGTTGGCACTGTGACGCTGGTCTATGACCACCATGCAAGCGACCTGACCGAGCGGCTTACCGACCACCAGCACAGGCACCACGAGACGATCCTGTCCACCCTGCACATCCATCTTGATCACCATAACTGTCTTGAGGTGATCGTGCTCAAAGGCCCGGCCTTCAAGATCAAGCAGCTTGCTGACACGCTGATTGGCACCAAAGGGGTCAAGCACGGCAAGTTTGCGGCAAGCACAACAGGCAGAGCCCTGGTCTGAGCACATGCCCTCGCTTGAGACCAGCCTGTACGAGCTGGGACGGCTTGACCGGCTCGGCGCGCAGGCAACCTTGATCCACCGCATCGACCCGCGCATCAAGGTGCTCGTGACCTTTGTCTACCTTGTGTGCATCGTCTCGTTTGGCTGGCATGAGATTTTAAGGCTGCTCCCTTTCACACTCTATCCGGTGGCGCTTGCCTCTGCTGCCGACCTTCCGGTTGGGTTCTTGCTCAAGCGGCTTGCGCAGGCAGCCCCGTTCGCACTTCTTGTAGGAGCGTTCAACCCCCTGCTTGCGCGAACGGTGGTCGGTTATCTCGGCAGCCTGGCAGTCACGAGCGGGATGCTTAGCTACGCCTCGATAATCCTGAAGTTCCTTCTATGCACAAGCGCCGCACTCGTGCTGATCTCAACGACCGGCATGAGCGGCATCTGCGGGGCGCTGCGGGGCATGGGTGTCCCGGATGTCTTTGCGACGCAGCTGACGTTCCTTTACCGCTACATGTTCCTGCTCGCAGAAGAGGTGTTGCGGTTCTCACGTGCGAGAAGGCTGCGCTCCTTTGGCACGCGGGGCATGGGGCCCAAGGCCTACGCGAACATCCTCGGGCACCTACTGCTGCGCACGGTGGCACGCGCCCGCCGCATCTACGGGGCCATGCAATGCCGAGGATTCATCGGCACCCTCATGCCCGCAGCTCGGCTGGATAGGCTGCGCGGGCCTGATGTCGCCTATGTGTTCGGGTGGTTGACGGCCTTTGCGCTTTTCAGGGTCTTTGATGTCGTGCTTATCTTAGGGGGCCTCGTCACCGGATTAGGAGCAGGCACGTGAGCCACCACATCATCGAACTTAAGGATGTAGGGTTCTCCTACCCTGATGGCACCCATGCACTCTCAGGCATCTCGCTTCGCATACTGCACGGCGAGTCGGTCGCGGTGATCGGGGCGAACGGTGCCGGGAAGTCCACCCTGCTCATGCACTTGAACGGCCTCCACACCGCCAGCGAGGGCAGTGTGCGCATCGGAGACGCGCCGGTGGTCAAGTCGACTTTGGAGGACATCCGCAAGACGGTCGGCACGGTGTTCCAAGACCCGGACGATCAGCTCTTCATGCCCCTGGTCTCTGACGATGTCGCTTTTGGGCCGCTCAACCTTGGGCTCCCACCCGCAGAGGTCGAGCGGCGCGTTGACAGCGCACTTGCCGAGGTGGACGCACGCGGGCTCAAAGAGCGCTTCTCCCACCAGCTTTCCGGAGGGGAGAAACGTCGCGTTGCGATCGCGACCGTCCTCGCGATGCTGCCAAGCATCCTTGTGCTCGACGAGCCGTCAAGCGGCTTGGACCCAAAAGCCCGCCGCCGCCTGATCGAGCTGCTCAAAGGCTTTGAGCACACGAAGATCATCGCGACCCATGACCTCGACCTTGCCGCAGATGTGTGTGAACGCACCATTGTCCTAAGCCACGGCTCGGTGGCTGCCGACCGGCCGACCGCCGAGGTGTTTTGCGATACCGGTCTGCTCGAGCGCTGCGGCCTTGAGCCGCCCCTCGGCATGCAGGGTTGCCCCGTGTGCGCTACTGGGATCACGGGAGACAAGGGTGGGCGCGAAGATGACCCGGCGTGAGATAGCGGGCGGCGGTGCGGGGGGCGATCATGGGCGCGACCGCGTGGGCGGCGGTGCGCCTGGCGACCCCACGCCTGGACGCGTGGGCGCACTGCGCCTGCACATCACCGGCATCGTGCAAGGCATCGGTTTTCGGCCGTTTGTCTACAACCTGGCTGTTGAGGCCGGCCTGACAGGGTGGGTGCTCAACGCCTCCGACGGGGTCCACTGCCATGTCGAAGGACCCTTTGAGGCAGCCAGGGACTTTCCGCAGCTGCTTGAGTCGAGAGCACCGGTGATGTCGGTGATCGAGCATATCTCTGCCGAGGAGGTCGCACCGCAAGGTTGCTCATGCTTTGAGATCCGGAAGTCCGTGCACGATGCTGACGCGGTGACGCTGGTCTCGCCTGACATCGCGACCTGTCCGGAATGCTCGGCAGAGCTATGGGACTCAGGCGGCCGCCGATGGCACTACCCCTTCATCAACTGCACAAATTGCGGGCCACGCTTCACCATTATCGAGGACGTGCCCTACGACCGACCGATGACAACGATGCGGGGCTTTGAAATGTGCGCCGAGTGCGCCGCGGAGTACCGCGATCCGGGTAACCGCCGGTTTCATGCCCAGCCAAACGCGTGCTTTACCTGCGGGCCGCGCCTCTATCTGAACGCCGCCCCTCATGATGCCACCGCCCCTAGCATCACGCCCTGTGGCCCCAATGCCGCCCCTCGCGACAACACCCCTTGCGACACCGCTGATTGGGGCTGGTCGCATGAGGCGGAGGCGGAGGCTGCCACGCAACCACACCGGGATCGAGAGGCCGAAAGGGAGCGCTCGGACGCGATCCTGTCGGATGCGGCGGCCAGACTCGCTCAAGGGCAGGTGCTTGCCATCAAAGGGCTTGGCGGCTTCCACCTCGCTTGCGCCGCAACATCTGAGGGCGCGGTCGCGCAACTGCGCAGTCGCAAACACCGATGGGGGAAGCCACTCGCCATCATGGTGCAAGACGTGTCAGCCGCTCACGCATATTGTGATGTGTCCGCGGCAGAGGAATCGCTGCTTGCCGGAACGACCCGCCCCATCGTGCTGCTCATGCGCTCAAGCGACGGGTTTGCCCCTGCCCCCGGCGCACCCGCCCCGCTTGCAGAAACTGTCGGCGGCGGCCTTGCCGAGATCGGCATAATGCTGCCTTACACCCCGCTCCACCACCTGCTGCTCTCACTTGTGCAGCAGCCGCTTGTGATGACCAGCGGCAACATCTCAGACGAGCCGATCTGCATAGACAACGCCGAGGCACTGAAGCGGCTTAGCAAGATAGCCGACGCGTTCCTGATGCATGACCGCAAGATATATAGTCGATACGATGACAGCGTCGTGCGGGTTGTCGGCGGGACTGCCGAGCCCGTAAGGCGGGCGCGCGGGTATGCCCCGTACCCGCTGCCGGTGCCCTTGCCAGCACCGGCACCCTTGCCAGCACCCCGCGGAAAGAGTGTGGCGGGCAGCGCCGAAGACAGCACTGAGACCGGCTTTGAAAGCGACACAGCAAGCAGCACAGAAGGCGAAGCTGCGAGCATTACCCCCATCTTAGGCGTGGGCCCGGAACAGAAAAACACATTCACCCTGCTCACTGGCGAGCATGCATTCGTCTCCCAACACATTGGAGACCTCGAGAACGCCGAGACCATGGCCGCTTTTGAGGAGACGCTTGCCGTCTACGAGCGTCTGTTCCGCGTCAAGCCGACACTTGTGGCCCATGACCTGCATCCAGAGTACCTCTCGAGCAAATGGGCCCTGGGCTCTGGGCTGCCGACCCTCGGCGTGCAGCACCATCATGCGCACATCGCCAGCGTGACCGCCGAACACAACGTCAGCGAGCGCGTGGTGGGCATCGCATTTGACGGGACCGGATACGGGATCGACGGACACATCTGGGGCGGCGAAGTGCTTTTGGCCGACTGGAGCAGCTTCGAGCGCTTTGCCCACCTGCGATACGTGCCGATGCCAGGTGGGGCATCAGCGATCCGCCGTCCCGCACGCATGGCGATAGGAACCCTGATCGGACTAGGACTGCTTAGCCATCCGGGCGCAGGGTCTTTGCGCGACCGTCTTGCGTCCGGTGAGGAGCGTACGTTGAGGACGATGGTCGAGCGCTCGGTGAACTCGCCACTCACAAGTTCGGTCGGTCGGCTCTTTGACACAGTAGCCGCACTTACAGGGATAGCCGATGACGCAGCTTTTGAAGGCCAGGCAGCGATGCTCCTTGAGGCGGCTGCCAGCAGAACCGCCATCAGCGAGATCGCCAACAGCGTTGCCGACGGTGCCACCGCCGACGGCATTCCCGACGGTGCCTACAGGTTCGGCCTCCTTGGGTCGACGATTGACCCTACGCCCGTTATCGCGGCTGTTTTGGACGATGTCGCTTCCGGAGCCGATGCCTCGGTCATCTCTGCACGCTTCCATCATGCGGTCGTGAAATGCGTGGTCGATGTCGCGCTCAAGGCATCTCTGGCCGCCGAGACAAAGCTCGTTGCCCTGGGCGGCGGAGTGTTCATGAACCGCATCATTTTAGGGGGTTCAGCAGCAGCTCTTAAGAAAGCAGGGCTCACACCACTCACCCATGTGAACTTACCGGCCAACGATGGAGCAATCTCTTACGGACAAGCCATCATCGCCCAAGCGCTCGGCACGCGATATGATTGCACACACGAGCAGCCAGATCCCTAAATAAGAGACGGGAACAGAAAATGTGTCTTGCCATTCCGGCGCAAGTTATTTCGTTGGAACCGAATAACATGGCAGCAGTTGACATCATGGGTGTCACCCGCGTGATATCACTCGACTTGGTGCCCGACGCAAAGAAGGACGACTTCGTGCTCGTGCATGCCGGCTTTGCCCTACAGGTCATCGACGAGGGAACAGCGGCCGAGACGCTTGACCTGCTCAAAGACCTCCCGATTTTTAGCGACCCCGCCCCTGCTGAGAAAGCCTAGCCGCTATGGATCTTCCGGCGTTCCGCGACCCTAAAGTCGCCCGCAGGCTTATCGATGCCATCCATAGCACATTCCCCGGACACCCGATAAAGATCATGGAGGTCTGCGGCACCCACACCGTCTCAATCGCAAAAAGCGGCTTGCGCACCGTCATGCCCGAGTGGGTCACCCTGCTCTCAGGCCCAGGGTGCCCTGTGTGCGTCACTGCAAACCGCGACATTGATACCGCTATTGCACTGGGCAGGCTTGACGGGATCACCCTCACCACTTTTGGCGACATGATGAAGGTGCCTGGCAGCAGCTCATCGCTCAGCGCCGAAAAGGCCGACGGTCGCGATATCCGCATTGTGTATTCACCCCTTGACGCCCTTGATCTCGCTCAAAAAGACCCGTCGCGTGAGGTGGTATTCATAGCTGTCGGTTTTGAGACCACCGCCCCCCTTATCGCTGCCGCCCTGATCCGGGCCCATGACAGCGGCATCAGCAATTTCTCTGTCTTCTGTGCCCACAAGACAGTGCCTGGTGCGCTTGACGCACTCGTAAACGACCCGGATGTCGAGGTAGATGCCTTCATGCTCCCTGGCCATGTCTCGACGATCATAGGTCTCAGCCCTTACCAGTTCCTTGCAGATACCTATCGTACTTCCGGGGTTATTGCCGGGTTTGAGCCAGTGGACATACTGCAGGCTATCTGGATGCTTGTATCCCAACTTGAGCAGGGTCGCGCAGAGATCGAGATCGCGTACCGCCGGGGTGCCAACGCAGACGGTAACGAGCACGCCCGCAAGCTCATGGAACGCGCCTTTGAGCCTGCGGATGCCGAATGGAGAGGCATCGGCGTGATACCGGGCTCCGGGCTCAATATCTCCCAGGAGTTTTCCGCGCTTGACGCAACCAAGCGTTTTACCGTGAGCGTCCCTCGGCCACGGGAGGTCAAAGGCTGCCAGTGCGGTGACGTGCTACGCGGTATTGTGCTCCCCTTTGAGTGCAGGCTTTTCTCAAAGGCATGCACTCCTGAGCACCCCGTCGGCCCGTGTATGGTCTCCAGCGAGGGAAGCTGCGCGGCCTATTACCGATACACCGATCTTGGAAAGACCGGAGGCGCAGATGCACGCTGAAAAAATCATGCTCGCCCACGGCTCAGGCGGAACCCTCATGCGCGCGCTCGTCGAGGACGTGTTCGTCGCGGGGCTTTCCGAAGAGGCGCTCTCGCGTTTGGACGATGCCGCATCGCTTACCATCCCCGGCAGCCGCATCGCGTTCTCGACCGACACCTATGTCGTGACCCCGCATTTTTTCCCAGGGGGCGACATCGGCAGGCTCGCGGTATGCGGAACCGTGAACGACGTCGCCACCAGCGGTGCCCGCCCGCTTTACCTTTCGATGGCAGTCATCCTCGAGGAGGGGATGGCCATCCAAGACCTGCACCGGATCCTTGAGTCGATGCGCGCCGCCGCACGCGAAGCAAACGTCCACATCGTTACGGGCGACACCAAGGTCGTTGAGCGCGGCCACGGCGACGGGATCTACATCAATACCGCCGGCATCGGCGTTTTGAGGCCCGGCACCGACCTTTCGGGCTCCTACGCCCGCGAAGGTGATGTCGTCTTGCTCTCCGGCACGCTCGGCGACCATGGCATCACCATCATCTCCTGCCGAGAAGGACTCGGCTTTGAGGCCGACATCTCCTCAGATGCCGCCCCGCTTGCCGAGATGTGCGCAGCGGTGCTTGAGGCCGCACCTGACACACGCTGCTTCCGCGACCCCACGCGAGGCGGCCTTGCAAGCGCGCTCAATGAGATCGCAACAGCATCGAATGTGCCGATCACCGTAAAAGAGGCGGATGTCCCGGTAAAGCCACAGGTAAAAGGCGCTTCCGAGATGCTCGGCTATGATGTTTTCCAGGTCGCGAACGAGGGGAAGATGGCTGCGATCGTGCCCGAGGAGCAAGCCGAGGCCGCCCTTGCGGCGATGAGGGGCGCGCCGTACGGCTCGGATGCTGCCATCATCGGTCGTGTCGCCGGGAACATGCCCGGGCGCGTTTATGTGGAGACGGCTTTTGGGGCCACCCGGATCATGGACATGCTCGTAGGCGAGCAGCTGCCAAGGATCTGCTAGGTCTACAGAATCCCACTGCGCCAACAAGCCCTGGCCAGCAAGGCTCTAAATGGTAGCCTCTGGCCTGCAATTTTGCGAGCTGTTCTTTCGGTTTGTGAGGCGCTTCCTCAGCATCATGCCAGCCCACATCAGCAAAATTTGCAAGGCACCTTTCCGAGCAGAAACCGCAATGGCTCAAACCGCATGCATCAAAAAGGCTGTCACGCTTGCAGATTTTTGAATCAGTTTTTGAGCCGCTCTGCGTTTGACGTATGGTCAAATGCGCCTTTCGGTTATGCTTTTCTCCTGGCGTGACCGATGACTCACACATGAGCCGCACGAAAGGGCACCTATGACAGCACTTGAGCACCTCGCCCGAACAGATGCGATAGCACGGCTCGTGAGGCGCGACCCGACGCTTTGCTCGGTGATCGCCGAGGAGAGAGAGCGCATCAAGAGCCGCCTCGGCTGGGTGGGGCTCGCGACCAAGACCGCTGCCAACGTCCCATTTGGCGTTTTGGCGCAAGCCACAAGCCTTGCCGAGCAGGCCGCAACCGAGGGCGTGACCGATGTCGTATTACTTGGGATGGGCGGCTCAAGCCTCGCCGCACTTGCGATCTCGGCAGTAGTAGGCGCTGACAGCACCGATGGGTGGCGCAACACCGGCGACGACAACGGTGGCGGCGGCAACACCGGCGACAATACTAGAGATAACGGCGGCACCGATGACAGCATGCGCCGCCCGCACCCGCGCATGCACGTCCTTGACACCGTTGCGCCTACCACCGTCACGCAAGTGCTTGCAAAGACGATGGCCGCAAACACCTTGCACCTTGTGGCAAGCAAGTCCGGGAGCACGGTCGAGCCGAACGCGCTCTACTCCATCTTCCGCGAGCGGGCGGTAAAGGAGCTTGGCTCCGACCGCGCCGGCCAACAGTTCGTCGCTTTGACCGACAAGGGCAGCCCACTTGAGGCGCTCGCGCACAAAGACGATTTCTACAAGGTCATCCTCACGCCAGCGGACGTGGGGGGAAGGTTTGCGGCTCTTACAGCCTTTGGGCTGGTTCCCGCCGCGCTCGCCGGGGCTGATATAGCACGCTTGACGCAGCGCGCAGCAGCAGCCGAGGCGCTCTGCTCTCAGCCTGAGCCGATCGCCGACAACCCTGCTGCCGCTTTAGCGGCCTTCATGCTTGACGCGTACGCTTCAGCCGCCGACAAGCTCACGATCATCACGCCACATGGGCTTACCGCCATCGGGCTTTGGATCGAGCAGCTTGTGGCGGAGTCGCTCGGCAAGAGCGGCATCGGCATCGTGCCCGTCTTTGAGATTGCCGATCAGCCCCGCCTGCACGGGCCCGACCGTGCGATAGTCGCCGTGCGCTTGGCGGGCGGCGCGGTCGCGGATAGCGCGGGCGCGACACCGGCAGCAGCAGACGACCCGGCACCGGCGGCAGCAGACAGCGCGGCGACACCGACAGCACCGGCGGCAGCCGAGGACACCCGCATCCCCAAGCTCGAGATCATCTTACGTGACCCCTATGACATTGCGGCCGAGTTCGTGCGCTGGGAGTACGCGGTCGCGCTTGCTGGATCTGTGCTCGGGGTGAACCCGTTCGATGAGCCAAGTGTTGCGGCTGCCAAAGATGCGGCATCTGCGATCCTGGACGGTTCGGCAGCCCCGCCGACCCCACAGCCAACAGGATCCTCCGGCTGGCCAGCCGTCTCAATAACCCCCCTGGGCGGATTGCAGCTTGAACCGCAATCCTCACGCAGCCTCACGCCCGCGCTCTCCTGCATGCTCGCCACGCTTAGACCCGGCGACTACCTCTCCCTGCTCGCCTTCCTGCCAAACGATCCCGACCTGCTTGCGCCACTCGGTGAGGCTGCCCGAGCTGCTGCTGATGCGACCGGACATGCAGTCTGCTTTGGGCTGGGGCCACGCTACCTGCATTCGACCGGCCAGCTCCACAAGGGCGGGCCTCCCACAGGAGCCTTTGTGCTCGTCACCGCGCAGGACACCATGGATCTGCCCGTGCCCGGTAAGCCCTGGAGCCTGCAAGACCTCCACCGCAGCCAAGCCGAAGGCGACCTCATCGCGTTGGCCAAGCTGGACAGAAGGGTACTTTGGGTCGACTTGGCAAACACATCAGATGCCTCCATCAGGGCTTTAGCACAGGCGCTCTCGGACGCGGCAAAAAAGATGCCTCTCAGCTGAACTCGTCAAGAAACAGGATCCGTGCAGTCGGCTCGGCGTCCTCGGCAAGCTCGAGGACTGCGACGCTCTCGCGAGGCTCATTGCCTCTCGGTCGTGTCGCAGAGCCCGGGTTGATCCACAGGAGGCCGTCATCGTGCGCAACAACCGCACGATGCGAGTGCCCAAAGACAACGGCATCCGCAGCGCCAACCGCCTGCAACGCCGCCGACGCATTGCGCTGGTCGTGGACGAGCACGATGTCTACCCCGCATATCGGCAAGTGGCGCATGAGGGGCAGGTCCTCGCCAACGCATATCGCCGAGTCCGTGTTGCCCAAAACCGCATCAGTCGGTGCCAGGGCCTGGAGTTCCCAAAGCACGTGCGGCCGACCGATGTCGCCGGCATGCAGTATGCGATCAACGCCTCGAAACGCAGCCATGACGCGTGGGTCAAGAAAGCCATGCGTGTCCGAGATGAGCCCGATTCTGCACAGCGGTCCTTGCGCGGGCACTCTCTCTATGGAGGCTCTTCTTGCGGACACCCTCTCTGCAGATGCCCCCCCTGTGGACACCCTCACCCTCTCTGTGGACACTCTCTTTGTAGACATTTTTTGCAAAACACATCCTCTTTAAAACCCCAACGCCTTTTTCAGCGAGGACACACGCCGCCGAGAAACCGGGACCTGTGTCGCATCCTCATCCATAAGCGTAAGGAAAAGGGTCCCGCCGTGTACAGTCTCCACCTCTTTGACGCACGTAAGGTTTACCAGGTACCGCCGATGCGTACGGAAAAACCCCGATGCCTCCAGCTTGGCCTCGAGACTCGCCAAAGACATCGTCGAAAGATACCGGCCAAAACGGGTGAGCAGATAGCTGTAGTCATCCTTTGACATGATATAGAAGATGTCCTCAGCATTGATCAACAGCTTCTTGCCGGCTTTTTCGACCGAAATGCGCTCGGCTTTCGCAGATCCCTGTTCGGCAACAGGCACCAAACGCGAGACCGCTTGCTTGAGGCGGTCAAGCTCGACCGGTTTTACGAGGTAGTCGGTCGCCCTGACTTCAAACGCTTTCACCGCGTGCTCAGAATGGGCGGTCACGAAGACAATCGCCGGCGGGCGGGCGTGCGCGAGGAGTGCCTCGGCAAGCTGGACACCGGAAAACCCGGGCATGTGGATATCGAGAAAGATCACATCGCACGGAACCGTCTTTATGAGCCGCGTTGCCTCGACGACGTTTCCGGCTTCGCCGACGACCTTGACACCAC